>JBBRGX010000010.1:0-39857 GCA_038223605.1 Actinomycetales bacterium | reverse complement strand
CCATCGGCCACGGCCCCGCCCAGCCGGTGACCTCGCTCTGCGAGGTGCCGTCCGGCCACCAGACCATCGCCGGCTCGGCGCTGACCTGCAGCCTCGCGTCCACCTGGACCCGACGCCCGTCCGTCCCGCACAGCTGGACGGCCTGCGGCGCGACGAGCACCGTCGCGGGCGCCGGGGCGGGGAGCCGTCCCGGCCACGGCGCGTCCACGGCCCTTGCCGGCGGCAGGTCCTCTCCCCACGGGACCAGGTGCACCTGGTCACGGACCTCACGGCCACCCTGGACCCGGGCACTGAGCACCGCCTCGACACCCAGCAGCCCCTGGACGCGGTGCACGGCACGCTGAGCGCGCAGGTCTGCCCCGGCGGCCTGGCCCCAGAGCCGGCCCTGCTCGGCACCGACCGCGACCACCTCCTCGGCGCGCAGCGCGAGACGCACCAGCGGGGCAGGCTCGGGATCGTCTCCCAGGCCGGTCCGGCCGAGGCTCCGGGCCGTGAGCCAGCCGTCCAGCTGCCAGCGCACCCGGTCGGTCAGCCGTGGGACCGACAAGCCGCCGAGGGCGGTGTCGGTGCGCCAGGTGCGCACCAGCTCGGTGCCCTCAGTGGTGGTCGCGCAGATCTGCACCCGCCCGCAGCCCACCCCGGCGGCCACCATCGCCGAGTTCAGGCCCTCGGCGAGCGACCGGGCGGCGAAGGCCGTCGCCTCGAGCCGCTCGACCGGGGGGTCGAAGTCCTGGGCGACGGCGACATCCGGCTCGGGACGACGCAAGGCGGTGGGACGGTCGTCCTCGCCGGAGGCCACCCGGTGCGCCCACTCGCCCCCCGGGCCGAACCGGGCTGCGACATCTGCACGCGGCAGCCGGGCCAGGTCGCCGAGGGTGCGCACCCCGAGCCGGATCAGCAGGTCGACCAGGGCGTCGACCTCGGTCGCCGCGCCGATCGTCAGGTGCCGCAGCTCGCCGATCCCCCAGCCGGCCAGGAACTGGCGCGTCGTCCCGGCAGGGACGAGCGTCGAGGCTCGGGCCGCGATCACGGCGGCCCCGATGCCGTCGGCCATCCCGACCTGGGCCTCGCACCCCACCTCGGCCACGGCACTGACCAGCAGCTCCGCGAGCACCTGCTCCGAGCCGTGATACCTGCCGGCGCCGGCGGCGGGCAGCAGGATCAGCCCTGGCCTGGCCACCTCGATGCCGGCCACCACGCTCTCCGCGGCGACGGCGACCGGCTCGAACTCCCTGCTGTCGCGGCCCTGGTCGGCCGGGAGCAGGGCGAGATCGGGGCAGCACTGCTGAGCTGCTCGCCGACGCATCCCTCGCCGGACCCCCTGACGACGGGCCGGCGCCGAGACCGCGGTGATCCGGCGGCCGTCGTGCACTGCTGCCGGGGCATGCGCCGGCACGTGCTCGACGCTCATGGCGGCCAGCACGGGCCAGTCCGGCACCCAGAGCGCTGCGGTCCTGGCGCTCATCCGACCCGCCTCTGGACCGGTTCGAGGAGGACCGGACGCGGGCACGCGTCGGTCGGGACGCCGAGGACCTGACCGCCATGGTCCGTCTCGCGCCAGGTACCAGGGATCACGACCTCGCCGGACCACCCCCGCGCTGCCGCACCCCTGCCGTAGCGACTGACCGCGAGCATCCCGTCCCGCAGCCGGCCATCGCCGCGACCGACCCCGCCCCAGCGGGAGACCGTTGCATGGATCGCAACGGAGGCCCCTGGCCACGGGGTGGTGGAGAGCAGCACGGCTGAGCGCTCCCTGGCGCGCGCGCTGAGCCGACGGCGGTCGCTGTCGGTCAGTGCGACCTCGCCCACCACGACGGCGTCCATCCCGTCGAGCAGTGCTGCCAGCACTCGAGAGCCGTCGGGGCCGGGGTCCGGTACCAGGACGACACGTTCGAGCGCCAGACCGAGCTGTGCGGCGGCCAGCACCCCGACACCCGGAAGGCCCACCATGGCCACCCAGCTCCCGGCGGCAGAGGCCTCAGCCAGCAGGGCGAGCAGCAACGAGGTGGACCCGGCGACCGTCAGCGTCGTGCCCCGGTCGAGGGAGGGCATCAGCACGGACAGGCGAGAGTCGACCGGGAGGGCGGGCCGGCCGTGCCCGCGCACGCCAGGGATCCCGGCCGGCGCAACGGCGGCTGCAGGCGGGACGACGGCAGGCGGGACGACGGCAGGCGGGACCGGTGCCGTCGGGACCAGGGCAGGGACGGGCGCGGACCAGGGCCGCCGCCGGGTGCCGGTCCGTGCCTCCGCCCGGTCCAGCACCGCACGCGCGCGCGCCGCCCGGTCGACGGGCACAGCCACTGCGGTCATCACGCCTCCGGATCGTTCGAACATCTGTTCGAGTATCTCAGTACACGCTGACACTCCCCCCGGTGTCAATCGACGGACGGCTCCCCCGGAGCGATCGGCATCGACCCCCGAGAACCGGACTATTTCGTTCCCGTGGCCGGTTGTCGGTTCGGGTGGTTCGATGGGCTCCACCCCCTTCGACACCGACCGAACCGCACGCGCACGTCCCACGAGGCCGCCTGGTGAGCCCGAGACCGAGGAAGCGACGATGATCGAGTTCCGATCGGTGACCAAGCAGTTCCCTGACGGGACCGTTGCGGTGGACGACTTCAGCTTCGCCCTGCCCGCCCACCAGGCGACCGTCCTGGTCGGCTCCTCCGGCTGCGGCAAGACGACGATCCTTCGCATGATCAACCGGATGCTCGAGCCGACCTCCGGACAGATCCTCATCGACGGCGTCGACATCGCGACACGGGACAAGGTCCAGCTGCGCCGCAGCATCGGCTACGTCCTGCAGGCCGCCGGGCTCCTGCCGCACCGTCGTGTGATCGACAACATCGCGACGGTTCCCGTGCTCAAGGGCGTGCCCAAGGCGCAGGCCCGCGCCGAGGCGCTCGAGCTGCTGGACAAGGTCGGCCTGGACCGCGCCCTCGCGCAGCGCTACCCCGGACAGCTCTCCGGCGGCCAGCAGCAACGCGTCGGCGTCGCCCGCGCACTGGCGAGCGACCCGAACATCCTGCTGATGGACGAGCCCTTCGGTGCCGTCGACCCCATCGTGCGGGCCGACCTGCAGACCGAGCTCAACCGCCTGCAGCGCGAGCTCGGCAAGACCATCGTCTTCGTCACGCACGACATCGACGAGGCGTTCACCCTCGCCGACCAGGTGATCATCTTCAAGAAGGGCGGGATCATCGCGCAGGCCGGGACGCCTGCCCAGATCCTCGCCAACCCGGCCGACGAGTTCGTCGAGACCTTCATCGGTGCCGACAAGGGCCGGCGCCGACTGCATCTGCAGCAGCGCGAGGGGGACGACGGTGCGACGCTCGTCGTCGACGACGACGGCCGGCCGGCAGGGGTCCTCGCGAGCACGGCCCCGGCGCGCGTGCACCGGTCCGATGACGCCCGCCGTCCCGAAGGGTCCGCCGTCCCGTGACCTGGGTGCTGGACAACCTCGACCTGATCCGCGGACTGACGTTCGACCACGTCCGCCTCGCCGTCCTGCCCATCGTGCTCAGCTTCGTGATCGCGCTCCCGTTCGGCTGGCTCGCCAACCGCAACGCCACCCTGCGGGCGGTCGTCATCACCACCGGGAGCCTGCTCTACACGATCCCGTCCCTGCCGCTCTTCGTCATCCTGCCGATCATGATCGGGACGCGGGTGCTCAGCGAGACCAACCTGGTCGTCGCCCTGACCATCTACGGCGTCGCGGTCATGGTCCGCACCGCGTCGGACGGACTGCGCGCGGTCGACCAGGCCACGATCGACGCCGCCACCGCGATGGGCTTCTCCCCGCTCGCCCGCTTCTGGCAGGTCGAGCTGCCGCTGGCCGGGCCCGTGCTGCTGGCCGGGATGCGTGTCGTCTCGGTGAGCACGATCGCGCTGGTGTCGGTCGGCGTGATCATCGGCTCGTCGAACCTGGGCTACCTGTTCCAGAACGGCAAGCAGCGCGGGATCCTCGAAGAGGTCGGCGTCGGGATCGTGGCGAGCGTGCTCATCGCCCTCGTCTTCGACGTGCTCCTCGTCATGGCCGGTCGCGTGCTGCTGCCGTGGACGGCGAAGTCGAAGCCCGTCGAGACGCCGGCGGAGGCACGATGAGCTTCGTCCTGCTCGCCCTGCAGTACATCGTCGACCCGGCGCACTGGGCCGCGAACGCGACGAGCCCGCTCCCGCTCGGCGACCGCCTCGCCGAGCACCTGCAGTACACGGCGATCACGGTGCCGATCGCCGCGCTCCTCGCCCTGCCCCTCGGGTTCTTCATCGGCCACACCGGCCGGGGCAGACAGTTCGTCATCGGCTTCACCGGGGCCATGCGGGCGCTGCCAGCGCTCGGCATCCTGTTCTTCCTCACGATGGTCGCCGGCTACCGGGTCTCCTACCTCACCGCCGCCACCCTCGGCTCGCTCACCGCCCTCGTGCTGCTCGCCGTCCCGTCGATCCTCGCCGGTGCCTATGCAGGGCTCGAGTCCGTCGACCGGCAGACGATCGATGCCGCGCGCGCGAACGGGATGACCGAGCTCCAGATCCTTCTGCAGGTGGAGATCCCGCTCGCCCTCCCGCTGATCATCGGCGGGATCCGGGCGGCGAGCCTCCAGGTGATCGCCACGGCGACGATCGCCTCCTACGTCGGCCTCGGCGGTCTGGGGCGGGTCATCACCTCCGGCATCGGCCTCAACGACTTCACCGTGATCCTCGCGGGCGCCTTCCTGGTGACCGCCCTCGCTCTGGCTGTCGACGGCGTCTTCGCCGTCGTGCAGAAGCTCACCGCGACGACCCTGACCACCGGTCGTCGCGAGAACCGCAGGAACCGGCGCGGCATGCCATCCGGGCAGCTCGTGTCAGTGGCCAGTGCCACCGATCAAGAGGGGTAGAACATGTTCACAGCACGCAAGAGAGGCCGCATCGCTGGCGTGGCGATCGTGGTGGGGGCGCTCGTGGCCCTCGCAGGGTGCTCCAGCGCCGATCCGACCGGCACCGCGACAAGTGCCGGCGGCGGCGCGGCCACCGGCGGTGCGAGCGGAAAGGCGATCGTCGTCGGCTCGTTCGCGTTCCCCGAGAGCGAGATCCTCGGCGAGATCTACGCCCAGGCGCTCAAGGGCGCCGGATTCGAGGTCACCACCAAGTTCAACATCGGGCCGCGTCAGCAGACGATCCCTGCGCTGCAGGACGGCTCGATCAACCTCATCCCGGAGTACAACGGGAACCTGCTCGCGTTCTACAACCCCTCGTACACCGAGCGCACCACGACGGACGTCGACGGCGCGCTCGGCGCAGCGGTCGCCAAGGACAAGCTGAAGGTCCTCGACTCAGCGCCGGCGGAGGACAAGGACGCCTACGTCGTCACCGCGGCGTTCGCGCAGGCCAACGGCCTGAAGGAGATCGGCGACCTCGCCAAGGTCGTGCCGTTCACCCTGGGCGCCAACCCGCAGTTCGCCGAGCTCGGCTACGGGGTGCCCGGACTGAAGGACACCTACGGCGTCGGCGTGAAGCCCGGCGACGTCACCTTCCTGCCGATCGAGGACTTCGGTGGCCCGGACACCGTCAAGGCGCTCGTCGACAACAGCGTCCAGGTGGCCGACATCTACACGACCTCGCCGGCGATCACGGCCGAGAAGCTCGTCGTCCTCGACGACCCGAAGGCGCTCATCTCCGCGCAGAACGTCGTACCGCTGCTCGCCGAGGGCATCTACTCCGAGGAGCTGGCCTCGGTGCTGAACAAGGTCTCGGCCGCCCTGACCACCGAGGACCTGATCGCCCTGCGCGACCGCGTCGAGGGGTCGGAGAAGGCCTCGGCCATGCAGGCGGCGGCGGACTGGCTCAAGGCGAAGGGCCTGATCGGCTGACCTGGGCGCACGGCACCGGAGGCGCCGTCCCGCCCGTCAACGGGCCGGCGCCTCCGGTGTGCCCGAACCGTTGCGACTACAGGTGGTTCCCGGCGTTGGACTGGTTGATGCTCTTGTTGGCCAACGGGAAGTCCGGGACGATCGTGTCCGCCAGCGCGACCGGGAGCGCCGGCCAGCCGAAGAACGACGGGTCCACCACGGCGACCCGGGCGAGCCTGCCCTCGGCATCGAGCTCCACGCGGTGGCATGCCGTCCCGCGCCAGGCCTCGACCAGCGCGAGCCCGCTGGCCGTGGCCGGCTGTGCCGTCGCGGCGGCCGACGGGCCGGGAGCAGTGTCCGGTGTCGTCCGGTCTGCCCTGGCGACCTCAGAAGGACCTGCCAGGGAGCCGGTCCGCCCGGCGAGCCGGGCGACCAGGTCGCCGACGAGCCCCGCCGAGACCGCCACCTCCTCGGCGCGCACCCCGAACCTCGCCAGCACGTCCCCGTCGGCGCGCACGCACACCCGGAAGCCGGGTCCGAGGTCGATGAAGGGGTGGTCACGCCGAGCATCCACGTCCACGCCGGAGGCCCGCGCGACGTAGCCGAGGACCGCCATGGTCTGCGCCTCCTCGCGGGCGAGCACAGCTGTCCCGGTGAACCGGTCCAGGACGACCGAGCTGCCGAGCGCGATCGCGACGAGCTCGGCGGCCTCGTCAGCGACGCGGGCCACCAGCGCCGCATCGGGCACCGCGAGGAGCCCCGACCCGCCGATCCCGACCCCGCCGCGCAGCAAGCGGTGGCCGGTGACGTCCTTGTTGTGCCGCAGAAGGGTCTCCCGGAGCCGCTGAGCGTGGTTGTTGACGATCCCGAAACCGACGTCGTTGGCCATCGCCCCGAGGTCGCAGACGTGGTTGTGCAGCCTCTCGAGCTCGAGCAGCAGGGCCCGGACGAGGCGGTCCTCCTCGCTGACCTCGAGGCCGAGCGCGCCCTCGACGGCCATCGCGTACGCCAGTCCGTGCCCGACGGCGGTGTCCCCGCTGATCCGCTCGGCGAGCACCATCCCCTCGGCAGGGGTCTTCCCCTCGAAGAGCTTCTCGATCCCCCGGTGCACGAACCACAGCCGGGCCTTCATCCGCAGGATGGTCTCGCCGACCACCGAGAAGCGGAAGTGCCCGGGCTCGATCATTCCGGCGTGCACCGGACCCACGGGGATCTCGTAGACGCCCTCCCCCTCGACTGGGAGGAACGAGAACGTCCCGTCGTCCTTGGCGAAGTCGGCCGGCCCCGCGTCGTGCCGCATCGGGAACCAGCCCTCCGGCCAGTGGTCGTGCAGCACGAGCCGGCGCGGACGGGGGTGGTCGGTCGCCGCGATGCCGAACTGGTCGTGCATGGCGCGCTCGAAGCGTCCGGCCGGGAACGACAGGCCGGCCAGGGAAGGCACCCGCGGATCATCCCGTGGCACGAGCACGACGAGCTCGGTGCGCTGATCGGTCCCGGGATGGGCGAAGGCGTACACGACGTGGAATCCCTCGGCACCGTCGTCGTGCGCCGCGACGAGCGTCAGGCGGTGACCGGAGGCGAGCAGCTCCCCGGCGGCAGCGAGGAGCCCACCCGCCGGGACCGGAAGCTCGCTCGTCCCGTCGGGCCTGGTCAGTGGCACCCGCCTCATCGCGTCACCGCCGCAGCGGCCTGCGCAAGCACGGTGCCGACCGGTACGAGGAAGCCGACGACGGCCGTCGTTCCCAGCGCCATGGCCAGCGGCGCCGTCGGGCCGGTCGCTCCGCTGGGCGTCGCGCCGTCCTGCGCGAGCTCGGTCCCGGGCCCGAGCACCATGGCTGCCGTCGCCCTGGCGAGGCCGGCGAAGAGCACCAGCAGCAGCACGAGGACCGCAGCCATGGCGAGGCCGAGACCGGCCCGCCAGCCGGCCACCACGATCGCCACCTCGGAGAAGAACAGCGCGAACGGCGGGAAGCCGAGCAGCGCGCCCATCCCCGCGACGAACGGTATCGCCAGCCGTGGCCGCCGGACGAGCAGTCCCTTGACGTCATCGATCTGCGTCGTCCCCTCGGCGGCGAGCACCCGTCCCGCGGCGACGAACACCGTCGCCTTGGCCAGGCCGTGACCCAGCACGTGCAGCAGCACGGCAGCGAGGGCGAGCGGGCCGCCGACCGCTGCACCCACCGCGATGAGCCCCATGTGCTCGATGCTCGAGTAGGCGAGCAGCCGCTTGTAGTCGCGCTGGCGCAGGATGAGCAGCGCCGCGACCGTGAGCGAGCCCAGCCCTGCGGTGAGCAGCAGCCCGCGCATCAGCCCTGGCCCGAGCACCGTGTCGGCCACGGCCTGGATGCGCAGGATCGCGTAGAGGGCGACAGCGAGAAGCACGCCGGACATCAGGCCGGAGACGGGCGCCGGCGCCTGGCTGTGCGCATCGGGGAGCCAGGAGTGCATCGGCGCGAGGCCTGCCTTGGTCGCGAAGCCCAGCACCGCGAGCGCCGCCGCCACCCGCACCAGTCCCGGGTCGAGCGGAAGGTGCCCACTGACCAGCACCGTCCACGAGAGCGTCGCCTCGCCGGCGCTGCGGCTGGCTGCGTACAGGAGCACCACGCCGAGCAGAGCGATCGCCACACCGACGGAACCGAGGACGACGTACTTCCAGGCAGCCTCCAGCGAGCGTCGGGTCCCGTGGTGCCCGACGAGGAAGGCCGTGGCGATCGTGGTGGCTTCGACGGCGATCCACAGGATGCCCAGGTTGTCGGTCAGCACCGCGAGCGACATGGCACCGAGGAAGACGCAGATCAGGGTCGCGTATCGCCGCTCGGCTGCTGTCGCGCTCGCGCCGCTCCCCGCCGGGGCGAGCCCGCCCCAGGTCGAGGTGAGCCCGACGGCTCCGATCACGGTGAGCATGAACGCGGACAGGCTGTCGGCGCGAAGGAGACCGTCGGCAACAGTGGTGACCTGCGGGCCCTCCAGCAGCAGACCGGTGCCGCACAGCAGGACGACGACGCTGACCGCGATCCCGGAGTACCGCGAGACAGCGGCGCGGGTCACGCTCGCGGACGCGACCGCCAGCAGCAGCGCGGCCAGCAGCGGAACGACCATCAGTGCGCCCATCAGTCCCTCAGCTCCGTCAGGTCGGCGACGTCGGCGGAGCCGAACAGGGTGCCCATCCGGCCCGAGAGCACCGCGAGGATCAGTGCAACGAGCAGCACGTCGAGCGAGACCCCGAGCTCGACGACGAACGGCACGCCGGCGGCCGTGAGGAACCCGACGGTCGCGATCCCGTTGTCCAGCACGAGGAACCCCACGAGCTGGGACATCGCCCGACGACGGGTGACCAGCAGGAGGAAGCCGACGAGGACCATCGTCATCCCGATCGGGACGGCGAACGCTCCCGGGCCCGCCTCGCTCCCGCCCTGGCCGCCGGTCGCGACGGTGAGGGGTCGGCTGACCAGGTACGCGACGGTGGTGAGCAGCGCGACCGTGACCAGCCCCGCCGTCGGGTTGAGCCGTGGAGCGTTCTCCCGCCCGCTCCCGCCGACCCGCACGGCGCGCCTGAGGACGACCGGGATCACCACGCCCTTGAGCGCGAGCACCATGGCGGCCACGAGCACCAGCTCGAGGGCACGCTCGGTGATCGCGATCGTCACGACGAGCACGGCGAGCGCGACGCCCTGGAGGGCGAGGAGTCGGGTGGCTGCCCGCAGCGAGCGGCGCCAGACGAACAGGGCCGTGGTGACGAGGAGCGCCCCGGTGCTCAGGGCGAGCAGCTGCTCGGCGAGGGTCGTGAGTGTCATCCGGGCTCCTCAGGCGACCAGGTAGGAGGCGGTCACGGCGAGGAAGGCCAGCACGAACGATCCGGCGAGCAGCTCGGGGACGCGGAACAGGCGCAGCTTGGCCATCGCGACCTCCACGGCGCCCAGCAGGCCGGCGAGCAGGGCGATCTTCGCGACGATCGCGACGACACCGAGCAGGACGGCGCCGACCGACAGGTCGGTCGCGACCCCCCAGGGCAGCACGAGGTTGCCGACCAGCCCGAGCAGGGCGGCCAGCCGAAGCCATGACCCGAGCTCGACCCAGGCGAGGTCGCGGCCAGAGGTCTCCAGGATCATCGCCTCGTGCACCATCGTCAGCTCGAGGTGGGTCGAGGGGTTGTCGACCGGGAGCCGGCCCGTCTCGGCGAGGATCACCACGACGAGCGCGACGACCGCGAGCACACCGGCAGGCGAGCCGATGCTCGTCGGGTCCGAACGCCGGTCGGCGACGATGAGCGAGAGCGTCGAGCTGCCCACCGGGATGGAGAGCGCGTAGACCGCCATCAGCACCGTCGGCTCGACGATTGCCGCGATCATCATGTGCCGGCTCGAACCCATCCCACCGAACGCCGAGCCGACGTCGAGGCCCAGCAGTGCCAGGGCGACGGTGCCGACCAGGAGCACCGAGACCACCACGAACAGGTCGTCCGGGACAAGGGGCAGCGGACGCGCAGCGACGAGGGGCACGAGCGCTGCGACCGTCAGGCCGGAGGCCAGCAGCACCATCGGCGCGGCGCGGGTCACCAGGCTCGCCCCGGCCGCGTGCACCGGCCGCTTGCCCAGGAGCTTGCGCACGTCGCGCCAGGGCTGGAGCACCCCGGCACCGGCTCGGCCCTCCAGCCGGGCACGGGCCTGCCGCGTGATCCCCGCCACGATCGGGGCGAGCCCGACCATCACCGCGACCTGGAAGAGCACCACCAGGAGGTGACCTGCGGTCCGCAGCGGGCCGCTCATCGTGCGACCACCACGAGCACCAGGACGAGCGCGGCGAACGAGAAGGCCAGGTAGCGGTGGATCGAGCCGTTCTGGATGCCGCGCGCCCGGTCGGCGAGCCGGTTCGCCGACCTGATGAGCCCGGCATAGGCGCGGACCTCGATGACGTCGTCGACGGCCTGGCGGTACTGGACCCGCTCGGCCAGGTACCGCGACTCCGCGACGTGGGTCACCTCCACGTCACGCGCGGGCTGCAGCACGTCGTCGAAGATCCGCATCAGCGGCTCGGCATAGGAGGTCGCGGTGTACTGCATCCGCGGACTGGTGCGCAGGCCACCGCAGCCCCAGGCGTCGACGTCGGGCACGGTCGGGCGGCGGCGCGCCAGCACGAGGACCGCCACCAGCGCCGGCAGGGTGACCAGCACGCCGAGCAGGGTCAGCGCGGCAGGGTCGAGCACGGCGCCCACCCCGGCGAGCCGCAGCCCGCCCAGACCGAAGGCATCGACGCCACGCAACCCGGCTGACGTCGCCAGCACCGCAGCGATCGGGCCGGGGGCGAAGCCGATGACGACCACCCCGACGGCGCCCGCGACCATCGCGGCCCGCATCGTGCGTGGTACCTCGTGGGCTGAGGCCGCCCCGACGGACCTGGGGCGGGCGAGGAACGCGATCCCAAAGGCCTTGGCGAACGTCAGCAGGGCGAGGCCGGCGGTCAGGGCGACCACAGCGAGCGCGAGCGGGATGGTCGCGGCCACGAGCCGGTCCTCCGGTCGGCCCCCGTGGATGAGCGCCTGCAGCAGCGCCCACTCGGCGACGAAACCACCGGTCACCGGCAGGGACGCCGCCCCCATCGCCGCTACGGCGAAGGCTGCGCCCGTCCACGGCATCGTGCGGATCAGGCCGCCGAGGCGGTCGAGGTCGCGCTCGCCGGTCGCGTGCAGCACAGCGCCCGCGCCGAGGAAGAGGGTCGTCTTGAAGGCCGCGTGCGAGACGACGAGCAGCAGGCAGGCGAGGAGCGCGACCGATGCGGGTCCCGCCAGCCCCTCACCGCGCAGCAGCACCGCGAGGCCGAGCGCGAGCACCATCAGACCGATGTTCTCGCTCGTGGAGTAGGCCAGCAGGCGTTTGAGATCGGAGGCGACCGAGGCCTGAAGGATCCCGTACAGCGCCGAGGTGGCGCCGAGGAGGACCAGGACGATGGCCCACCAGGTCGGCCCGCCCGGAAGCAGGCGGAGGGTGACCAGGAGCAGTCCGTAGACGCCCATCTTCACCATCGCTGCGCTCATCAGGGCCGAGGCGTGGCTCGGTGCCTCGGGGTGCGCTCGCGGGAGCCAGACGTGCAGCGGCACCACACCGGCCTTGGCCCCGAAGCCGAGCGCGAGCAGCCCGAAGGCGAGGCTCGCCTCCGGCGAGGAAGGGTCGACGGCGGCGAGGGCGGCGAAGCCGGTGCCGTCCGTCTGAGCGGCGAGGACGGCGAATCCGGCAAGGAGCGCGACCAGGCTCAGATGCGTCATCACGGCGTACCAGAGGGCCGCCTCCCTGGCCGGGGCCCGGTGCGCCTGCTCGGCGAGGACGAGGACCGTGGAGGCCGCCGCCATCAGCTCCCAGCCCAGCAGGAAGGTCATGACGTCGGCGGCCGCCGGGACCATCTGCATCCCGAGCAGGAAGAGCGCGAGGGCCGCCCACTGGCTGCGTGAGGCCGCGGCGCCGTGCGCGTAGCCGATCGCGTACACCGAGGCGACCACCCCGACCAGGCCCGCGACGAGCAGGAACACCCCGCCCAGGCGGTCGGGAGCGAGGGAGAGCGGCGAGAGCGGGAGCGCGGTCCGCAGCGTCAACGACCCCTCGTGCCCAGCCACGGCCAGCGCTCCGGTGAACGCTCCGGCCCCGGCCAGTGCTGCGCAGGCCGTCCCGGCCAGCACGTTGCGCCGCGCCCCGTCCGTGCGGACGGCGAGCACCACGGCGAGCAGGGCCAGCACCCCTTGAGCCGCGAGGCCGATCTCGACGGCGTTCATCGCCCGGTCACCGTGCGCAGGGCCTCGACGATCGCTGCGGGCTCCGGCGGGCAGCCGGCGACCTCGAGGTCGACCGGGACGACGTCGCTGACGGCACCGAGCACGCCATAGCCGCCGCGCAGTGCTCCGCAGTTGCGGGCGCAGTCGCCCAGGGCGATCACGAGCCGCGGCTCAGGGACCGCCGCGAGGGTCAGTCTGAGCGCCTCGGCCATGTTGCGCGTGACGACACCCGTGACGAGCACGACGTCGGCGTGACGAGGGGAGGCGACGAGGCGGGCGCCGTAGCGCTCGACGTCGTAGACCGGGCCGAAGGTCGCCGCGACCTCGATCTCGCAGCCGTTGCACGAGCCGGCGTCCACATGTCGCACCTGGGCGCTTCCCCGCAGGGCGTGCAGCACAGCGGGGTCCGGTACGGGCCCAGGCTCGTCACCAGGCGGTGACGCCACCGGCCGTTGCGGCGCGGGCTCGGCCACGCGTCCGGTGCGCGCGACGAGACGCGCCAGTCTTGCGAGGCTCATCGCTCGCGGCCCGGACGACCGGCGGCCGAGCCGTCGGCGGGAGCGTGCCCGATCGGCGCCGAGCCGTGCGGCTGGAGCTCGGCCCGCAGGGACTCCTGACCCGCGAGCAGGTCGCCGAGGAGCCGCCGGGAGACGAGGAGGAGCTCGGCCACCGCGGGGGCGCTGAGGGCGTAGACGACGTCGGCGCCCTCGCGTCGCTGCGCGACAAGACCGGCGCGTCGCAGCACGGCGAGCTGCTGGGACAGGTTCGACGGCTCGATGTCGATCGCGGCGAGCATCTCGTACACCGGCCGGTCGCGCTCGGAGAGCAGCTCGAGGATCCGGATCCGGGCGGGGTGGCCGAGGGTGCGGAAGAGCTCGGCCTTGACCGCGTACACCTCAGGCATCGGTGCTCTCCCTCATGTCTCCGACAACTTGAGCACTTTACCATGTGAATGACTCTTCATATCGATGCCGAACCGCCGCCCGCACCGCCATGCAGCCGAGGCCCGTGGTCGGCATGATGGAAGGACACCTCGCCCTGGAGGGCACCATGGACCTGACCCGACCCGTCCCGCCCGAGCCGTACGGCCAGCTCCCGCCGGTCGCGGGCATCGAGCTGCTCAGCGACGACGTCACCGACGGCGCCCCGATGCCGCCGGAGTTCACCGACGACGGCGGCAGCACCTCACCCGAGCTCCACTGGTCTGCCGTCCCCGAGGGCACCGCGAGCATCGCGATCTCCTGCTTCGACCCCGACGCCCCGACCCCGGCCGGGTTCTGGCACTGGACCGTCTGGGATCTTCCGCCCGACCTGACCGGGCTGCCGCAGGGCGCCGGCTCCCCCGCCGGCGACCGGCTCCCCGCCGGAGCGCGGCAGTCTCGTCATGACGGCGGCGGTACCGGCTACCTCGGCGCCGCACCGCCGGCCGGCGACCGCCTGCACCGCTACGTGTTCGCCGTGCACGCCCTGGACGTGCCGAGCCTCGGCCTGCACGAAGAGACCCCGCCGACGGCCGTGGCGTTCACCGCCCTCTTCCACACCCTCGCGCGCGGAACCCTCACGCCGACGCACCGACGCTGACGCGGCGGCGCCCTCATGGCCGGGTCGCCCAGAACGCGACCGCCGAGGCGGCAGCGACGTTGAGCGAGTCCACCCCGCCGGCCATCGGGATCCGGACCACGAGGTCCGCCGCCTCGGCAGCCTCCGTCGAGAGCCCGTCCCCCTCGGTGCCGAGCATCAGGGCGAGCCGCTCGGGCTGGGCCTGGACGAGCTCGTCGAGCGAGATCGAGTCGTCGCTCAGGGCGAGCGCGGCCACGGTGAACCCCAGGGAGCGCAGCAGCTCCAGCCCCTGCGGCCATGGCTCCAGCCGAGTCCACGGAACCTGGAAGACGGTGCCCATCGACACGCGGACGCTGCGCCGGTAGAGCGGGTCGCCGCAGCCCGGGGAGACGAGGACGGCATCGACGCCCAGAGCGGCGGCGCTGCGGAAGATCGCCCCGACGTTCGTGTGGTCGACGATGTCCTCGAGCACGGCGACGCGGCGGGCGGGGCCGCCGTCGCGGCAGGTGGCCAGCAGCTCGGCCAGCGGCGGGAGCAGGGGCCGCTGCATGGCCGCGAGCGCCCCCCGGTGCACGTGGAAGCCGGTGACCTCCTCCAGGACCGCGGCGTCAGCCACGTAGACGCAGACGTCGTCGACATGGCCGGCGGTCGCGAGCATCTGCTCGACGTCCGGCAACCAGCGGGGCGAGCACAGCACCGAGCGGGCCAGGTGACCGGCCTCGAGCGCCCGCCCGAGCACCGTCGATCCCTCGGCGATGTAGAGCCCACGCTCGGGCTCCACCCGCCGTCGCAGGGCGACATCGGTCAGCGCGACGTAGTCGCTCAGGCGAGGGTCGGCAGGGTCGGTGACCGGGAGCACATGCACCGGGCGATCCTGCCAGACCCTCGCCAGACGATCAGTCGACGGGTGCCGCGGCCTGCGCGAACTGGCTCTCGTACAGCCGGGCGTACGCGCCGCCTGCCTCGATCAGCTCGGTGTGCGAGCCCTGCTCGACGATGCTGCCGTGCTCCATCACCAGGATCACGTCGGCGTCGCGGATCGTGGACAGGCGGTGGGCGATGACGAACGAGGTCCGTCCCTGCCGCAGCGCCGCCATGGCGTGCTGGACGAGCACCTCGGTCCGGGTGTCCACCGAGCTCGTGGCCTCGTCGAGGATGAGGATCGCCGGATCGGCGAGGAAGGCCCGTGCGATGGTGAGCAGCTGCTTCTCGCCGGCGCTGACGTTGGAGCCCTCGTCGTCGATGACCGTCTCGTACCCGTGGGGAAGGGTCCGCACGAAGCGGTCGACGAAGGTCGTCGTCGCTGCGGCCTCGACCTCCTCGCGGGTGGCCCCCAGTCGCCCGTAGGCGATGTTGTCGGCGATCGTCCCGCCGAACAGCCAGGTGTCCTGGAGCACCATGCCGATCGTGGACCGCAGGTGCTCGCGGTTCATCGTGGCGGTGTCCACCCCGTCCAGGGTGATCCGACCGCCGTCCACCTCGTAGAACCGCATGATCAGGTTGACCAGGGTCGTCTTGCCCGCCCCGGTGGGCCCGACGATCGCGACCGTCTGACCCGGTTCGGCGACGAGCGAGAGCCCGTCGATCAACGGGGTGTCCGCCACGTACCGGAAGGACACGTCCTCGAACGCGACGCGCCCCTCGACCCTGGCCAGCTCGGCCCCGTCGACCGGCTCGGCCGACTGCTCCTGCGCGTCGAGCAGCTCGAAGACCCGCTCGGCCGAAGCCACGCCCGACTGCAGCAGGTTCATCATCGAGGCGACCTGCGTGATGGGCTGGGTGAACTGGCGCGAGTACTGGATGAAGGCCTGGACGTCGCCGAGGCTCATCGTGCCGGACGCCACCTTGAGCCCGCCGATCACGGCGATCGCCACGTAGTTGAGGTTCGAGACGAAGGTCATCGCCGGCATGATCAGCCCGGAGATGAACTGGGCCTTGAAGGACGCCGTGTAGAGCGCGTCGTTCTCGACCTTGAACGTCTCGGCCGCGGCCTGCTGACGGCCGAAGACCTTCACCAGCGCGTGCCCGGTGTACATCTCCTCGATGTGCCCGTTGAGCGAGCCGGTCGACTTCCACTGAGCGACGAACTGCGGCTGGGAGCGCTTGGCGATCCGCATCGTGATGACTCCGGAGAGCGGGATCGTCACCAGCGCGATGAGGGCCAGCTGCCAGGAGATCCAGAACATCATCCCGAGCACCCCGACGAGCGTGAGGATGGCGGAGAGGAGCTGGCTGAGCGCCTGCTGCAGCGTCTGACCGAGGTTGTCGATGTCGTTGGTGACCCGGGACAGGATGTCGCCACGCGACTCCTTGTCGAAGTACCGCAGCGGGAGCCCACCGAGCTTGTGCTCGACCTGCTGACGCAGCCGGTACATCGTGCGCTGGATCAGACCGGTGGTCAGCACGCCCTGGAGGTAGCCGAAGACCGCAGCCCCGGCGTAGAGCCCGAGGACCACGAGCAGGACCGTCAGCAGGGCGTCGAAGTCGATGCCCTGACCCAGGACCACGTTCTTCATGCCGGCGAGCAGGTCGGCGAACTGCGTCTGGCCGGCACTCCGGAGCGCGTCGACGGCCTGGGCCTGAGTCGTGCCGGCGGGGAAGTTCTTGGCGAGCATCGTGCCCATGACGCCCTGGAAGATGATGTTCGTCGCGTTGCCGAGGATCTTCGGGCCGACGACGTTGAGCGCGACGCTCGCCGCCGTGAGCGCGATCGCGAACCCGAGGACGGTGCGCTCCGGCCTGATCAGCCCGAGGACCCGACGCATGGAGCCACGGAAGTCCATCGCCTTGGCGGTCGGCTGGCCCATGCGTCCCATCGGGCCGTGACCCATCGGTCCGCGCCCGGGGCCGCCGGCTCCACCCGGAGCACCGGCGCCGCCCGTCGTCTGCCGGCCACCGCTGGGGCGCCCGGCCGTCTGCGTGCTCATGCCGCCTCGCTCTCGGTCACCTGGGACAAGACGATCTCCCGGTAGGTCTCGTTGTCCGCCATCAGCTCCGCATGGGTACCCATGCCGACCACGGCGCCGTCGTCGAGCACGATGATCCGGTCGGCACCCCGGATCGAGGAGACCCGCTGCCCGACGATGACGACCGTCGACTCGCGCGTCTCGGGAACGAGGGCCGCGCGCAGGGCAGCGTCCGTCGCGAAGTCGAGAGCCGAGAACGAGTCGTCGAAGAGGTAGATCTCCGGCTTGCGTACCAGGGCCCGTGCGATCGCCAGGCGCTGACGCTGCCCCCCGGAGACGTTCGTGCCACCCTGCGAGACCTCGGCCTCCAGCCCGCCCATCTCGCGGACGAACTCCGCTGCCTGGGCGACGTCGAGGGCATGCCAGAGCTCGTCGTCGCTCGCGTCCGCGCGGCCGTACCGCAGGTTCGACGCGACGGTCCCGGAGAACAGGAAGGGCTTCTGCGGGACGAGCCCGATCCGGCTCCACAAGGTCTCGAGCGCCATCTCGCGCACGTCGACCCCGTCAACGAGCACCGAGCCGCCGGTCGCGTCGAAGAGGCGGGGGATGAGGCTGATCAAGGTCGTCTTGCCGGAGCCCGTCGCACCGATGATCGCCGTCGTCTCCCCCGGCTCCGCGTGGAAGGAGACCCGCTGCAGGACAGAGGCCGCGGCGCCCGGGTAGTGGAACTCGACCTCCCTCAGCTCGAGACGCCCATGACCCATCAGCGCGGTGACCGGGGTGCTCGGCTGCACCACCGACGTCGGGGTGTCGAGGACCTCCATGATGCGGTCGGCGCTGACCTCGGCCCGCGGGACGATCATGAACATCATCGTCGCCATCATCACGGACATGAGGATCTGCATGATGTAGCTGAGGAAGGCCGTCAGGGCCCCGATCTGCAGCCCGTCCTCGACCCGGTGCCCACCGAACCACAGGATGGCCACGCTCGAGATGTTCATCACCAGCATGACGACCGGGAACATGATCGCCATCAGGCGCCCGACCCCGATCGCCACGGTGCGCAGGTCGCCGTTCGCCTCGGCGAAGCGCTCGCGCTCCATGTCGTCGCGGACGAAGGCCCGAATCACCCTGATGCCCTGGATCTGCTCGCGCAGCACGCGGTTGATGGAGTCCACCCGCACCTGCATGAGCTTGAAGAGCGGTCTCATCCGGCTGATGACGACGGCGATCACGGCCAGCAGCACCGGCACGACGACGACGAGCAGCCCGGACAGCTTGACGTCCTCGCGCATCGCCATGATGACCCCGCCGATCGCCATGACCGGAGCGGCGACGAGCATCGTCAGGCTGAGCAGCACGACCATCTGGACCTGCTGCACGTCGTTCGTCGTCCGGGTGATCAGCGACGGTGCACCGAAGGACCCGACCTCGCGTGCGGAGAACTCCTGGACCTTGCCGAAGACGAGGCCCCTGACGTCACGACCCATCGCCATGGCGACCTGCGCGCCGAAGTAGACCGCGACCATGGCGCACACGACCTGGCCGAGCGAGACCAGCAGCATCACGCCGCCGGTCCGCAGGATGTAGGCGGTGTCACCCTTGGCCACACCGAGGTCGATGATGTCGGCGTTCAGGCTCGGCAGGAACAGGTTGGCGATCGACTGGACGAGCTGGAGCACCAGCACGATCGACAGCGGACCGGCGTAGGGGCGCATCGAGGTGCGCAGCAGACGCATCAGCATGAGGTCTCCGGGGACGTGGGACGGGCGCGGACCCCGTCGAGGAAGACCTCGACGATGGCGCGGCTGGTGAGCTGGTGGGCGGGGTTCAGTGGCTTGAGCAAGGTGGACGTCGCGACGGAGAGCAGGATGCGGGCGCAGACCTCTGGCTCGGGACGCAGCTCGTCGCGGTGCGCCGCGAGCACGACGGTGAGCGCCCCGATGATCTCCTCCGGTGCCTGCATCCGGCGTCCGTGCAGGTCCTGGGCCGCGTGCGCCTTGGTCCCGGGCGCCGGGTCCTGGACGGCGCTGCAACCCGCGAGCTCGGCGTGATGGGTGCGGGCCAGCTCATGGGCGACGGCGAGCACGGTGCGCAGGTCGTGCCCGCGGACCTCGATCACGTCGACCACAGCAGTGACGACGTCGACCAGCCGGCCGTCGAGCGGCACGGCGCCGATCGCCCTGACGATGGGCTCCGGGTCGAGCGCCTTGGCGATCGCCGCGACGACGATCGCCAGCTTGTCGTCGAAGACCCGGAAGAGGGTGCCCTCGGCCACCCCCGCCGCGTCGGCGATCTGGCGGGTCGTCACCGAGGCGCCGTGCTCGCGCAGCAGCGGGACGGTCGCCTCGAGGATCGCCGTCCGACGGTCGTCGGGCGCGAGCCGGGGGCGGACGGCCTCAGCCGTCGAGAAGACGGCGGGGTGCACAGGGCGAAGATGACTCACGAGGAGTGATGCTACGCCTGCGGAGTGAGTGCTCGCTCCGCAGTCACCCCGTTGCCGGGGTCAGTCCTGCGGGGGCGGCGGCGGACCGGGCTGCGCTGCCGGCCCGGTCCCGCTCTCCGGCGCCGCTCGCCTCGGCGAGCCCTCGTGCAGCCCTGCCTCGACCGAGGGGTCGTGGCGGTGCCCGCTGAGGGTCCCGGACCGCGTGGCGTCCGCGGTCGCGGCCGCCGACTCGCGGCGCGCCTCGGCGAGCGCGACGGCCGGATCGGTCAGCGCCGTCGGCGGAAGGTCGTCCCGGAGCGGCGAGTCACCAGGCGGGCGGAACTCGATCGGGCTGGCGTCCGGCGAGCCGCCGAACCCCTTCGAGATCGCGGACAGCGCGGCGGTGAACTCCGTCGGGATGAACCAGACCTTGTTCGACTGCGTCCTGGCGACCTCGGGGAGCATCTGCAGGTACTGGTAGGCGAGCAGCTTCGGGTCGGCGTCTCCGCGGTGGATGGCGTCGAAGACCTGCAGGATCGCGCGGGACTCGCCCTCGGCGTTGAGGATCGCGGCCTGAGCGTTGCCCTCGGCCCGCAGGATCGCCGACTGCTTCTCCCCTTCGGCCGTGAGGATCGCCGACTGCTTGACGCCCTCGGCCGTGAGGATCGCTGCACGCCGGTCGCGCTCGGCGCGCATCTGCTGCTCCATCGAGCCCTGGATGGACTGCGGCGGGTCGATCGACTTGAGCTCGACGCGGTTGACGCGGACTCCCCAGCGACCGGTCGCCTCGTCGAGCACGCCACGCAGCTGGCCGTTGATCTGATCGCGGCTGGTCAGGGTCTGCTCGAGGTCCATCGAGCCGACGACGTTACGCAGGGTGGTGACGGTCAGCTGCTCGATGCCCTGGATGTAGTTGGCGATCTCGTAGACGGCCGAGCGCGGCTCGGTGACCTGGAAGTAGATGACCGTGTCGATGCTCACGACGAGGTTGTCGGAGGTGATCACCGGCTGCGGCGGGAAGGAGACGACCTGCTCGCGCAGGTCGACACCCGCGCGCACCCGGTCGACGAACGGGATGAGCAGGTGCAGGCCGGCGTCCAGGGTGCGCGAGTACCGACCGAGCCGCTCGACGATGATCGCCACCGCCTGAGGCACGATCCGCACGGACCGGACCAGCGTGACGACGACGAACAGGATGACCAGAGCGAGCAGGACGTAGCCGATGATGGGGCCGGCATCCGAGTTGTTCACGAGCTGTCTCCAGAGATCAGTGGGAGGACGTCGGGGAGCCCGGCGTCCGTTGATCAGTTGTGGCGCCTCGCTGGGCAGCAGTGACGACCGCGGTCGCGCCGGCGATCCTCAGGACCGTCGCCTCCGCGCCGACCGGGAGGACCTCGTCGTTCTCGCTGCGGGCCGTCCAGACCTCGCCGGAGAGCTTGACGCGCCCCGACCGTTCGGAGACCTCGGCGACCACGACGGCGGGCTTGCCCACCTGGGCGGCGACGTTGGTCTCGACCAAGGGCACGCGGTCGCGCAGGTGCCTGAGCAGGAACGGTCGCAACGTGACGAGCAGCAGGGTGGAGGTCAAGGAGAAGCCGACGACCTGGACCCAGAGTGCAGCGTCGAGCAGAGCGAGGACGGCGCCGACCATGGCGCCACCGGCGAACATGATCAGGACGAGGTTCAGCGAGACGACCTCGAGGACGGCGAGCAGCAGCGCCACACCGAACCACAGTGCCCAGGCCCAGGCCATGGTTCCTCCTCACGGTCCTCGATCGTTGATCCGATCCTAGTCACGCGCCCGTGCGGCGCACGGCACGACGGGCGCAAGGGCCCGGACCAACGGGCTCACCTGGCGGCGCGCGCCGCGAACCGCTCGCCGTGGCGCCCGGCGTGCCGGTCGACGGCCAGATCCAGGTCGAAGGCCTCCGAGAGGCTCGCACCCGTGAGGACCTCGTCGATCGGCCCCGCGGCGTGCACGCGGCCGGCCTTGAGGAGCAGCAGGTGCGTGAACCCTGGCGGGATCTCCTCGACATGGTGCGTGACCAGGACCAGGACCGGGGAGCCGGGGTCGGCCGCGAGCTCGGCGAGCGCCGCGACGAGCTCTTCACGCCCGCCGAGGTCGAGCCCGGCGGCCGGCTCGTCCAGCAGGAGGAGCTCGGGATCGGTCATCAGCGCACGGGCGATCTGGGTGCGCTTGCGCTCCCCCTCGCTCAGGGTGCCCCAGCTGCGCTCGGCGAGTCCGCCGACACCGAAGACGTCGAGAAGGGCCCGCGCACGCTCGTGGTCGAGTGCCTCGTACTGCTCGCGCCAGCGCCCGGTCATCGCGTAGGCGGCCGTGAGCACGATGTCCACCACCCGCTCGCTCGGGTCGAAGCGGTCGGCGAGCGCTGCTGACGAGACGCCGATCCTGGTCCGCAGCTCGTTGACGTCGACCCGGCCGAGCCGCTCGGTCAGCACGTCGGCGGTGCCTGAGGACGGGTGCATCCGCGCGGAGGCGATCTGCAGGAGGGTCGTCTTCCCCGCGCCGTTGCGCCCGAGCACCGCCCATCGCTCGCCCTCGCGAACGGTCCAGGTGATGTGGTCGAGGATCGTCGTTGCTCCCCGTCGGACGCTGACGTCCTGCAGGTCGAGCACCAGGTCGGGCGCGCTGTCCATGGTGCTCGACCCTACCGGGCGCAGGACGGGGCGCGGCCCGAGGCCCGACGCTTGTAACGTGTCGAGGTGCCCGTTGACCACGACGTCCCGCTCCACCGCTCGACGCTCCTCGCGCTGTGGACCGCCACCCCGACCTCGGGCGCCGTCGCAGCCGTCGAGGGCGACGACGAGCCGCACGAGGTCGACGGGATCGACGGCGGCCGCTCGCTGGCCGAGCTCATCACGGCGTGGCGTCGGGTCCCTGGCGAGATCGTCGCGTTCCTTCCCGTCCCTGGCGACCTCGCAGCCCCGGCTGAGGTCGCCGTCCTGGCCGCGGAGGCCGCGGAGTGCGTGCTGCTGCGCACGGCGGCGAGCACCTGGGTCGCGGTCCCCCAGATCACGACCTTCGGTTCCGCCGGCGACCTCGGCACGGCGGTGCGCTGGACGGTGCAGGAGGTCGCGCACGTCCGCCCGCTCGCCGGGATCGTCGGGACGCTCGCCGAGGCCGAGCAGCACCTGCGCGAGGTCCTGCGGAGCAGCGTCGACGCGCTGGTCGACCTCGACCTCGCCCGCTGGCGACCGGAGGCCGCCGCCGCACTGGCGGGTCTGCGCGAGGCAGGCGGGCCAGGCCCCCTTCCCCCTGGCCTGGCGTCGCGCCGGGTCCGCGTGCTCGCCGACTCCTCGCGGATGCGCGAGGTCGTCGCGCTGGCCAGCGTCGACGACGGGGCCGCGGTGACGTCGTGGCAGTCCGACCGGCGCAGCGAGGTCCTGCGCACCCTCGACCGGGCGGCGCGGCACGCTCTCGTCGCAGCGACGCTCGGCGCCGTCGGCTGAGGCCCCTCGGCCGCGAGGGTCAGGCGAGGACGCTCCGGTAGACCTCCAGCGTCCGATCGGCGATCGCGTCCCAGGCGAAGTGGTCCTCGACGCGGCGGCGGGCGGCGGCGCCCATCGTGGCTGCGCGCTCGGGATCCGTCGCCAGGGCGGTGAGGGCAGCGGTGAGGTCAGCGACGAACCGGTCGGGGTGGACGGGGGTCCCGGTGCCGTCGGTGACCTGCTCGAGCGGGACCAGGAGGCCGGTGACGCCGTCGTCGACGACCTCGGGGATCCCGCCCGTCGCCGAGCCGACGACGGGCAGCCCGCACGCCATCGCCTCGAGGTTCACGATGCCGAGCGGCTCGTAGACCGATGGACAGGCGAAGACGGTGCACGAGGAGAGCACCGCGACGAGCTCCTCGCGCGGGAGCATGTCCTCGATCCAGACGACACCGTCGCGACGCTCGCGCAGGCCGGCGACGAGGCCCATCACCTCGTCGTAGATCTCCGGGGTGTCCGGGGCGCCGGCGCACAGCACGAGCTGGACCTGCGGCGGCAGGGCCTCGGCCGCACGCAGCAGGTAGGGAAGACCCTTCTGGCGTGTGATCCGTCCGACGAAGACGACGGCCGGGCGGTCCGGGTCGACCCCGCGGGCGCGGGCGACGTCGGCTGCGCGGGCCGCCGCGTCGCCGACCGGGCGACGCCAGCCGGCCAGGTCGATCCCGTTGTGCACGACCTTGACCTTCTCGGGGTCGAGGTCCGGGTAGCAGCGCAGGATGTCGGCGCGCATCCCTGCGCTGACCGCGATGATCGCCGCGGCGCCCTCATAGGCCGTCTTCTCGGCCCAGCCGGACAGCGCGTACCCGCCACCGAGCTGCTCGGCCTTCCACGGACGCAAGGGTTCGAGGCTGTGCGCGCTGATCACGTGCGGGATGCCGTTCAGCAGACCGGCGAGGTGGCCACCGAGGTTCGCGTACCAGGTGTGCGAGTGGACCAGGTCGGCGCCCGCGACGTCAGCGGCCATCTGCAGGTCGACACCGAAGGTGCGCAGCGCGGCGTTGGCGTCCGCGAGCTCGGCGAGATCGGAGTACCCGGTGACGTCCTCCTCGTCGCGTGGCCCGTCGAAGCAGCGGACCCGCACGTCGATATGGCGACGCAGGACAGCGCTCAGCTCGGTCACATGGACCCCGGCACCGCCGTACACGTGGGGAGGGAACTCTCGGGTCAGCAGGTCGACGCGCACAGCGACACGCTAGCGCGCCGGTGACGTCCCGCCTATGTCGAGGTCGGCGCCTGTGCCGCTAGGGTCGTGCCATGGGAGCGCCGCGGGTCCTGGCCATCGTCCTCGCAGGTGGAGAGGGCAAGCGTCTGATGCCCTTGACGGCGGACCGTGCCAAACCCGCCGTACCGTTCGGCGGGATGTACCGCCTGGTCGACTTCGCGCTGTCGAACCTGGTGAACTCGGGCTACCTGCAGATCGTCGTGCTGACCCAGTACAAGTCGCACAGCCTCGACCGCCACGTCGCCAAGACCTGGCGGATGTCCCCGCTGCTCGGCAACTACGTCGCCCCGGTCCCCGCCCAGCAGCGGGTGGGCAAGCACTGGTACCTCGGCAGCGCCGACGCGATCTTCCAGTGCCTCAACACGATCACCGACGAGAAGCCCGACATCGTGGTCGTCGTGGGTGCCGACCACGTCTACCGGATGGACTTCGAGCAGATGGTCGACGCGCACATCGCGTCGGGCGCCGAGTTCACCGTCGCCGGCATCCGGCAGCCGATCGGTCTTGCCGACCAGTTCGGCGTCGTCGAGGCCGACCCCACCGATCCGCGCCGCATCTCCGCGTTCCTGGAGAAGCCGACCGACCCGGTGGGTCTCGCCGACTCCCCGCACGAGGTCCTGGCCTCGATGGGCAACTACGTCGCCAACGCCGACGCCCTCGTCGCAGCCGTCACGGCCGACGCAGCGAACCCGACCTCTCGGCACGACATGGGCGGCGACATCGTCCCGTACTTCGTCGAGCGGGGGACGGCCGGTCTGTACGACTTCATCGAGAACGACGTCGACGGCTCGACCGACCGCGACCGCGACTACTGGCGCGACGTGGGGACGCTCGACTCGTACTACGACGCCAACATCGACCTGATCTCGATCAACCCCGTCTTCAACCTCTACAACAACCGGTGGCCGCTCTTCTCCGGGTACCAGCAGCTGCCCCCGTCGAAGTTCGTGCACGCCGGCCCGGGTCGTCTCGGGCACGCATCGGACTCGCTGGTCTCCCCCGGGGTCATCGTCTCCGGAGCGACGGTCTCGGGCTCCGTCCTGTCCCCCGGGGTCTACCTGCACTCCTGGGCCTCGGTCAGCGACTCCGTCGTGCTGGACGGGGTGATGGTCGGTCGCCATGCGCAGATCCACCGCGCGATCGTGGACAAGAACGTCGTCGTCAAGGAGCAGGCGAGGATCGGGCTGGACCGCGAGCACGACCTCGCACGCGGTTTCACCGTGACGGAGTCCGGGGTCACCATCGTCCCGAAGGGCATGGTCGTCAGCGACTGAGCCGTTCGGCTAGCCTGCGCCGGTGACCTTCGCCCTTCGCCCACGGGTCCTCGTCATGGACGTCGACTCGACCCTGGTGGACGGCGAGGTCATCGAGATGCTCGCCGCCCACGCCGGTGTCCTCGCCGAGGTGACGGCCGTGACCGAGTCCGCGATGCGCGGCGAGGTGGACTTCGCCCAGTCGCTGCACCGACGGGTGCGACTGCTGGCGGGCCTGCCCAGTGCGGTGCTGGAGACGGTGCTGGTCGGGATCCGCCTCAACCCGGGCGCGCGGGAGCTCATCACGGCCGTCCAGCAGGCCGGCTGGCCGATCGGCCTGGTCAGCGGTGGTTTCGCGGAGATCGTCGAGCCGCTCGCCGCCGGTCTGGGGATCGACTTCGTCCGCGCCAACCGCCTGGAGACCAGTGGCGGCGTGCTCACCGGACGCGTGCGGGGACCGGTGATCGATCGAGCGGCGAAGGCCTCGGCGCTGCGCGAGCTCGCCGCCCGGCACGGTGCCGACCTCGCCGACTGCGTGGCGATCGGCGACGGCGCCAACGACCTCGACATGATCGACGCCGCCGGGCTGGGCATCGCGTTCAACGCGAAGCCGATCGTTGCCGCCCGCGCGGACGTCGCGGTGACCGGACGGCTCGATGCGGTGCTCCCCCACCTCGGCCTTCCAGCCCGGGACTGAGCAGGAGGACGCCGCGCGGGCTCAGCGCGCCGGACGCCAGACCTGGAGCAGCCGGCACGCGCCCGGACCGATCTCGGCCCAGCTCGGGACCTCCAGCACCGCCGCCCCGGCGGTCGGCAGACCGACCTGGAGCGAGGCGAGCTCGCCCGCCGGCGGGCGCGGGTCGGCGAGCATCGCCCCTGCCATCGACATGGTCGGCTCATGACCCACCACGAGGAGCGTCGCGATGCGCTCGTCGGCGAGCGAGACGAGCTCGATGAGGTCGCGCGGGCCGGCGTCGTAGAGGGCGTCGGAGATCTCCACCTCGGGCGCGGGGACGTCACCGAGGCCGGACCGGACGAGCTCCCAGGTCTGCCGGGTGCGGACCGCAGAGGAGACGAGCACCCGTTCCGGCAACAGCCCGGTGACCGCGAGCCACGCCGCGACGTCGCCGCTCTGGCGCCGTCCCTGCAGGGCGAGGGGGCGGAGCACGTCGGCGACGCCACCGTGGGCCTCGGCCTTCGCGTGCCGCAGCAGGACGAGCCGATGCCCGCCCGGGCGCAGGCCGGTCATCTCACAGACCCATCGCGTGCACGCCGCCGTCGACGTGCAGCATCTCTCCCGTGGTGGCGGGGAACCAGTCGGAGAGCAAGGCGGCGACGGCCTTGGCCGTCGGGACGGCATCGGTCATGTCCCAGCCCAGTGGGGAACGGTCCGACCAGCCGGCCTCGATCTTCTCGAAGCCGGGGATCGACTTCGCCGCGGTCGTCTTGATCGGCCCGGCCGAGACCAGGTTGACGCGGATCCCGAAGGGGCCGAGGTCCCGGGCCAGGTAGCGCGAGGTCGACTCGAAGGCCGACTTCGCGACACCCATCCAGTCGTAGACCGGCCAGGCGAAACGGGCGTCGAAGGTGAGGCCGACGACAGCGGAACCCCGGACGAGGAGCGGCTGGGCGGCGACCGCCAGCGCCTTCAGGGAGTACGCGGACACGTGGATCGCGGTGGCGACGTCCTCCCACGGGGCGGAGAGGAAGTTCCCCCCCATGACCGTCTGCGGGGCGAAGCCGATCGAGTGCACGACGCCGTCGAGGTGGTCGGTGTGCTCACGGAGGCGGTCGGGCAGCGCGGCGAGGTCCGCCGCGTCGGTCACGTCGAGCTGGAGGATCACCGGCTCCTGCGGCAGTCGCTTGGCGATCGCCCCGGTGAGGCGGGCCGTCCGGCCGAAGGAGGTGAGGATGACCGTCGCGCCCTCGAGCTGGGCGATCCTGGCGACGTGGAAGGCGATGGAGCCCTCGGTGAGGACACCGGTGACGAGCACCGTCTTGCCGTCGAGCAGACTCACGTGTGTTCCTTCCTCTTGACCGTCGTCGGACGGTCTGGTCACGCAGTGGGAGCGACCGTACCCGCGCAGGGCCGGACGGTCAGTGGCCCATCCCGAGTCCGCCGTCGACGGGGATGACGGCACCGGAGATGTAGCCCGCGTCGGCCGAGGCGAGGAACTGCACGACCCCGGCGACCTCGTCTGGCTGGGCGAAGCGCCCGGCCGGGATGGCTGCCTTGTACGCCGCCTGGCGCTCGTCGGGCAGCGCTGCGGTCATGGCCGTGTCGATGAACCCCGGAGCGACGACGTTGGCGGTGATCCCCCGCCCGCCGATCTCGCGCGTCAGGGAGCGAGCCATGCCGACGAGCCCCGCCTTCGACGCGGAGTAGTTGACCTGCCCGGGGCCGCCGTAGAGGCCGACGACGGACGAGATGAGGATGATGCGCCCGCGGCGGAGGCGGAGCATGCCGGCACTGGCACGCCGCACGCAACGGAAGGCTCCGGTGAGGTTGACGTCGATCACCATCTCGAAGTCCTCGTCGCTCATCCGCAGCACGAGCTGGTCGCGGGTGATCCCCGCGTTGGCGATGAGCACCTCGACCGGACCGTGCGCCGCCTCGACCTCGGCGAACGCCGCGTCGACCGAGGCGCTGTCGGTCACGTTGCCGACGACGCCGAGGACACCCTCGGGCAGCTCTCCCGCGACCATGTCGAGCGAGGCGACCTTGTCCCCCACCGCCACGAAGCGATCGACGATGGCGCGGCCGATACCGCGGTTCCCGCCGGTCACCAGGACGCTACGAGGAGTGATCTCAGGCACGGGTTCTCCTGTCGGGGAACGGGCAAACGGACGACCTGACGGTAGCGGACGACGGCCGTCGAGCGCACGACCGCCCGGAGCGCGGAGTCGGGCGCGCGAAGTTAGCCTGGGCAGGTGGATCCGTCGGCAGGCACGTCCGGTGCGCAGAAGGCGGGGTCACGCGCGTCCGGCGACGAGCTCGTCGCGAGGATCACCAGTGCTCGCGTGCCCTTGTCGCAGGACATCGACCGCCGCATGCGCCGCTACCTCGTGCAGATGACGATCCGGGTGGCCTGCTTCGTCGGCGCCGTCGTCATCGACCACTGGACGCGCTGGCTGCTCCTGGTGGGGGCCATCGTCCTGCCGTACCTGGCCGTGGTGCTGGCCAACGCCGGCCAGGAGGACACCGACGACCCTGGTACGTTCCTGGAGCCGCCGAGCCTGCCGGCGTCACCGTCGGTGACCGGACTCGGGACGGCAGGGCGCACGGGAGATCACGGGTGAACGAGGACGACCTGATGGTCTGCAGCGCGAAGGGCTGCCGGGCGACCGCCCAGTGGGCCGTCCGCTGGAACAACCCCAGGATCCACACCGCGGAGCGGCGCAAGGTCTGGCTCGCCTGCTCCGACCACCGCGAGCACCTCGAGGAGCACCTGCGCGCGCGCAGCTTCTGGCACGACACGGTCGGCGTGACCGAGCTCGAACCGACCGACGGCTGACGATGCCCTGGGCAGCACTGCGGCGCTGGGTGGCGACGATGGCCGTGGCGACCGTGGTCGCCGCCGGCTGTGCGAGCGCCGGCCTGTGGCAGTGGCACCGCTACCAGGCCCGCAGCGCAGCCGTCGCCGTCGTGGAACGCAACCTCGATGCACCCGCCGTGCCGATCGCGACCGTGCTGGCCCCCGGCGAGCCCGTGAGCGACGAGGAGGTCTGGCTGCCGGTCGCCGCGTCAGGGCACTACGTTCCCGGGTCGACGGTGCTGCTGCGCAACCGACCGGTCGGCGGTGCGCAGGGATTCCATGCCTTGGCCGGGTTCTTCGTCGACGAGGGGCCGCTGACCGGTGAGGTCCTCGTGGTCGACCGGGGCTGGGTCCCGGTGGCCGCTGACGGCTCCTCGCCCCAGACCGTCCCGCCGCTGCCCGTCGGCCCGATCTCGCTCCTCGCCCAGCTGCGGGTCAACGAGGCGGCGACCGATCGCCGCGCCCCCGCGGGGCAGGTCCAGGTCATCAACGCCGAGGCGGTCCGAGCGGCGGCGTCGCCTCCGTGGTCCGCGACGACGCTCGACGCCTACGCCGCCGTGGTCAGCGAGAACGGTGCCGGGACCGGGCTCGCAGCGCTCGACCCGCCGAGCACGGACCTGGGCCCGCACCTGTCGTACACGTTCCAGTGGGCCGTCTTCGCGATCGGCTCGCTCGTCGGAGCGGTGATCCTGCTCCGCCGCGAGGAGACGCCCCCCGGCGCCCCGCACGAGCCGGCGAGGGCGCGCTCGGGCCGTCGATCGACGGCCGAGCAGGAGGAGGACGCCCTGATCGACGCCCAGGAGTCGGCCGCCGACCGCTGAGCGGCGGGGCGGGCATCGGGCATCGGGCATGCCGAGCCGCTGCCGGACCCGCGGGCGTCAGGAGCCGGCGGCGATCTCCGCGCGCCGCTTCTCCGCCGCGGCGCCGCGGGTCGCTCCGCCACGACTGCGCATCGGGACGCCGGCCTCGACGAGCAGGGCGTGCACGAACCCGTACGAGCGGCCGACGTCCTCGGCGAGCGCGCGGATGCTGGTGCCGCTGCTGTACCGCGCGACGAGGTCCTCAGTGAGGCCGATCCGCCGGTCTCCGGTGACCCGTGTTCCCTTGGGGATCTTCGAGATCATGGTTCTTCTCCTGCCGTGATCGCCGGCCAGGGCCGACCGGCGAGTCCGTGGCGACCGGGCTGTCGCCACGGTCGGTGTCATGCGAGCGAGATGAGGTCCGCGTAGCTGTCGTTCCAAAGATCTTCGTCCCCATCGGGCAAGAGCACCACTCGTTGCGGCGAGAGGGCCGCGACGGCACCCTCGTCGTGCGTCACCATCACGACCGCGCCCGTGTAGCCGTGCAGCGCGGAGAGCACCTCGGCGCGGCTCGCGGGGTCGAGGTTGTTGGTCGGCTCGTCGAGCAGCAGGACGTTCGCCGAGGAGACGACGAGCACCGCCAGCGCCAGGCGGGTCTTCTCCCCACCAGAGAGCACGTGCGTCGGCTTGTCCGCGTCGTCCCCGGAGAAGAGGAACGAGCCGAGCACGCCGCGCACCTGGGTGTCCGTGAGGTCGGGGGCAGCATGGCGCAGGTTGTCGACGACGCTCAGCGTCGGGTCGAGCGTCTCGTGCTCCTGGGCGTAGTAGCCCATCTTGAGCCCGTGCCCAGCCTCGACGACGCCGGTGTCGGCGCTCTCGACACCGGCGAGCAGGCGAAGAAGGGTCGTCTTCCCCGCCCCGTTGAGGCCGAGGATGACGACCCGGCTGCCGCGGTCGATCGCCAGGTCGACGTCGGTGAACACCTCGAGGGAGCCGTAGGACTTGCTCAGGCCGGTGGCCGTCAGCGGCGTCTTCCCGCACGGAGCCGGGTCGGGGAAGCGCAGGTGCGCCACGCGGTCGCTGACCCGCACCCCCTCGAGCCCGGCGAGCAGACGCTCGGCTCGGCGGGCCATGTTCTGGGCAGCGACGGCCTTGGTCGCCTTGGCGCGCATCTTGTCGGCCTGGGCGATGAGGGTCGACGCCTTCTTCTCGGCGTTCGCGCGCTCACGCTTGCGGCGGCGCTCGTCCGTCTCGCGCTGCAGGAGGTAGGCGTCCCAGCCGAGCGCGTACTGGTCGATCTCGGCGCGGTTCGCGTCCAGGTGGAAGACCTTGTTGACCACCGTGCGCACGAGGTCGACATCGTGCGAGATGACCAGCAGCCCGCCCGGGTAGGTCGCGAGGAAGTCGCGGAGCCAGGCGATCGAGTCGGCGTCGAGGTGGTTGGTCGGCTCGTCGAGCAGCAGCGTGTCCGCGCCGGAGAAGAGGATGCGGGCGAGCTCGACCCGGCGGCGCTGGCCACCGGAGAGCGTGCCGAGCTGCTGGCCGAGCACGCGCTCGTCGAGGCCGAGGTTCGCGCAGATCCGGGCCGCCTCGCTCTCGGCCGCGTAGCCGCCCGCTGCGGTGAACCGCTCCTCGAGCCGGGGGTAGCGCTCCATGGCGGCATCCCGGGTCTCGTCGTCGGCGCTGGCCATCGCGCCCTCGGCGTCGCGCATCTTGCGCAGGATCTCGTCGAGGCCGCGGGCCGCGAGGATGCGGTCGAGGCTCAGCATCTCCAGGTCGCCGGTCCGCGGGTCCTGGGGGAGGTAGCCGACGTCGCCGGAGCGGACGATGCGGCCGGAGGTCACCTGGGTCTCGCCCGCGAGGGCCTTGGTGAGGGTGGTCTTGCCCGCGCCGTTGCGGCCGACGAGGCCGATCCGGTCGCCGGGGCCGACCCGGAAGCTCGAGCCGGAGATGAGGACGCGGACGCCGACGCGCAGCTCGACATCCTGTGCGGTGATCACTGAGGTTTCCTCCGAGAGGTGCCCGGCCGATTGGTCGCCGGGCACAAACGACACCCATCCTACGACCGACTACCGTTGGCGGACCGGCACGCGACCGCCGGCGGTGCCTCGGCGCCCCTCGTGACCCTGGAGACCCCATGTCCCTCGCCTCCGAGTCCGTTGCCCGTCAGGGCTTCCGGGCAGCCGACCTCGCCCTGATCGGCACCGGCGCAGCACTGCTCGCCGTCTGCTCCCTCGTGTCGGTCCCGATCGGCCCGTCCGGTGCGCCGATCACGCTGCAGACCTTCGCCGTCCTGCTCCTCGGCGCCGTGCTCGGCTCGCGCCGCGGTGCTCTCGCCGTGCTGCTCTACCTGGCGGTCGGATTCGCCGGCCTCCCGGTCTTCGCGGAGGGGACCGGTGGCCCGGCGACGTTCGCCAAGGTCACCCTCGGCTACCTCCTCGCCTTCCCGGTCGCTGCGTTCCTCACCGGGCTCCTCGTCGAGCAGGCGGCCCGTCGCGGCTGGACCACGCACCGGACGAGCGGTCCCGAGGGTGCGAGCACCGGCGGGCGCCGGTTCCTCGTCCCGGCCGTCGTGGTGGCCGTCGCCGGAGTCCTCGCAACCCTCGTGATCTACGCGGCCGGAGTGCCCGTCCTCGCGGCTCGCCTCGGGATGAGCCTCACCGAGGGGGTAGCCGTCAACACCGCCTTCGTCCCCTTCGACCTCGTGAAGATCGCCCTGGTCGCCGTCGTCGCCCCCGCCGTCCACCGGGCGTACCCCGACCTCCTCGCTCGCCGGGGCGCGGCTGGGTGATCGAGCTCCAGGCCGCGGGGGTCAGCGTGCCGGACCCCGCAGGCGGCTCCGACCTGGTGCTGCTGTCACCGGTGACGTGCACGCTCGGCGAGCGCCGCGTTGCCGTGATCGGCGCGAACGGCTCCGGGAAGTCGACGCTCGCGCGCCTGGTCAACGGCCTGCGACCCGCGACCACCGGTCGGGTGGTCACCTGTGGGCTGGACGTCGCGACGCACGGCTCGTCGGTGCGCTCGAAGGTCGGCTTCGTGTTCACCGACCCCGACGCTCAGCTCGTCATGCCGACGGCCGTCGAGGACGTCGCGCTCTCGCTGCGGCGTTCGGTCCCCGACGCGGCGGAGCGCGATGTCCTCGCCCGGGCAGCACTGGCCCGGCTCGGCCTCGCGGAGCATGCGAGCACCCCGGTGCACGCGCTGTCCGGCGGCCAGAAGCAGCTCCTCGCGCTGGCGGGGGTCCTCGCCACCGACCCCCTGGTGCTCGTCTGCGACGAGCCGACGACCCTGCTCGACCTGCGGTGGCGCCGAGTCGTCGACCGGCTCCTCGACGAGGTCGACGCCCAGCTCCTCCTGGTCACCCATGACCTCGACGCGGCGCGACGAGCCGACCGGGTCCTCGTGGTGGACCAGGGCTCGGTGGTCGCGGACGGGCAGCCGGAGGCGATGGTCGAGCGCTACGTCGAGCTGATGCGCACACGATGAGCTCCGGGCCGTCCCTGCTCGGGCTCTACCGCCCAGGCACGACGTTCCTGCACCGCGCCCCCCTCTCGGTCCGGGTGGCGGCCCTCGTCGTTCTCGCTCTCGCCGTCGTCCTGCTGCGCGGCCCGTGGACCTCGCTCGCCGCGCTCGGTCTCGGTTGCCTCGCGGCCGTCCTCGCGCGCCTCCCGCTGAGAGCGACGGTGCGCGGGCTCGGCCCCGTGCTGCTCACGGCCCTCGCCATCGCCTGCTACCAGACGTGGCAGCGGGGCTGGGACGTGGGTGCAGAGGTGTCCGGCGACCTGCTCGCCCTGGTCGTAGCGGGGACGGTCGTCACCGCCACGACACCGACCGACGTCCTGCTCGACGGGCTGACGCGTGCGGTGCGTCCGTTGCGCCGGCTCGGCCTCCCCCCCGAGGGGTTCGCCCTGGCCGTCGCCCTGATGCTGCGGACGGTCCCCGCGCTCGGCGACCTCTTCGGCGAGGTGCGTGACGCCGCGAAGGCACGAGGCCTGGAGAGGTCCCCGCGGGCACTGCTCGTCCCGTTCGCGATCCGCACGGTCGGCCGTGCACGCACGGTCGGGGACGCCCTGGCGGCCCGCGGGATCGGCGACTGAGCCGAACGGTGCGGGTGACGTGCCGCGCAGGGATGCTCTCGAGCCCCGCTGCCCCTACCGTGTGCCCATGACATTTCAGGAAGGCGGCAGCTTCGAGGGTGGCCGCGTGCGCAGGCGCGGGCGTGGTGCGGCGGTGGCGGGCGGCGGCATCGGCATCGTCGGCATCGTCGTGGTCCTGCTCTCCCAGGCGCTCGGGGTCGACCTGACACCCCTGCTCGGCGCGGTCGGCGGCAGCAGCGGCGGCCAGCAGGGAGCCCAGGGGACGAGTCAGGAGACGACGATCGCTGACTGCACGGCCGCTCAGGCCAACAGCGACCCGAGCTGCCGGCTCTCGGCGACGGTCCAGTCGCTCGATGCCTTCTGGGTGGGCCAGCTGGGCGAGACGATGCCCCTGCCCGAGGTCGTGAACTTCGACTCGTCCACCAGCACCGGCTGCGGCCAGGCGTCGGCGTCGACGGGCCCGTTCTACTGCCCGCCCGACAAGACGATCTACATCGACCTCGGCTTCTACGACCTGCTCCAGAGCCAGTTCGGTGCCAAGGACGGGCCGCTCGCCGAGGAGTACATCACCGCTCACGAGTACGGGCACCACATCCAGCAGATCACCGGTGTGATGGACACGGCGAACCGTCAGGGCTCCGGGGCAGACTCCGACTCGGTGCGCGTCGAGCTCCAGGCGGACTGCTATGCGGGCCTCTGGGCCGGCCACGCCGCGACGACGGTCGACCCGGACACCGGGGTGACCTTCCTCGAGCCCATCACCCAAGAGGAGCTCGCGAACGCGCTCGCCGCGGCGGCAGCCGTCGGCGACGACCACATCCAGGCGGCATCGGGCGGCGGGGTGAACCCCGAGGCGTGGACGCACGGCTCGAGCGAGCAGCGTGAGCGCTGGTTCACCGTCGGGTACGAGCAGGGGACGACGAGCGCCTGCGACACCTTCGCTGCTGCCACGCTCTGACCGCGGGGCCCGGGACACGGCTCAGGGCGACCGGCCGAAGCCGATCGCCCTGAGCCCACCGCCGGCTGCTCAGACGTTGAAGCCGAGCGCGCGCAGCTGCTCCTTGCCGTCCGAGGTGATCTTCTCCGGGCCCCACGGCGGCATCCAGACCCAGTTGATGCGGAAGCCGTCGACGAGAGCCTCCAGCACCGAGCCGGCCTGGTCCTCGATGACGTCGGTCAGTGGGCAGGCGGCCGAGGTGAGGGTCATGTCGATGACGGCGTGGTTGTTCTGGTCGACGACGACTCCGTAGACCAGACCGAGGTCGACGACGTTGATCCCCAGCTCGGGGTCGATGACGTCGCGCAGGGCCTCCTCGACATCGGCGACGGAGATCGGGCTCGTGCTCATGGGTTCTCCTCGGTGGTGGCCGGCGCGCCGGCGGGGGTCGAGACGGCGCCGGCCTGGACCAGGGCGTCGCGCAGCGCGGCCCAGCCCAGCAGGGCGCACTTGATACGGGCCGGGTACTGAGCGACCCCGGTGAAGGCGGTGGCGTCCCCGAGGCGGTCCTCGGACTCCTCGTCAAGTCCCTTGCCGCGCGCGTGCATGAGCTCGCGGAAGGTGGCGCCGAGGTTCTCGGCCGTCGGGACGGACGCGCCCTCGACGAGCTCGGACATCACCGAGAGCGAGGCCTGGGAGATCGAGCAGCCCGAGCCGTCCCATGACAGGTGGTCGATGACGGGCTCCTCGGGCCGCAGGTGCACCCGGAGGCGCACCTCGTCCCCGCAGGTGGGGTTGACCTGGAAGGACTCCCCCTGGCCGTCGGCCTCCAGGCCCTTGCCGTGCGGGGTCTTCGCGTGCTCGAGGATGAGCTGCTGGTAGAGCTGCTCCATCGCGGTGCTCACTTCTTTCCTCCCAGACCGAAGAAGGGACGGACCGTCGCGAGGGCCGCCCCGAAGACGGCGACCTCCTCGAGGGTGGTGTAGACCGACGCAGAGGCGCGCGCGCTCGACGGGACGCCGAGGCGCCGGTGCAGCGGCTGGGCGCAGTGGTGCCCGACGCGCACGGCGATCCCGTGGTCGTCGAGGACCTGACCGACGTCGTGCGGATGGACGCCCTGGACGGTGAACGCGACCACGGCGAGCCGGTCCTGCGCATCGGTCGGGCCGATGACCCGCACCCCGGGGACCCGGGCGACGGCATCGAGGAGCGCGACGGCGATGACGGCCTCGTGCTCGGCCACCCCTGCCATCCCGAGCTCGCCGAGGTAGCGCGCAGCTGCGGCCATCCCGACCGACTGGGCGACCATCTGCGAGCCGGCCTCGAATCGCTGCGGCGGCGCGGCGTACGTCGTGTGCTCCATCGTGACGACCTCGACCATCGAGCCGCCGGTGGTCACCGGGGGCATCGCCTCGAGCAGCTCACGACGGCCGTAGAGGGCACCGACGCCGGTGGGCCCGAGCATCTTGTGCCCGGACATCGCCGCGAAGTCGACCCCGAGGGCGTGCAGGTCGACGGGCAGGTGCGGGACGGACTGGCAGACGTCGAGGACGACGAGCGCGCCCACCTCCCGCGCCCGCGCGACCACGCGGGGCACGTCGGTGACGGCGCCCGTGACGTTCGAGGCGTGCGAGACGGCGATCACCTTGGTCCGCTCGCCGACCACCGTGGCGAGCTCGTCGAGCCGCAACCGACCGTCGTCGCCGACGCCGATCCACCGCAGCGTCGCACCCGTCCGGGCGCACAGCTCCTGCCAGGGCACGAGGTTGGCGTGGTGCTCGGCCTCGGTCACCACGATCTCGTCGCCGGGGACGAGCGCGAACCTGCGCGCCGCAGCTCCCCCGCGTCCGAGGCTCGCATTGCCCATCGCGTAGGCGACGAGGTTGATCGCCGCGGTCGCGTTCGAGGTCCAGACGATCTCGCCAGGTTCCGCCCCGACGAAGGCCGCCACGTCCTCGCGGGCCTGCTCGAAGGCTGTCGTCGCCTCCTCGGCGAGCTGGTGGGCTCCCCGGTTCACCGCGGCGTTGTGACGCGTGTAGAACTCCAGCTCGGCGTCGATCACCACGTCGGGCTTCTGCGAGGTGGCAGCCGAGTCGAGGTAGACCAGGGGACGGCCGCCCCGCACGGTTCGCGTGAGCAGGGGGAAGTCGGCCCGCACGGCGGCGAGCTCCGCTGCCGTCAGGGACGCCGACGCACGGAGGCCGACGACCTCGCCCGCAGGGGCGTGTCGACCTCCGAGCGTCTGGACGGGTCCAGGGGTCACGCGGGTGCCAGGAACCGGTCGTAGCCCTCGGCCTCGAGACGGTCGGCCAGCTCGGGGCCGCCCTCCTCGGCGATGCGGCCGTCGACGAAGACGTGCACGAAGTCGGGCTCGATGTAGCGCAGGATCCGCGTGTAGTGAGTGATGAGGAGCACACCGACGTCACCGTTCGCCGCGACGCGGTTCACGCCCTCGGAGACGATCCGCAGCGCGTCGACGTCGAGCCCCGAGTCGGTCTCGTCGAGGATCGCGATCTTCGGCGCGAGGAGCTCCATCTGCAGGATCTCGTGACGCTTCTTCTCGCCACCGGAGAAGCCTTCGTTCACGTTGCGCTCGGCGAACTCCGGGTCCATCCGCAGCCGCTCCATGGCGACCTTGACGTCCTTGATCCAGTGCCGCAGCGCCGGCGCCTGGCCGTCGATCGCCGTCTTGGCGGTACGCAGGAAGTTGGAGACGCTCACCCCGGGGACCTCGACGGGGTACTGCATCGCGAGGAACATCCCGGCGCGGGCGCGCTCGTCGACGCTCATCGCCAGCACGTCCTTGCCGTCAAGGGTGACGGTCCCGGAGGTGATCTGGTACTTCGGGTGCCCCGCGAGGGAGTAGGCGAGGGTGGACTTGCCCGAGCCGTTCGGGCCCATGATCGCGTGCACCTCGCCGGCGCTCACCGTGAGGTCGACCCCGCGCAGGATCTGCTTGGGGCCTTCCTTCGTCTCGACGCTGACGTGCAGGTCGCGGATCTGGAGGGTGGACATGCTCTTCTCCTCAGAGGACGTCGACGTCGACGAGCACGCGCTCGCCGTCGAGGGTGACGGGGTAGACGGGAACGGGACGGATGGCTGGCAGCGCGAGGGGTGCGCCGGTCAGCAGGTCGAAGGTGGAGCCGTGCAGCCAGCACTCGATCGTGTCGCCCTCGACCTCGCCGTCGGACAACGAGACCTGACCGTGCGAGCACAGGTCGGAGACGGCGTGGACGGCACCGGAGGCCGTCCGGACGACTGCGACCTCCACCGGGCCGGCGGGCCCGGCGAGCTCGACACGGAGCGCGGTGCCGGGCGCGAGGTCCGCCAGGAGGCAGGCTTCCTGAGCGCTCACTGCGCCGCCACCTCGGGAGCCGCCATCGAGACGGCGAGCTCCTGCTCGATCTCGGACATGAGGCGAGCCTCGATCTCCGGGACGCCGATCTTCTGGATCAGCTCGGCGAAGAAGCCGTGCACGACCAGGCGCCTGGCCTCGTCCTCGGGGATGCCCCGGGCACGCAGGTAGAAGAGCTGCTCGTCGTCGAAACGACCCGTCGCGCTCGCGTGGCCGGCCCCCTCGATCAAGCCGGTCTCGATCTCGAGGTTCGGCACCGAGTCGGCACGGGCACCGTCGGAGAGCACGAGGTTGCGGTTGAGCTCGTAGGTGTCGGTGCCCTCGGCCTCGGCCCGGATCAGCACGTCGCCGACCCAGACCGTGTGCGCGCCCTCGCCCTGCAGTGCGCCCTTGTAGGTGACGCGGGAACGGCAGGACGGCACGGCGTGGTCGATGAAGAGCCGGTGCTCCTGGTGCTGGCCCGCGTCGGCGAAGTAGAGCCCGAGGGCCTCGATCGAGCCGCCCTCCGCGGTGAACTCCGCGTCGGGGGTGAGCCGGACGACGTCGCCGCCGAGGGTGACGACGATGTGCTTGAGGCTGGCGTCGCGCCCCACCCGCATGCGGTGGGAGGACAGGTGGACGGCGTTCGCGTCCCAGTCCTGGATGCTCACCACGGTGAGGTGGGCGCCGTCCTCGACGACGATCTCGATCGTCTGGTTGAGCCGCGCGGGCCCGGCGTGGTCGATCACGACGATGCCCTCGCTGAGCTCACGCGCATGGACCAGGAGATGCTGGGCCGAAGGGACCTGCTCCTCGACGATGCCCTGCACGCGGATGCTCGTGACGGTGGACGCCACCGCCTGCGCGGGGATCGTCACGATCGTCGCCTCGCCGAACGAGGCCCACGCCACCGCAGCGGCACGATCCCCGGGTCGCCCGGCGGTGCCGAGACGCTCGTCGTCGCGACCGACGATCTCGACCTGGACCTCCGCGGCCTCGACGACGGTCACCTGCACCCCGTGCGTGCCCAGGCCCTCACCGGTGGGGTCGAAGAGCGGCGCCACCTTCGCGATGGGCGTGAACCGCCACGCCTCCTCGCGGCCGGTCGGGACCGGGAAGTCCGCCGGGTCGAAGGAGCTCAGTCGGTCGGCCCGGCTCGCCTCCAGGACGGCTGCTCCGGTGCCGTGGCTGTGGGCACCGTCGGCGACGGCCTTGCTGTGGTCCGTGGTCAGGCCTGCGGACAGATCAGTGGTCATGGGGTGCTGCGAACCTCTCAGGCTGGCTGATGCGCGGGTCGGGGAAGGATCTGCTCGGCGGCCTCAGCCGACCGAGCCCTCCATCTGCAGCTCGATGAGCCGGTTGAGCTCCAGGGCGTACTCCATCGGCAGCTCGCGGGCGATCGGCTCGACGAAGCCGCGGACGATCATCGCCATCGCCTCGGTCTCCTTCATTCCGCGGGACATGAGGTAGAAGAGCTGGTCCTCGCTCACCCGGGAGACGGTCGCCTCGTGCCCCATCGAGACGTCGTCCTCGCGGACGTCGACGTACGGGTAGGTGTCCGAGCGGGAGATCTGGTCGACGAGCAGGGCGTCGCAGAGCACGTTGGACGTCGAGTGCTCGGCACCCTCGAGGATCTGGACCAGGCCCCGGTAGGAGGTCCTGCCACCGCCGCGCGCCACCGACTTCGAG
>JBBRGX010000009.1:0-40462 GCA_038223605.1 Actinomycetales bacterium | reverse complement strand
CCTGACCAGCCTGTTCGACGAACCGAAAGAGAGCTAGCCGTGGCTGTTCCGAAGCGCAAGATGTCGCGCAGCAACACCCGTGCGCGTCGGTCGCAGTGGAAGACGACCGCAGCGACCCTCACGACGTGCCCGCGCTGCCAGCAGAACAAGCTTCCGCACGTGGCCTGCCCGTCGTGCGGTGCCTACAACGGCCGGATGTACGTCGAGGCCGTCCGCACCGAGCACGAGGCTCACTGACCTCGTGAACGTCGGCGGTGGTCTTCCGACCGCACCCGCCACTCGTCTTGCCGAGGAGCTCGGGGTCCATCTAGACCCCGAGCTCCTCGTGCTGTCCCTGACGCACCGGTCCTTCGCGCACGAGGCCGGCGGGATCCCGACGAACGAGCGACTCGAGTTCCTCGGTGACACGGTCCTCGGGCTCGTCGTCACCGAGCAGCTCTTCCGGACGCACCCCGACCTGCCCGAGGGGCAGCTGGCGAAGATGCGTGCCGCGACGGTGTCCCAGCGCGCGCTGGCCCAGATCGCCCGCACGATCGGCCTCGGCGACTACGTGCTGCTCGGCAAGGGTGAGCTCTCCACGGGCGGACGGGAGAAGGACTCGATCCTCTCCGACACGCTCGAGGCGTTGTTCGGTGCGGTGTACCTGACCCACGGGCTCGACGTGGCGCGCGAGCTCGTCGAGCGCCTCGTGGCCGCGACGCTCGAGGTGGCGGCCGATCTCGGTGCCGGCCTGGACTGGAAGACCTCCCTGCAGGAGCTCGGTGCCCGCCTCGGCCTCGGCGCACCCGACTACCTGGTGGTCGGTGAGGGACCCGACCACGCCAGGACCTTCACCGCGACCGTCCTGCTGGGTGGGATCGAGCGCGGCGTCGGCGTCGGTGCAGCGAAGAAGCACGCCGAGCAGGACGCCGCTGCTGCCGCCTACCGCGCGCTCTCGGAGTGCACGGAACCCGCCGACTCCTGAGGTGCCGGAGCTGCCCGAGGTCGAGACCGTCCGTGACGGGCTCGACCGGCACGTCCGGGGACGGGCCGTGCTGCGCACCGAGATCTTCCGCGACTCGGCGGTCCGCCGGCAGGCCGGCGGTGCCCGGGAGCTCGTCGACCGGCTGACGGGGCGGCGCCTGGCGGCGGTCGTGCGGCGCGGGAAGTACCTGTGGCTCCCGCTCGACCCCTCCGCGGGGGCCGAGGGCGCCCAGGAGCCCGACGAGGCGCTGCTGGCGCACCTCGGCATGAGCGGTCAGCTCCTGGTGCGCAGCGCCGAGGCGCCGCCGGACCACCCGCACCTTCGCGCCCGGTTGTGGCTCGACGGGGACCCGGGCGTCGTCCTCGACTTCGTCGACCAGCGCACCTTCGGGAACCTGGGGCTGGTCGACCTGGTCCCCACCCCGGACGGTGCCCCCGGCGGTCACGGCAGCCCCGCAGCGTCCGTCCCCGTCCCGGTCGCGCACATCGCCAGGGACCTGCTCGACCCGGCACTCGACCGGGCGGCCCTCGTCGCCGCCGTGCGTCGGCGCCGCACCGAGCTCAAGCGGGCCCTGCTCGACCAGGGCCTCGTCTCAGGGATCGGCAACATCTACGCCGACGAGGCGCTGTGGCGGGCCGGGCTGCACGGTTCGCGACCGACGGACCGCCTGCGCCCGATCGAGGTCCGCAGGGTCCTGGACGCCGCCGAGGAGGTCATGCGCGCGGCGCTGCGGGTCGGTGGGACGAGCTTCGACGCCCTCTACGTCGACGTGAACGGCTCCTCCGGCTACTTCGACCGCTCGCTCGCCGTCTACGGCCAGGCGGGCCGGCCCTGCCCGCGCTGCGGCACCCCGGTGGAGCGCAGCTCCTTCATGAACCGGTCGTCGTTCACCTGTCCGGCCTGCCAACCTCGTCCACGTGCGGCACGCCGTGTGGGCATCTCCCGTCCTGTTCTCTAGGATGCCGAGCGTGGTAACCAACGTGCCGGGCCCGGCAGGGCGCCAGACCGAGATCGCCGTGATGATCGTCGACGACCACGAGGTGGTGCGACGAGGCATCGCTGAGGTCGTCGACCGTGCCGACGGGATGGGGGTGGTGGCCGAGGCAGGCAGCGTCGCCGAGGGGATCCGCCGCGCGACGCTCGTGCGACCCCAGGTCATGCTGGTCGACCTCCAGCTGCCGGACGGCACCGGCATCGACCTCATGCTCGCCCTGCGCGAGTCCCTCCCGGAGGCGCGCGCCATCGTGCTCACCTCCTTCGACGACGACGACGCGCTCGCCGCAGCCCTGCAGGCCGGGGCAGCCGCCTACGTCCTGAAGTCGGTGCGCGGGGCGGAGATCGCCGACGTGATCCGCTCCGTCGCCGCCGGGCGCACCCTGCTCGACGAGCGCACCGTGACGCGTCGCCGCGCCGACCACGACGACCCGACGGCCGACCTCACCCCGAGCGAGCGCAAGGTGCTCGACCTCATCGGGGAGGGCATGTCGAACCGCGAGATCGCCGAACGTCTCGGGGTCGCGGAGAAGACGGTCAAGAACCACATCACCTCGCTGCTGTCCAAGATGGGCCTGCAGCGCCGGACGCAGGTGGCCGCATGGGTCGCCGGGCACAAGCACAGCTCCTGGCGCAGCGACGGTTCGGAGTAGCTCGCGCGGGTGACCGCCCCGTGCGGCAGGTCAGTGCCCGCTCGAGCGCACCGGTGCCTTCCAGGTCAGCAGCGTGCCCCTGCCCTCGGCCGTCGTCCCGAGGCTGAACGTCCCGCCGTGCCGGCGCGCACGGGCCGCGAGGTTGTCCGTCCCTGAACGGCGGTCGCGTGCTGGCGGCAGCCCCGTGCCGTCGTCCTCGACCTCGACCGTGACCTCGGTGTCGGGCCCCTCACCGGCGAGCTCGACGCGCACGGTGACCGCCGTCGCCCGCGCATGCCGCGCGGCGTTCGCCAGGCCCTCGCGCACCACGGCGACGACATCGTCCCCGAGGTCCTCCCCGACCCGGTCGTCCAGCGCCTGGGCGTCGCCCTCCAGGGCCTCGGCGGAGTCCAGCACGCGGTGGTCGACGGTGATGACCAGCGAGGGGGCGAAGCCGAGGCCCGTCCTGGCCAGCGAGGACTCGCGGCGCAGACGTTCGGCCAGGGGGGCCGAGGCGTCGGGGTCCCGCAGGGCGTGGACGATCGAGCGGATCTGACGGACGGTGGAGTCGACGTTGTCCAGCGCGTCCTCGACGATGCCGGTGAGCTCGGAGGGGTCGACCCCCCGGGCTGCCCGCCGCCGGACCGTCTCGAGCTGCATGCCGGTGGCGAAGAGCTGCTGGATGGCGAGGTCGTGCAGGTCGCGCGCGATGCGCTCCCGCTCGTCCAGGAGCGCGGCGACGTCCTGGGCGTGCCGGGCCTCCGCCAGCACGAGAGCGAGGGCTGCCTGGGCGGCATAGGTCTCGGCCGTCGCGAGGTCGCTCGGTCCGAACGGTGCCGAGCCCACCTTGCGCAGCAGCACGAGCACGCCGACCCCACGCCCGTCGGCGTGCATCGGGGCGTAGAGCGCCGGGCCGAACTGCCGCAGCGCGTCCACGCGCATCGCCCTGGCCCGCGAGAGGGAGTCGACGACGAGCCCGTTCCCGTCGCGCAGGACGGTCCGGGCGCGCCCGTCCGGCGGCATGACCGTCCCGATGAGCTCGTCGGAGCCGGTCCCGTCGACGATCTCCATCACCCAGGAGTCGCCCATCCCCGGCAGCACCAGTGCTGCCGTGTCCGCCCCGGCCACGTCGCGGGAGGAGGCAGCGATCTGGGCCAGCACGTCCTCCTGGTCGGCGCCCGAGAGCAGCATCGTGGTGATCTGCTGCCCGGCGCGCAGCCAGTGCTCCCGGCGCTCGGACTCGGCGTACATCTGCGCGTTCTGGATCGCGACGGCAGCAGCTGCGGCGAGCGTGATGACGACCTCGTCGTCCTCGTCGGTGAAGCCGCCGGCCTTCTCCGAGAGGTAGAGGTAGCCGTAGACCCGGTTGCGCACCCGGACGGCGGTGCCCAGGAAGGACCCCATCGGCGGGTGGTGCGGCGGGAAGCCCTTGAAGGTCGGGTGCGCCATGAGCTCGTCCAGGCGCAGCGTCCCGTGCGGGGGGATCGAGCCGAGGACGCCGACGGCGTGCGGCGGGCGGCCGAGCACGGCGGCGAGGCGCTCGTCCATGCCCGTGTGCACGAAGGTCGTCGAGCGACCGCGGGCGTCGAGCACGTTGATCGCGCCGAACGTCGCCCCCGTGAGGTCGGCGCTCGCCGCGACGAAGCGCTGGAGCACGGTGGGCAGGTCGAGGTCGGAGGCGAGGCCGAGCGCTGCCTGCAGGAGGTCGGCGGCGGCGAGCGACCCGTCGTGGTGGTCCGTTCGCGCCGTCATGGCCTCTCCTGCTGCTCTGCGGTCCAGGCGGAACGGTAGGCGTTCACCGTTCCGGCCCCGGCGTCATCGTTCCCGGCCAGCAGCTGGGTGTGCCGACCTCGTGCACGCACGGTACCTTCCTCGCCGAGCAGGATCACCTCGTCGGCAGCCTCCAGCCCGGCAAGACGGTGGGTGACCACGACGACGGCCTTGCCCGGGGCGAGCGAACCGTCGAGCAGACCACGAAGCAGAGCCGTGCCCTCGGCATCGACATGCTCCGTCGGCTCGTCCAGCAGCAGCACGGGTGCGGGGCTCAGCAGGGCCCTCGCGACGAGCAGCCGGCGGCGTTCGCCGCCCGAGACCCGTGCCGCGTCGGTGCCCAGGACGGTCTGCAGGCCATCGGGAAGGCCCGCGAGCCAGCCCTGGAGCCCGACGGCGCCGAGCACCTGGTCGGCCTCGGCTGCGCTCACGTCCCCGCGCGCGACGCGCAGGTTCTCCAGCACGGTCGTGTCGAAGATGTGCGCGTCCTCGGCCGTCATCGTGACCGCCGCCGCCACCCCGGCCCTGGAGACCTGGTCGACCGGGCGGCCCGCGACGAGGACGGTACCGGCCCGGGCCGGGAGCAGTCCGGCGAGCGTGAGCAGCAGGGTCGTCTTGCCGAGCCCGCTCGGACCGACCACCGCGACGCTCCGGCCGGTCGCGAGCGTCAGGTCGATCCCGGTGAGCGCCGGCCGACGGCCGGGCCAGCCGCAGGACAAGCCGTGCGCCTCGAGCGGCGGGGCGTCGACGTCCGGGCGCGCCGACGCAGCCCCGGGGGAGGTGGACGTCGCCGGCGGCGGGGTCGGCACGTCGAGCAGGTCCATGATGCGGCGGGCGGCCTCGCGCGAGCGGAGCACCGCGATCGCGGCGTTCGGGAGCAGCGCCGAGGCCTCGAAGGCGGCGAGCGGCAGCAGGACGATGACCGCGAGCTCGACGGCGGCGAGGTGACCGGTCGTGGTGGCAGGGATCCCGAGCACCAGCGAGCTGAGGACGGCGAGGCCGGTGGAGAACGGGTGCAGGGCTGCGGCGACGGAGGCCGAGCGCGCTCCTGCGTCGGTGGCGTCAGCGAGCTCGGCCTGGGCGCGGCGCAGCTCGGCCCTCGCGCCCTCGAGCCGACCGGAGACCGTGAGCTCGCCGGCACCGTCGAGCATCGACTGGGAGATCGCTGAGAGGTCGGCACGTGCGACGGCGGAGCGATGCTCGACCGTCCGTGCCGCCCGGACGGACAGCCATGGGGCGCCGACTCCGGCGAGGAGGAGGCAGCCGGCCAAGGCGAGGCCGGCGGCCGGAAGGAAGAGCCCGACGGCGACCGCGCTGCCCACGCCGAGGACCGCGGCAACGGCCATCGGCAGCAGCCCCCGGACGATCACGTCGCCGACGGCGTCGACATCGGCCCCGACCCGCGCGAGCAGGTCACCGCGGCGCACGGCGAGCAGGCGAGCCGGCGGGCGCTCGGCGAGCTGCTCGTAGAGCCGGACCCGTAAGGTCGCCATCCCGCGCAGCGCGACGTCGTGCGAGACCAGCCGCTCGACGTACCGGAGCAGGCCGCGCGAGATGCCGAAGAACCGCACCCCGACGGCGGCGATGCTCAGCACCACCACGGAGGGCATCTGGGAGGCGCGGGCGATCATCCACGCCGAGATCCCGGCGAGCGCGACGGCGCTGCCCAGACCCGCGGACCCGGCGAGCACCGCGAGCCCGACACGTCGACGATCGACGTCCAGCAGGAGCAGGGCCCGCCACAGCGGGTCGGAGCGCAGTCCACCGGCCCGGCGCAGCGGGCCTGGGCGGTCGGTCTGCACGCTCATGACGCGGCCCGCGATCCCCGGGACGGCAGCGTCGCAGCGCCCGCGCCACCGGAGCAGTCGCGAGGAGCGTCACGCTCCGCGGTGGGCGCGGCGGCGACGTGCACGACGGTGTCGGCGACCCGCAGCAGGGACGGGCGGTGCGCGACGAGCAGCACCGTCCGTCCGGCGTTCCGCAGGCGGTCGACGGTGGCCAGCACGACGGCCTCCCCGTCGGCGTCGAGGTGGGCCGTCGGCTCGTCGAGCACGACGAGCTGGGCCGGCGCGAGGAGGGCCCTGGTCAGGGCCAGGCGCTGCCGCTGACCGAGGCTCAGCCCGGACCCGCCCTGGCCGACCAGGCCGTCCCAGCCCTCGCGCCGGGCGGCGACGACCTCGTCGAGACCCGTGAGCCCCGCGGCCACCGCGAGCTCCGCATCGTCGACCTCGCGGCCCTGCAGGACGGCCGCACGCAGCGTCCCCGGCTCGATGAGCGGGCGTTGGGGCACCCAGGCGATCTGCGACCAGTAGCTCGCGGGATCGATCTCGGCGAGGTCGAGCGCGGCCTCGTCGACCGGTTCGAGGAGGACCTGGCCCGCATCGGGTCTCAGGACGCCGAGCAGCACGGCGACGGCCGTCGACTTCCCCGACCCGTTGGGTCCGGCGAGCGCGAGGACAGCTCCCGGTGCGAGCACGAGGTCGAGACCGGCCGGGGCGAGCACCGCGCGGTCGGGGGCCACGACGTCCACCCCGGCGAGACGCAGGGTCGTGGTGGTCAGGTCGGGAGCCGGACGCGTCCCTCGGGCCGGCAGCGCCTCCTCGAGCACGGCGAAGGCCTGCTCGGCCGCCGCGACGCCGTCGGCAGAGGCGTGGAAGTGCGCACCGACCTGCCGCAGCGGGAGGTAGACCTCCGGGGCGAGGACGAGCACGGCCAGCGCGGTCTGCAGGTCGACGTCGCCCCACACCAGCCGGTAGCCGATCCCGACGGCCACCAGGGCGACCGAGAGGGTCGTCAGCAGCTCGAGCACCATCCCGGAGAGAAAGGCGATGCGCAGGGTGCCCATCGTCGCGACGCGGTGCTCGTCGCCCAGCGCGGCCACCCGGCGCTCGGGACCGCGCTCGCGGCCGAGCGCCCGCAGGGTCGGCAACCCGGCGAGCAGGTCGAGCACCTGGTGGCCGAGGCGCTCCATGGCGGCGAGCCGCCGGTCGGCGTAACCCTGGGTCAGCCGCCCGATGAGCGCCATGAACAGCGGAACCAGCGGCAGGGTCAGCGCCACCGTGAGGCCGGCGATCCAGTCCAGCCCGAGGACGACGACCAGGGCGGCCGGCGTGACCGTGACGGCGAGCAGGAGCTGGGGCAGGTACCGCACGAAGTACGGGTCCATCGCCTCGAGCCCACGGGTCGCGAGCGTGGCGACGGGATGGGTGGCGACCCACCGCGGGCCGAGCGCGACCGCATGCTCGAGCACCTGCTCGCGCAGCTCCGCGACCGCCCGCGTGGCGGAGCGGTGCGCGAAGCGTTCCTGCAGGCCGGTCACCCCCGCCTTGGCCATCATGACGAGAGCGAGCCAGGCGACCGTCCGCGCCACCTGGGGCCAGTCCGCCGTGCGCAGGACGACCGGGGCCAGCGCCGCCGCGAGGAGCAGGGCCTGGGCGATGACGAGCACAGCGGTCAGCGCGCCGAGCCCCGCGGTGAGCAGGACGTACCGGCGCGCCGACCGCGCGCGACGAAGAAGCCGCGGGTCGAGCGGCTTCACACCTTGGTGAGCGGCAGGCCGATGTGCGCGGGGATCTGCTCGGCCGTGAGGCGCTTGCGGAACACCCAGTACGTCCACGCCTGGTAGGCGAGCACGATCGGGGTGAGGATCACGGCGACCCAGGTCATCACGGTCAGCGTGTAGTCCGTTGACGACGCGTTGGTGACGGTGAGGGAGTTCGCCGTGTCGAAGGCCGGCATGACGTCGGGGAACAACGAGCCGAAGATCAGCACGACGGCCGCGACGATCGCGACGGCCGAGGCGAGGAACGCCCAGCCCTCGCGACGCATCCGGGTGGTGAGCACCAGGGCGACGAGCGCCCCGGCCGCGACCAGGACCGCTGCCCAGGTCCACATGACCTCGGAGTAGGCCAGCTGCAGCCAGATCGCCCAGGCGCCGGCGACGACCGTCGTGGCCATGGCCAGCTTCTCGGCAAGGGATCCGGACCGCTCGCGCATCTCGCCGTCGGTCTTCAGCGAGAGGAACACGGCACCGTGCGTGAGGAAGATGAGCGCCGTCGTCGCCCCGCCGACCAGCGAGAACACGTTGAGCAGGTCGAAGAACGACCCGACGTACTGGTGGCCGGCGTCGAGGTTCACGCCGCGCACGATGTTGCCGAACGCGACGCCCCACAGGACGGCGGGCACCCACGAGCCGAAGATCAGCGCGCGGTCCGCCCAGGCGCGCCAGCGGTCGTCGTCGAACTTGCCGCGCCACTCGAAGGCGACGACCCGCACGATGAGCGCCAGCAGGATGAGCAGCAGGGCGAGGTAGAAGCCCGAGAAGAGCGTGGCGTACCACTCGGGGAACGCGGCGAACGTCGCGCCACCCGCGGTGAGCAGCCACACCTCGTTCCCGTCCCAGACCGGGCCGATCGTGTTGATCATCAGGCGGCGGTCGGTGTCCTTGCGGCCGAGGACGGGCAGCAGCATGCCGACGCCGAAGTCGAAGCCCTCCAGGACGAGGTAGCCGGTCCACAGGACTGCGATGAGCAGGAACCAGATCGTTGACATCTCCATGGCAGGATCCCTGTCTCAGTAGGCGAAGGACATCGGGCGGTCGCCGCTCGAGCCGTTGTTGTCCGGGCTGACATCGACCTCGCGGTCGGCCACGCCCTCCATGGCGTAGCGGTGCATGAGCTTCCACCAGAGCACGGCGAGCACGCCGTAGAGCAGCGTGAACGCCACCATCGAGATGATCACGGAGCCGGCGCCGACGACGGTCGAGACGCCCTTGGCCGTGAGCAGCCAGACCCCGTCCTCACCCGTCGGGTTCGGTGCGACGATCCACGGCTGGCGACCCATCTCGGTGAAGATCCAGCCGAAGGCCGAGGCGAGGAACGGCGTGAAGATCGCGACGAGAGAGAGCTTCGCGAACCACGGCTTGTCGATGATCTTGCCCTTGCGGGTGAACCAGAGGCAGGCGAGCGCGAGCGCGGCCGACCCGATCCCCATCCCGATCATCAGGCGGAAGGACCAGTAGGTCACCGCGAGGTTCGGCACGAAGTCGACACCCTCGCCCACGGTGGGGCCGTACTTCGCCGTGTAGTCCTTCTGGAGCTCGTCGATCCCCTTGACGGGGGAGGTGAAGCTGCCGTCGGCGAGGAAGGACGTCAGGCCGGGCACCGCGAGGAGGTGCTTGACCGAAGCCGGGTCGTTGGTGAGGTCCCCGAGTGCGAAGAGGGAGAACTCCGCGCCGTCCGGGGAGGAGGCCACGAGCCCCTCGGCAGCTGCCATCTTCATCGGCTGCTGCTTGAACATCAGCTTGGCCTGCTGGTCGCCGGTCAGCGAGACGCCGACGCCGCCGATCAGCATGACGATCATGCCGAGGACCACGGCCGGCCGGTACACGTCCCGAGCGACGTCCGGCTTGCCGGCCCGCGCGACCTTGACCATCCAGAATCCGGCGATGCCGGCGACGAAGGTTCCGGCGGTGAGCAGGGCAGCGGTGATCGTGTGCGGGAAGGCCGCCCAGACCGTCGGGTTGCCGAGCACGGCGCCGATGCTCTTCATCTCCGCGCGGCCCGTCTGGGGGTTGAACACCGCACCGACCGGGTGCTGCATCCACGAGTTCGCCGCGAGGATGAAGAACGCGGAGAGGTTGGTGGCGAAGGCGACCAGCCAGATCGTGGCGAGGTGGATCTTCTTGGGCAGCTTGTCCCAGCCGAAGATCCACAGGCCGAGGAAGGTCGACTCGATGAAGAAGGCCGCGAGGGCCTCCATCGCGAGCGGGGCGCCGAAGATGTCGCCGACGAAGCGCGAGTACTCGCTCCAGTTCATCCCGAACTGGAACTCCTGCACGATCCCTGTGGCGACGCCGATCGCGAAGTTGATCAGCATGAGCTTGCCGAAGAACTTGGTCAGGCGGAGCCAGCGCTCGTTGCCCGTCCGGTACCAGGCGGTCTGCATGATCGCGACGAGGGGCGTGAGGCCGATCGTCAGCGGCACGAAGATGAAGTGGTAGACGGTGGTGATGCCGAACTGCCATCTGGCCAGGGCGAGTGCGTCCACAGTGTCTCCTCGGGCGTGGGCAGGCGGGGCGCGACGATGCGTCGAGACGACCGTAGAAATCCCTGACGTCCGACACCTGGGACCTTCGTCCCTCTTTGCTGACATCTTGTCATCACCGCCGGGCTCCGGCGCCCGCGACACGGCTGATCGGGCGGCCCCGCGCCCCGCGTGCCCTGGCACCCACGTCCTCGCCGGCCGCCGGACCCCCGGCCCCTGGCCCCAGGGCCCCCGGCCCCGACCCGGAGGCGTGTCGACCAGCTCCGATGGGCCGTCTGTGCGATACTACGAACGGTCGTGCTGCTCGCCACACCGGGCGCGTGACCGAGATCTTCCTGCCGACCGGGTCCGCGTACCCGCCGCGCGCCGCCGTCAGCGACCGAAGGAGTCGATGACACGGCAGGCGCCGGCGACGCCCACCCTCCGGGCAGCAACTGACGACTTCCGTTGCGGAGCGCACCGCGCACGTGACGACCGACCGCCTGCTTGGCCGGCGAGTGTGGACGGCCTGCAGGTCTGGAGCACTCCGTGACAGACGAGCACACCCCCATGTCAGATCCGACGATCGTGGTGCCGAAGGCCCCCCGACGCAGCCGACGGGCCACCTCTCCGGCAGGGACACCGAGCACGCCCGCCGCTGAGGCACCCGTCGTTGCCGTCGCACCTGTGGAGCGGGTCGAGGCTGCTCCCGCCGCAGCGGTCGCCGACACGGTCGAGGCACCGGCCCGTGGCCGCGGACGTCGCCGCGCGACCTCGCCGGTCGCCGAGCCGGCAGCCGCACCGGTCGAGCCGGTCCTCGTCGACGCCGTCGCCGTCGCCCCCGAGGAGGTCGCCCCCGAGGAGGCTGCTCCGCCGGCGAAGCGGGCACGCGCCACCACCGCACGGACCCGCCGCGCGACGACGAAGGTCGAGCCCGAGCCCACCCCCGAGCCCGTGCTCGAGGAGGAGGACGCCGAGGCGAGCACGACGCGTCCCGGCCTTGACGTGCTCGCCGAGCTCGGTGCGCCGAGCGAGCCGGGGCGCACCTCGTCGGTCCGGCCGCGGCTGGCCACCACCGCCGTGCTCTTCCAGGCGCCCGACCCCGCGTCCCGCAGCCGCCGGCGCCGGGCCCAGGCCCCTGCCGGCCCCCCCGTCGAGCCCGAGGAGGGCGCCGAGCCCGCTGTCGATGCCGTCGAGATCGCGGTCGAGGAGGAGGCAGGGCCCCGCGGCGGGCGAGCGCGCTCAGGTCGAGGCCGCGGCCGCGGCCGCGCCGCCGAGCCCGTCGAGGACGCCCCTGTCCTGGACGACGTCGAGGCAGCCGAGCACGAGGTCGCACCGGACGACTCCGCGGAGCCGGACGACGACGCGGCCGAGCCCGGCGAGGGCGGCACCGCCCGTCGTCGTCGTCGCCGCGGCGGTCGTGGACGTCGTCGTCCTGCTGGCGGGGACGATCAGGACTCCGCCGAGGAGGACGACGAGAACGATGAGGGCGACGAGCCCGTCGACGGTGAGGACACCGACGGCGCCGACGAGGGTCAGGACGGGGGCGAGGAGGGGTCGAGCAGCAGGCGACGTCGGCGTCGCCGCAGCCGCAGCGGCCGTGCAGAGGGAGCAGCGGAGGAGCCGGCACGCGCCAGGACCCGCAGCTCTCGCACCCCCTCGGACGAGGTCACTGCCCTTCGAGGCTCCACGCGCCTGGAGGCCAAGCGCCAGCGCCGCCGTGAGGGTCGCGACGCCGGCCGACGCCGGTCGATCATCACCGAGTCCGAGTTCCTCGCCCGGCGCGAGGCGGTGACGCGGTCGATGGTCGTCAAGGAGGCCAACGGTCGGGTGCAGATCGCCGTGCTCGAGGACGAGGTCCTCGTCGAGCACTTCGTCTCGCGGTCGGCCCAGAACGGCCAGTCCTCGATGAGCGGGAACGTCTACCTCGGGCGCGTCCAGAACGTCCTCCCGAGCATGGAGGCCGCGTTCGTCGACATCGGCAAGGGCCGCAACGCCGTGCTCTACGCCGGCGAGGTCAACTGGGACGCCGCCGGGCTGGAGGGCCAGCCCCGGCGTATCGAGACGGCCCTGAAGTCCGGGGACCCCGTTCTCGTCCAGGTGACGAAGGACCCGATCGGTCACAAGGGTGCCCGCCTGACCTCGCAGATCACGCTGGCCGGCCGGTACCTGGTGTACGTCCCCGGTGGTGGCATGACCGGCATCTCCCGCAAGCTCCCGGAGAACGAGCGGGCACGCCTGAAGAAGCTGCTCAAGGAGATCGTCCCGGACGCCGCAGGAGTCATCGTGCGCACCGCGGCCGAGGGCGCGTCGGAGGAGGAGCTGCGCCGCGACGTGCAGCGCCTGCAGGACCAGTGGGCGGCGATCGAGAAGAAGATGAAGGGCGGTCAGGCCCCGGTCATGCTCCAGGGCGAGCCCGACCTCGCGATCCGGGTCGTCCGTGACATCTTCAACGACGACTTCAGCTCGCTCGTCGTCCAGGGTGAGGGCGCGTGGTCGATGATCTCCGAGTACGTCGACGCGATGGCGCCCGACCTGGCGGAGAAGGTCAGCAGGTGGGACGGTCGTGGTGACGTCTTCGCTGCGCACCGGGTCGACGAGCAGCTCGCGAAGGGGATGGACCGCAAGGTCTGGCTGCCCTCGGGTGGCTCCCTCGTGATCGACCGCACCGAGGCGATGACTGTCGTCGACGTCAACACCGGCAAGTTCACCGGATCGGGCGGCACGCTCGAGGAGACCGTGACGCGCAACAACCTCGAGGCTGCGGAGGAGATCGTCCGACAGCTCCGGCTGCGCGACATCGGCGGGATCATCGTCATCGACTTCATCGACATGGTTCTCGAGTCCAACCGCGACCTCGTGCTGCGGCGGCTCGTCGAGTGCCTCGGGCGGGACCGGACCAAGCACCAGGTCGCCGAGGTCACCTCGCTCGGCCTGGTCCAGATGACCCGCAAGCGGGTCGGTCAGGGCCTGGTCGAGGCGTTCAGCGAGACCTGCCAGCACTGCGCCGGCCGCGGCTTCATCGTGCACACCGAGCCGATCGACCCCCGTCCGGTCGACCAGGTGGACGCGGGGGAGGGCGAGGGCTCCGGCGAGGCCAAGCGCTCGCGCCGCCGCAAGGCGCCGAGCACTCCGTCCGCGGCGGTCCCGGTGCTCCCGGAGGCACGTGACGCGGTCAAGGCCACGTTGGCCACGATCGCCGCGGCCGCTGCGCATGCCCATGAGCACGACCAGGAGCGCGAGCACGCCCACGAGGTCGCCGTCCTCGACGCGCCGGTGGACGCCGCTGTGGAGTCCTGGCCGCCGGTTGCCGACGAGTCACCTGCTGACGAGGGGGCCGACGAGCAGTCCTGAGCGGTTCCGGCGCCGCCCGTCATTTGACCGAGCGGCTCCGGCTCCGTAACCTAGAACGTCGGTGCGCCATGCGAGCGCGCCGTTCTCTCGCGTCATCGGCCCGGTCCCCATCGGGGGTCCAGAGCGCCGGGCGCGTCGCAGACGAGTAGAGATGAGCAGCAACGTGGTGTACGCGATCGTCAAGGCAGGCGGCCGTCAGGAGAAGGTGTCCGTCGGTGACATCGTCGTCGTGGACCGTCTCTCCGCCGGCGCAGGTTCCTCCGTCCAGCTGCCCGCGCTCCTCCTCGTCGATGGCGAGTCGGTGACCTCGGACGCCGCGGCTCTGGCCAAGATCACCGTCACGGCGGAGGTCGTCCGGGACGAGAAGGGCCCGAAGATCGACATCCTCAAGTACAAGAACAAGACCGGTTACCGCAAGCGCATGGGTCACCGTCAGAAGCTGACCCGCCTGAAGGTCACCGGCATCGCCTGAATCGGTGGCGCCTGACCAGGCGTCGCCCGATCGTCGCGGTTCGCCGCTGACAACCCCGTCCTCTCCGCTCAGCACGAAAGCAGGTCTGTCATGGCACACAAGAAGGGCGCAAGCTCCTCGCGCAACGGGCGCGACTCGAACGCGCAGCGCCTGGGTGTCAAGCGCTTCGGTGGCGAGGCCGTCAACGCCGGGACGATCATCGTCCGCCAGCGTGGGACGCACTTCCACCCCGGCGTGAACGTCGGCCGCGGTGGCGACGACACCCTCTTCGCCCTGGTGACGGGCGCCGTGAAGTTCGGTATCCGCCGTGGCCGCAAGGTCATCGACGTCGTGGCAGCCGACGCCTGACACTCCTTGACCTAGGGGCGCACCGGTGCGGTGCGCCCCTTCGTCGTCCCGGCGGGCCATCCGGTCCCGCCGTCACCACCCTCGGGTGGGCTCAGCTCGGAAGGAAGTCCCATGGCCACGTTCGTCGACCGGGTCGTGCTCCACGCCCGCGGTGGTGACGGTGGCCATGGCTGCGCGTCCATCAGGCGCGAGAAGTTCAAGCCGCTCGCCGGCCCCGACGGGGGCAACGGCGGGAACGGCGGCACGGTCCTGCTCCAGGTCGACCCGCAGGTCACCACCCTGCTGGACCTGCACCACGGACCACACCGCCATGCCCCGTCCGGGAGCCAGGGCATGGGTGACGACCGCCAGGGCGGCACCGGCGCCGACCTGGTGATCCCGGTGCCGAACGGCACCGTCGTGAAGTCCCTGGACGGCGACGTCCTGGCTGACCTCGTCGGCGCCGGCGCCAGCTTCGTCGTCGCCCAGGGCGGGCGTGGCGGGCTCGGGAACGCCTCGCTCGCCTCTCCGCGGCGCAAGGCTCCCGGTTTCGCGCTGCTCGGTGAGCCCGGGAGCGAGGGCGATGTCGTCCTCGAGCTCAAGACGATCGCCGACGTCGCCCTGGTCGGGTTCCCCAGCGCCGGCAAGTCGAGCCTCGTCGCCGCCGTCTCCGCCGCGCGGCCCAAGATCGCCGACTACCCCTTCACCACGCTCGTCCCGCAGCTCGGCGTCGTCCAGGCGGGCTCTGCGCGGTACACGATCGCCGACGTGCCAGGGCTCATCCCGGGCGCCAGCCAGGGCAAGGGCCTCGGCCTGGAGTTCCTGCGGCACATCGAGCGCTGTGCCGTCCTCGTGCACGTGCTCGACTGCGCGACCCTCGAGCCCGATCGCGACCCCCTCAGCGACCTCGACGCCCTGCAGGCCGAGCTGGCGACCTACGCCGGAGACCTCGTCTCCGGCGGCGAGGTCCCGCTGACCGAGCGCCCGAGCATCGTCGTCCTGAACAAGATCGACGTCCCGGAGGCTCGCGAGCTCGCCGAGCTGGTGCGCCCGGACCTGGAGGCGCGCGGGCTGCGCGTCTTCGAGATCTCCACGGCGAGCCACGAGGGCCTGCGCCCGCTGACGTTCGCCCTCGCAGAGATCGTGGACAAGGCGCGGGCCGCCGCCCCGAGCGAGCCGACCCGCGTCGTGCTGCGTCCGGTGGCCGTCGACGACTCGGGCTTCACCGTCACTCGCCGCGAGAGCGAGGGGCATGTCTGGTTCGAGGTGCGCGGAACCAAGCCCGAGCGCTGGGTCCGTCAGACGCAGTTCAGCAACGACGAGGCCGTCGGCTACCTCGCCGACCGGCTCGCCCGGCTCGGCGTCGAGGACAAGCTCTTCTCGGCCGGCGCGATCCCCGGCGCCGAGGTGCGGATCGGCTCGGGCGAGAACGCCGTCGTCTTCGACTGGGAGCCCACGCTGCTCACCGGATCCGAGCTCCTCGGCGGGCCCCGCGGAACGGACGCACGGCTCGAGGACTCGGGCCGTGCGCCCCGTGGCGTGCGCAAGGCGGACTACAAGGAGCGGATGGACGCCAAGGCCGAGGCTCGTGCCGAGCTCTGGACCGAGCGCGAGGCCGGCCACTGGGTGGACCCGGCCGAGTAGGTCATCCGTCCGCGGCGTCGCGCCCGGCGCCGGCGGTCCGCGCCGCGAGGTAGCCGGCGACGGCGCGCTCGAGGTCGCGCGGCCCGGTGGCCAGGGCCTCGGCGAGGTCACGATGCCCGTCGCTCAGGGTGACGAGCTCCTCGACGAGCGACTCCACGCGCTCTGCACCGGCGCCTCGCCGCCCGGTGAGGACGACGACCGGGACCCCGGCGGCGGCGGCGAGGGCGATGACCCCGCCGACGACCTTCCCGTGCAGGCTCTCGGCGTCGACGGTGCCCTCGCCCGTGAGCACCAGATCGGCTCCGACGAGCGCCTGGCCGAGCCCGACGGTCCGGGCGACGAGGTCGACGCCGGGTTCCAGCCGCCCACCGAGCGCGAGGAGGGCAGCACCGAGCCCACCAGCGGCGCCCGCGCCAGGACGTCCGGAGACCGGAGCTCCGGTGGCCAGGTCGAGCGCCCGCGCTGCCCGGACCATCCGCCGCTCGAGCAGCTCGACCTGGGCCGGCGAGGCGCCCTTCTGCCGGCCGAAGGTGCGGCTCGACCCGTGCGGGCCGAGGAGCGGTGCGGTCACGTCGCAGGCCACGTCGAGATCGATCGCGGCGAGGCGTGGGTCGAGGCCCGTGAGGTCGATCGCCGCCAGGTCGCCCCAGTCCTCGCGGAGCGGGCTGGCGGGCAGGAGCCGGGCGCCGAGCGCCGCGAGCATCCCGAGCCCGGCGTCGTTCGTCGCCGATCCACCCAGCCCGACCACGACTCGCCCCACCCCTCGATCGAGGGCCGCGAGCAGCAGGTCGGCGACGCCGGCCGTGCCGGTCAGGGTGGGGTCCCGTTCGGCCGGGGCCAGCAGGCCGAGACCGATCGCTGACGCCACCTCCAGGACGGCCGTCCGACCGTCGGCCACGAGGCCGATCTCGCCGAGGACCTGCCGGCCGAGCGGGTCGCGCACGCGAGCGGGCAGGAGGGTCCCACCGAGCGCGTCCACCACGGTGCCGGCCGTGCCCTCGCCACCGTCGGCCATCGGGACCAGGACGCACTCGGCGCGGGGCAGGACCGTGGCGATCCCGCGCACCATGGCGCTGACTGCCTCACGGGCGGTCATCGACTCCTTGAACGAGTCCGGGGCCAGCACGATCCTCATGCGCACCCCTCCTCGTCCCTGACCCCAGCCTCGCACGCAGCACCCGTCGTCGGTGCCGGGCCGCGGACGCGGCAGCCGCAGGTGCGTCGTGCGGTGCACAATGCCCGCGTGGGTCCTGACCGCAGAGCGATGGCCACGGCGGAGCGCGTCGTGGTCAAGATCGGCTCGTCCTCGCTGACCGGCGCCGACGGCCGCCTCGACCTCGAGGCGCTCCGAGCACTCGTCGCCGTCCTCGCCGACCGACGGGCCGCCGGCGGCCAGGTGGTGCTCGTGACCTCCGGCGCCATCGCGGCGGGTCTCGGCCCGCTGGGGCTCTCCGCACGCCCGCGCGACCTCGCCACGGCTCAGGCTGCCGCGAGCGTCGGCCAGGGCATCCTCGTCTCCCGCTACGCGGAGGCCTTCCGGGAGCGGGGGCTGCGCGTGGGCCAGGTGCTGCTCACCGCTGACGACGCCGTGCGCCGCACCCACTACCGCAACGCCAGCCGGGCCCTGGAGCGCCTTCTCTCGCTCGGCGTCGTCCCCGTGATCAACGAGAACGATGCCGTCGCGACCGACGAGATCCGCTTCGGGGACAACGACCGCCTTGCTGCGCTCGTCTCGCACCTGGTCCATGCGGACGGGCTGGTGCTCCTGACCGACGTCGACGGCCTCTACACGGGCCCGCCGTCGCGGCCGGGCTCGCGGCGGATCCACGAGGTCCACGGCCCTGCGGACCTCGACGGTGTCGACGTGTCCTCGCGGGGCAGCGCCGTCGGCACGGGGGGGATGGTCACCAAGCTCGACGCCGTGGCCATCGCCACCGGTTCCGGCGTCCCCGTGGTGCTCACGAGCGCAGCTCAGGCCCGCTCGGCCCTGGCCGGAGAAGCGGTCGGCACCTGGTTCGCCGCGACCGGTCGACGCAGCTCGACCCGGCGGCTCTGGCTGGCGCACGCCGCCAGCACCCGGGGACGGCTGCTCGTCGACGCCGGGGCCGAGCGCGCGCTGCGGGACCGGGGCACCTCCCTGCTGCCGGCCGGCGTCACCGGCATCGACGGCGAGTTCGCTGCCGGCGACCCGGTGGAGATCGTCGGGCCCGATGGCGCGGTCGTTGCTCGCGGGCTGGTGGCCTACGACTCGTTCGAGGTCCCGTCGCTGCTCGGTCGGTCGACAGCCGAGCTGCTCGCCGACCTCGGCCCGGGCTACGACAAGGTCCTGGTGCACCGTGACGACCTCGTCCTGGTGGCCAGGCGTCGTCAGGTCCCCGGCGCCGGGACCGCCCGACGGGCGCCGACTACCCTGGACGGATGACGACCTCGGCAACGGTCCCCCTCGGCACCTCCGGCGAGGGCTCGCGGTCGCCCGTCGTCGACAGCGTCGCCCAGGACGCCGTCCTGTCGATCGCGCGGCGAGCGAAGGCCGCTGCGCGGGTGCTCGCGACCTCGACCAGGGCGACGAAGGACGCTGCCCTTCATGCGCTCGCCGATGCGCTCCTCGCCGACGCCGAGCGCATCCTCGACGCGAACGCTGAGGACCTCGAGCGAGGGCGGGCCGTCGGCACGTCGGCCGCGCTGCTCGACCGGCTCGCGCTGAGCCCCGAGCGGATCGCGGCGATCGCCCTTGCGCTCCGCGAGCTCGCAGCCCTTCCCGACCCGGTCGGCGAGGTGGTGCGGGGCTCGACCCTGCCGAACGGGCTGCGCCTGCGTCAGGTCAGGGTGCCGATGGGCGTGGTCGCCATGATCTACGAGGCGCGGCCGAACGTCACGGTGGACGCGGCCGGGCTCGCGCTCAAGAGCGGGAACGCGGTGATCCTTCGCGGGGGCTCTGCTGCCGCGCGCAGCAACCAGGTCATCGTCGAGGTGCTCGCTGCCGCGCTGAGCGCACGGGGCCTGCCCGCCGACCTTGTCCAGTCGATCGACGACTGGGGCCGGGAGGGGGCGCTCGCGCTGATGCGCGCGCGCGGGCTGGTCGACGTGCTCGTTCCCCGCGGTGGCGCCGACCTGATCCAGACGGTCGTCCGGGAGTCGCTGGTGCCGGTGATCGAGACGGGCACCGGGAACTGCCACGTCTACGTCGACGCGGGTGCCGACCTGGGCGAGGCGCTCGCGATCGTGCTCAACTCCAAGACGCAGCGGCTCGGTACCTGCAACACCGCCGAGACGCTGCTGGTGCACCGGGCGGTCGCAGCGGAGTTCGTGCCGATGGCGGCAGCGGCCCTCGGGGGAGCAGGCGTCACCCTGCACGCCGACGCAGAGACCTTGGCCCTGGTCCCGGGCGGGGTGCGTGCCGTGTCGGCGACCGAGGTCGACTGGGCGACCGAATACCTCTCCGCCGACCTCGCGGTCCGGGTGGTGGCGGGGCTGGACGAGGCGATCGAGCACATCCGCACGTGGACCTCCGGGCACACCGAGGCGATCTGCACGCGCGACCTCCTCGCTGCCGAGCGCTTCGTCGCCGAGGTGGACGCTGCGGTCGTCATGGTGAATGCGTCGACCCGGTTCACCGACGGTGGGCAGTTCGGCCTCGGTGCCGAGATCGGCATCTCGACGCAGAAGCTGCACGCCCGCGGGCCGATGGGTCTCGCCGAGCTGACGACGACGAAGTGGATCGTCAACGGCGAGGGCCAGATCCGTCCCTGACCAGCCGCTGCCAGGCCCCCGCCCGGTCGTCCTTCACCCGACCGGGGGTCGGCAGGGTTCGGCCCCAGCAGGGCGGACGTGCGACACTGGACGCCGTCGTGCCCGTGCTCACGGGCATCGCCAGATCCCCAGGAGGTCGACGTGCACGGTGTCCTTCTCGCCGTCAGCGAGTCCGAGGTCGTCAACCGTCTGCCGATCCCGCCCGTCGCCGTCGGTGCGCTCGGCTTCGGGACGCTCCTGCTGCTCCTGGCCCTGACCTACGCGTTCCGCAACGTCGCGAACCGGCACTGACGCTGGCGAGACGACCGGCACCGCACCAGCAGGGCGCACGTGCACAACCGTTGACGGAGGACCTTGACGCATGACCCAGCAACGACCACGCGTGGGGGTGATGGGTGGCACGTTCGACCCCATCCACCACGGGCACCTGGTCGCGGCAAGCGAGGCTGCGGACAAGCTGGGGCTCAGCGAGGTCGTCTTCGTCCCGACCGGCCGGCCGGTGCTGAAGGCGCGTGCGGTGGTCACCGCACCGGAGCACCGTTACCTGATGACGGTCATCGCGACGGCGTCGAACCCGCGGTTCACGGTCAGCAGGGTCGACATCGACCGGCCAGGACAGACGTACACGATCGACACCCTGCGGGATCTCGCCGCGCTGCGTCCGGATGCGGACCTCTTCTTCATCACCGGTGCGGACGCCATCGCCCAGATGGCCCAGTGGAAGGACGTCGAGGCGCTGTGGGCTGCCGCCCACTTCGTCGCCGTCACGCGACCCGGCCACCCGATGGAGCTGACGGACATCCCGCCGGACGCCGTCACCCGGATCGAGGTCCCCGCCCTCGCGATCTCCTCGACGGACTGCCGGGAGCGCGCGCACGACGGTCGGCCCGTCTGGTACCTCGTGCCGGACGGTGTCGTGCAGTACATCACCAAGCACGGTCTGTATCGAGGCCAGGATGACTGAGCAGCACCCCGAGGAGTGGGGAGAGCGCCGCAAGCGGCGCGAGGAGGAGCGGCAGCGACGGCTTGCAGCCGAGCGCGAGGCCGCGATCGCTGCGTCGGCTGCCACTTCCGTCGCCGCGACCTCGACGCCTCGTCGTGCCGCGCAGCAGGCCGTTGTCGCCGACCCGCCCGTTCAGCCGCTCTCCCGCCGTGAGCTGCGCGAACGAGCGGCTGCGGCCGCGGCGCGCGCCGAAGCCGGGACAGCGCCGGCACCGACCCCGGCTGCACCGGCACCGCCCGCACCGGCACCGCCCGCACCGACACCTCCTGCACCGACACCGCCCGCACCGACACCTCCCGCACCGCCGGAGCGCCCGCGGTCGCGCCGTGAGCTCCGAGCGGCCACCTCCGAGACGGACGTCGTCCCCACGGTCGTGCCGCCGGCCCTGACCGGGGGCATCCGCCGCATCTCGCCCGACGGCTCCCTCGGTGGCGTCGAGCCGACCCCGACGGAGATCCTCTCGGCGGAGGTCCGCGCCGATGCGCTCCGCGCACAGGCCGCCCGCGCACAGGCGGAGCGGGAAGACGCCGCACGGCGAGGCGTCGAGCGGAGCCAGGCGCAGCGCGCGGCGACGCAGCGCGCCGATGCCGAGCGGGCAGCGCGGGAGCGGGCGCAGCGATTCGCCGAGCAGCTCGCGCAGCAGCAGGACGCAGCGACCGCCATCCCCGTCGAGCACGTCGGCCGTCCGGTGCGAGCCCCTCGCATCGTCACCATGGAGCCCGACGAGGTACCGCGACCCGGCGAGCGCACCGCTCCGTCGACCGCGGCGCCCGCGCCGTGGCCCTCGCCCGCCCCGACCGTTCCGCCGGCCGCGACGCCGGCGGCGTGGCCCTCGCCGACGCCCACCGCCCAGCCGGCGGCGCGCGTCGCCGTGCCCTCCGCGTCGGAGGCCGAGCGCCAGGCGAGGGAGCGAGCAGACGAGCTGGCCCGTCAGCGGGCCGAGGAGATCGCCCGCGACCGTGCCGAGCTCATCGAGAGCGAGCGCCTCGCCCACGAGGGCGTGCTGCGAGCCGAACGTGAGCGGGCGACGGCCATCCGCCCGGTCCAGGAGCAGCCGCGGGCGGCCGAGGCGCCTGCCGAGCAGGCCGAGCAACCCCTGCCCATCCCGCACTGGGCGAACGTCCCGCGCCCGCAGACGGGGCCGACCCCCCAGCCGCCCGAGAGCGAGCCGGTCCCCGTCCCGCGGTGGAGCGCGATCCGGCGAGCCGCCGGGCCTCGCCAGGTCCCGGCCGCTCCCGTTCTCGAGGTGCCGAGCGGTCCGCCGGCGTCCACCTGGTCGCCGGCCGAGTCCACGCCCGTCCCCGCTCCGGCCTGGCCGACGGCCGCCCGGCCCGGGCTTGCTGCTCCTGCGCCCTTGCCTGCGCCCGAGTCCGTCCTCGATCCCCAGGAGGAGGTCGACGACGGACCTCCGGCGCGGGTCTACACCTGGTTCCACATCGCAGCGCTCGCCGTCGTCGCGTTCGTGCTCGGACTTCTCATCGTCATGGTCCTGCTCCAGGACAACGGCCAGCCCACCCAGCAGACGTCAGAGTCCGTGGAGGTCGCCGTCCCGGGGCCGCTCGCCCCTGACGCCCTCCCGCTCCGACTGACAGGGATCTAGTGCCCGCAACCGACCGTGCCATCGACATCGCCATCGCCGCCGCACGAGCAGCCTCCGACCGCAAGGCCGAGGAGATCATCGCCCTCGACGTGAGCGAGAAGCTCGTGCTCACCGATGTCTTCCTCATCCTCTCCGGGACCAACGAGCGACAGGTCGCCGCGATCGTCGACGCGGTCGAGGAGGCCCTCCACGCCCGCGGCGTGAAGGCGATCCGGCGTGAGGGCGTGCGGGCAGCGCGGTGGGCGCTGCTGGACTTCGGAGACGTCATCGTCCACGTCCAGCACACCGAGGACCGGCTCTACTACTCGCTCGAGCGGCTCTGGTCCGACTGCCCGGTCATCGAGCTCCCCGCCGACGCGCGTGGTGGTGACGGCGGCCCCGTCTCATGACGGCCCGGGCAGTGGTGCTCTGGCGCCATGGTCGGACGGCGTTCAACGCGGCCGGTCGCATGCAGGGCCACATCGACATACCGCTCGACGAGGTCGGGCAGTGGCAGGCTGCCGAGGGCGCCCAGCACCTCGCGCAGCGCCACGCCCCCGCACGGATCGTGTCCTCCGACCTCGGGCGTGCCGTGAGCACGGCCGAAGCGCTCTCGGCTCTCGTCGGCCTGCCCGTCGGGGTCGACGCGGCACTGCGTGAACGCTCCTTCGGGGAGTGGGAGGGCCTGACCGCCGAGGAGATCCAGGGTCGCTGGCCCGAGCAGTTCGAGGTCTGGCGTTCCGGTGGGGACCCGCGCCGCACGGGTGCGGAGACCAGGGCTGAGGTCGCCGAGCGTTTCGCTGCGGCGGTCGAACGCCATGCGGCAGCCCTCGACCCGAGCGAGACGCTCGTGGTCGTGGCGCACGGGGCCGCGATCGGGCTCGGCCTCGGGGCTCTGCTCGGCCTCGACTCGGGTCAGCGACTCATCGCCGGCCTGCACAACGCCCATTGGTCGCTCGTGCGGCCGAGCGGACGCCGGCCAGGCTCGTGGTTCCTGGAGGCCCACAACCTCGGGCCCTCGGTCGCCGTCGACGAGTGGAACGAGGGGCTGCCGGCCGAGACCGTTCCCGGCAGCACGGCCGACGCGCTCCGGACCTGAGCCACCGGTTCGCCTGGCGGTTCCGGGCGCCGGGCCGCCGTCGCCCGATTCGCCTTCGGTGGTACCGATCGCCTAGACTCCAACTCGCTCTTCGGGGCGATGGGGCTGTGGCGCAGCTGGTAGCGCACCTGCATGGCATGCAGGGGGTCAGGGGTTCGAATCCCCTCAGCTCCACCCAGGGATGTTCCCGAGGACCCGGCAGTGCCGGCCCGGGTGAGCAGGCAGCAGGACAGGGGCCGGACCACTCGTCCGGCCCCTGTCCTGCGCCGGGGCCCCGGCCTCAGGGCGAGCCCTCAGTCCGTCGGCGCGGTCCAGGGTGGGCCTGGTGGCGGGTATCCGGCTGCCTGCGACGGTCCCGGGGATACGGCGCCGTAGCCGAGGTAGCCGGGGACCGCGGGCGCGCCGCCGTAGCCGCCGTAGGAGAGCTGCTGACGCAGCATCCGGTTCTCGGCCTCCACCGGCCACTCCTTGAACGCGAACATGACCAGGAGGACGATGCTGCCGAGGGGGATCAGCAGCCCGAGGCAGTACCAGCCGGGCCAGCCGGCCTTTGCGGCGACCCGCCAGTAGAGGTAGAAGCCGAACACGGCGACGGCGACGTAGAACAAGATCATGATCACGAAGAAGGCCGCGAAGCCGCTGCTCGCGTCGCTCCCGTCGAACGTCGCTCTGACGACCATCGTCGTTCCTCCCGATCTGCCGCCGGTGCAGCATCAGGTCACAGCCTGCCCGATGCGCTCCTTCCTCGTGCGCCCCTCTCGCGGCGCGAGCGGGTGAATGAACGCAGGACTCGACCGGCCCACGGCACCGCTCTTCCTCCCGTGGGGCCCTCGGGCTACCGTGGCTGCAGGTGTCCGCCCGTGAGGGGACCATGATGAAGCAGGCTGAGCACCGGTCACGTCGCCCACCCGAGCCGGAGGCGGGCGTGCTCGAGCTGCGGGTCCACGGGGTGAACAACACGGCCCCTCCCGATGTCCTCGACCTCCCGGCAGCGGATGTCGAGCAGGTGGCGGGCGATGGCCTCGGCAGCTTCTGGCGCCCGACGCAGGTCGCGCTCGCTCGGCTCGCGCCCGGATCCCGTGGACATGTGCCGCAGGGCCTGGTCCGTGAGGCGTACTCCTGGGGCGGCCTCGCCCGCACCTCCATCGGCGGGCGGGGAGCCCTCGGCACGGCGGTCGCCGCCGCGGCGCGCATCGGCTGGGCACTGCTGGTGCCCTTCGGCCTCGTCAACCTGGCGTTCTGGAGCAGACGCCTCGGCGGCGGCCGGTCGTGGGCAGACGGCTGGCAGGACGACGCGAGCGCCGCGCTGCTCCGGGTCTTCTCGCTCGGCCTCACGCTCCTGCTCCTCGGCACCACCGCCGCCGTGAGCCTCGACCTCGTGGTCACCCAGTGCTTCGCGGACGGGACCCGCTGGTGTGCCCGCCTGCCACCGGTCCTCGACGGGCTCGCGCGCCTCGGCGCAGGGGAGCGGCTCGTCGTGGGCACCCTCGTCCCGGTGGGGGTCCTGCTGCTCCTGGCGACCTTGGCCGGCGCGTCGCGGTCCAGGTACGAGCAGCTCGCCTCTCTTCCGGAGGCCTACGGGGTCCGCACCGCACCCGGTGACGGGCCGGCGCTCGCGACACCGGGGTTCTGGTCGAACGCTCGCCTCACGGCGCTCCTCGGACGGCTGCACATCGCTGCGGGTCTCTGCTTCCTCGTGGTGCTCACCGCGACCCCACAGGTCGCCGCGCGGGTCTCGGCTGCGTTCGTCGTGACGCTGCTGCTCGGCGCGGCCGGGCTCGCAGCGATCGCGGGCTGGTTGCTCTCGCGGCGCTGCGCCGTCGCGGCCCTGCCGGGGACGCCGGGCGGCCGCCGCCTCGCCCGACGGGTCTCCCAGGTCACTGTCGCCACGGCCGTGCTCTTCGTCGTCCACCTGATCCTCCTGGCACGTACCGGTGGTGTGCGGGCCGAGGCCGAGGGGTTCGTCGTCGCACCGACAGTCCTGACGGCACTGCTGCTGCTCATCGCGGCCTCGGCGATCGGCTGGCGCCGGCTCTCCGGGTCCTCTGACGCCAGCCATGAGGCATGGGGCGGCCGGGCACCCGCCGTCTTCCTGGTCCTTGCGCTCGGGGCAGCGCTGACCCTGTCGAGCATGGTCGTGGTCGGTATCGGCGACTGGCTCAACGGCGCCCGCTCGGCCGGGGAGCTCCTGCACGCCCCGCTCTCGACGCCGGGGGCTCCGGCGCCCGACCGCTCGGGCTGCGACGCCACCTGTCCGGCACCCGACCCGGCGCTGAGCATCCCCGGGGTGTACGTGTGGTTCGGCGCTGCCGTCGGGCTGGCCCTGGTCCTCGTCCTGGTCCTCGGTGTCGTGGCGGCGCTGCGGACCTCGAGGTCGCTCCCCAGGGCAGGCTGCGCCGCGAGCACGCCGGCGTCGTCGCCCGATGCCCTCGGCTCACGGATCGAGGACCGGCAGGGGGCCGGGGACGCTGTGCTGCACGCGCGGTGGTGGGCAGGGCTCGCCCATCGCGCCGAGCCGCTGACCGGTGTGCTGGCCGTCGCGACCGGGGTGAGCGTCACACTCGCCGTCGGCCTGACGAGCCTGGTGCTCGCGCGGCCCGACCTCGGGCCGCCGCAGGTCGACGGCCGGGTCCCCGTGGGGACGGCGGAGTCGATCTACGCGGCGCTCGCCGGCGGTGCGGCCTGGGGTGCCGGGGGCGTCGGGCTCCTCGTCCTCGCGGGCCTCGTCGGCGGAGCCGCGGTGGGAGGTGCGCGCCCGCTCGGCCTCGTCTGGGACCTCATGTGCTTCCTGCCACGTACCGGCCATCCGTTCGGACCGCCCTGCTACGCCGAACGGGTGGTTCCCGAGCTCGTGCGTCGATGCGCGACCTGGGTGGGACGGCCGTCGACGCGCCGGTGGGGTCCCCGCGGTGCATCGGACCGCCGGGTCGTGATCAGCGCGCACAGTCTCGGGGCGGTCCTTGCCGTCGCAAGCATCTTCGCTCTGCGCTCGGAGCACGGCGCGGGGGTCGCCGACCGGATCAGCCTGCTCACCTACGGCAGCCAGCTGCGGGCCTACTTCGGACGGATGTTCCCCGAGCTGCTCGGGCCGGCGGTGATCGGGACCCCGCCCGGGCTGGGGGCTGGGCTCTTCTCCGCCGACCCGTGGCGCGCCGCGCTCGCCGAGGACGCTCGTCGGACCGTCCCTGCGCCCGGACCGCCCGGATCGCTCACCGACGTGCTCGGAGCGGGCACGGGGAACCTGAGGTGGGTCTCGCTGTGGCGCCGCACGGACTACCTCGGGTTCCCGGTGCACGGCTGGGCGGGCGGACAGATCGACCGGCCGGCCGAGGAGATCGACACCAGCGGCTACCTGCCGGAGATCGGGACGCACGGGGGCTACCCGCGCGTCGCGGCGTACCTCGTCGCGCTCGACCACCTGCGACGCTGAGCCGGGGGGCGCGCGAGGAGTGTTCGCTCTGGGCGAACACGCCTCGCGGCGTCGGTCGCCGGGAGGCCAGGGATGAGCGAGGCTAGGTGGACTATGCCCGCACACCCCACCTCGACCGAGGGCCCCCCTCCCGTCGCGGTGGTCCCGGCCCGTCGGCGCAGGGCCCGGCGGGTCACCCTGCTCGCCGTCCTCGTGGTGCTGGTCTCGCTCGCCTGGGGCGTGAGCACGGCGAGCGCCGAGGGTTCGTTCGGACCGCACCTGGCCAGGTACGCGGTCACCCTCGACAGTCAGGCGACGATCGACCTCGGGCCGCTGGGCACCCTCGTGATCGACTCACCGGTCCCGCTCCTGGGCGCCAGGGTCACCGTCGAGGAGATCCCGAGCACGCTGACCGCCGTCGACCTCTCGGCAACTCTCGACACCCTGAGCACCGATCTCCAGGCGTACCTCGAGCTCTTCTCCTCGCCTCAGGGGATGCTCCGGGCAGCGATCCACGGGCTGATCGTCGACGCCGTGCGGCGGGCTGCGTTCGCCGCGGGCCTGTGCATCGCGGCGCTCGTCCTCGGGCGGTGGCTGCTCGGCGGGCGCCGCCGTGCCGAGCTCGCCGCGCTCTGGACCTCACGTCACAGTGCGGCGAGCGCAGGGGTCGCCCTGGTCCTCCTCGTCGGCGGGACGCTCAGCGCGAGCACCCCGCTAGTCCCCACGATCGACGAGGACCGGCAGGCGTCGGCCGTCTTCGACGGGACGCCCCTGGAGGGTGCACGGATCACCGGGCGGCTCGCCGGCCTGGTGGACACCTATGGCGGCTACGCGGTCGACGCCTACCGCGAGAACGCGTCGTTCTACGGCGGGGCCGTCCGTGCGCTCGACATCGCATGGCGGGATCGCGCCCGCACCGAGCTGTCGTCGGTGCTCATGACGAGGGCTCCTCGGTCGAGCGCGAGCAGCACGCCCGTGGCGGACCCGATCGTCGCCGTCGTCGTCAGCGACCTGCACTGCAACGTCGGGATGGCCCAGGTGCTCCACGAGGTCGCGACCCTCGCGTCCGCCGACATCGTGCTCAACGCCGGTGACAGCACGATGGACGGCACGGGGGTCGAGTCGTACTGCGTCAACGCCTTCGCCGCCGCCGTTCCCCGCGGGGCCTCGTACGTGATCTCGGACGGGAACCATGACAGCGCCGAGACGTCGGCCCAGGAGGAAGCGGCCGGCGCGCGCGTCCTGGACGGGAAGGTGATCGAGGTCGACGGCCTGCGGATCCTCGGCGACAGCGACCCGAACGCCACCCGGATCGGCGCCGGGACCTCGACGGTCGGGACCGAGAGAGCGACCGACGCGGGGCACCGGCTGGCCGAGCTCGCCTGCGCGGACGGACAGGTGGACCTTCTGCTCATCCACACGCCCGACGTCGGGTCGGAGGCGCTCATGCGCGGCTGCGTGCCGGCTCAGGTCTCCGGGCACTGGCACCGGAGGGTGGGCCCGCTCCGCTACGGCGAGGGGGTGCGCTACGTCAGCAGCAGCACGGCCGGGGCAGTGCTCAACGAGCCGACCGTCGGCCCGCTGCGGGGGACGGCCGAGCTGACGATCCTGCGGTTCGACCCGCACACCCGTGCGGTGCTGGACTACCGCATCGTCCAGGTCCGTGTCGACGGGACGGTGAGCGTCGAGGCCGCGCTACGGTGGCCGACGCCGCCGACGACCTTCCCTCGGTCGGGTGATCCCGTCTGATCCGTCGTTCACGTCGGCGAGCGGTGGGTATCCTGGCTGGTCGATCCCGCCAGGGATCGCGTGGCGACGGCGAGAGGTGGACGGGTGGTCGAGGCCGACGCTCCGGTTCCTCGTCGACGAGACCTCCGGGGCCCGCAGGACCGCACCGGACCGATCGATCGTCCGTCTCCTGGCACCGGCCAGACCGGGCAGGTCCCGACGACCACCGGCCAGACCGAGCAGGTCCCGACGACCACCGGCCAGACCGGGCAGGTCCCGACGGTGACGGGCTCGACGGCGGCCGTCGCGCGGCGCCCCGTACCGGCCGAGCACCGGCGGCGCTGGATGGTCCTCACGCTGGTGGCCGTGCTGCTCACGGTGGTCGCCATCACGGGTGGCCCGTGGCTGTACTCGCGACTGATGACTGCCGCCGCACCCGCGCCGCTCGCCCTGACCACGCCGAGCCGAGCGCCGAGCAACGACCCGAGCACGCCCCTCGTCCTGGACGGCTCATGGCGCGTCGCGGCGGGATCCCAGGCCGGGTACCGGATCGGTGAGGTCCTCTCCGGGACCAGCCTGGAGGTCGTCGGTCGCACCGACGAGGTCACCGGCGCCGTGACGATCACCGCCGGTGCGATGTCCCTCGTGACCGTCGTCGTGCAGACGGCGGGGATCGCCACCGACGAGTCGGCCCGGGACACCTACTTCCGTCGCGCCCTCGACACCTCGACCTATCCCGAGGCCACCTTCACCGCGTCCGGCCCGGTCGACGTGTCGGGGCTCGCGACCGCGACGGCGCCTCTCTCGGTGGACGTGCCCGGCACGCTGACCATCCGCGACCGGGCTCTCGACGTGACGGCGACGGTCCAGGTGCAACGCACCGAGGCGGGGCTGGAGGCGGTCGGCGGGATCACCGTCACGCTGGCCGACCTCGGGCTCACGGCGCCCAAGCTGCCGACCTTGACCGTGAGCGACCCCGCGTCGGTCGAGTTCCGCCTCGACCTGACCCGCTGAGCGGTCCGTCTCCGCGGCTCAGCGCCGCCGCGTCCCGAAGATCGTCCGCGTGATCTCCCGGCCGAGCTGTGTCCCGGCCGAGCGCAGGAAGGAGTCGAGGGGGCTCGCCGACCGGCTGCTCGTCGACCGGCGGGGAGCAGCGTTCTCCTTCTGCATCGCCTTCTCGATCCGCTCGAGCTCCTTGGCGCGGACGTCGGCCTCCTTCTGCGCCGCCACAGCGGCCCGCTCGGCCTCCTCGCGCGCCGTCTGCGCTGCCGCGGAGGCGGTGGCGTCGGCCTGCGCCCGTGCAGCGCGCGCGGTGAGGAGCTCGTAGGCCGACTCCCGGTCGATCGCCGTCGCGTACTTCACGCCCTGCGGCGAGGCGGCGACCAGTGCCGTCATCGCCGCCGGGTCGGCCGGTGCCATCGCCGAGACGGGTGCGCGCAGCCGGGTCCACGCGACCGGGGTCGGAGCGCCCTTCTCGGAGAGCACGGTGACGACGGCCTCTCCGGTGCTGAGCGTGGTGAGCAGCTCCTCGAGGTCGTAGTCGGAGTTCGGGAAGGTGCGGGCCGTCGCGCGCAGGGCCGTCGCATCGTCCGGGGTGTAGGCACGCAGGGCGTGCTGCACCCGGTTGCCGAGCTGCGCGAGGACGTCCTCCGGCACGTCCTTCGGCGTCTGCGTGACGAAGAACACCCCGACACCCTTGGAGCGGATCAGCCGAACCGTCTGGGTGACCTCGACGAGGAAGTCCTTCGACGCGTCGGTGAAGAGCAGGTGCGCCTCGTCGAAGAAGAAGACGAGCTTGGGCTTCGCGGCGTCGCCCACCTCTGGCAGCTCGGAGAACAGGTCGGCGAGCAACCACATCAGGAAGGTCGAGAAGAGCGCGGGGCGGTCCTGGACGCTCGGCAGCTCGAGCGCCGAGATCATGCCTCGGCCGTCGGCAGCCGTACGCAGCAGGTCCGTCGTCGAGAACGCCGGCTCACCGAAGAAGACGTCGGCGCCCTGCGCCTGGAGCCCGACGATCTCGCGGAGGATCACCCCGGCCGTCGCGGCCGAGAGCCCGCCGATGCCCTTGAGCTCGGCCTTGCCCTCGTCGGAGACCAGGTAGCCGATCGTGGACTGGAGGTCCTTGAGGTCGAGCAGGGCAAGGCCCTGGTTGTCGGCCCAGTGGAAGATCAGCCCGAGGCTCGACTCCTGGGTCGGGTTGAGCCCGAGCACCTTCGAGAGCAGCAGCGGGCCGAAGTCGGTGACCGTCGTGCGGATGGGCGTCCCGGTGCCCTGGTCGCCGAGGGTGTAGAGCTCGACCGGGAAGCCGGCGGCCTGCCAGTCCTGCCCGATGCTCGTCGTGCGGGCGAGCAGCTTCTCGCTCGACGTACCCGGCACCATCAGCCCGGACAGGTCGCCCTTGACGTCGGCCACGAAGACCGGGACCCCCGCGGCGGAGAGCCCTTCGGCCATCACCTGGAGCGTCTTGGTCTTGCCCGTTCCGGTCGCCCCGGCGACGAGGCCGTGGCGGTTCATCATCGCCAGGGGGAGCGCGACCTGGGCGCTCGCCGTCGCCGCTCCGTCCTCGACGAGCGCGCCGAGCGGGAGGCTGCCGCTGAAGGTGTAGGCCGCACGGACCGTCTCGGCCCAGGCGGACGGTGCCCCACCGGCCGGGGGCGTCGCGGCGGCAGCGGCCGGGGGAACGGCGGGGGCAGCAGCGGGGGACGGGGGGCCGGCAGCGGCCGGGGCGGCGGCGTCGACCGCCGCCTGCATCGCCCGGGCCTTCGCCTCCGCTGCCTCTGCCGCGGCGAGGGCAGCGGCGGCACGGGCGGCTGCTGCCTCCGCCTGGGCGAGGGCGAGGGCGAGTGCTGGGTTCTGGGCGTCGGTGCTCATGCCGAGGAGGGTAGTGATCTTCCGGCCACCTCGCGACGGTAACCTGAGACCGTGCACACGCCCGACATCGCCCCCGACGACACGACGACGGAGGGCGCCGGGGCGCCCTCCGTCCCGTTCCGCTACACCGCCGCCCTCGCGGCGGGCATCGAGGAGCGCTGGCAGGGCCTCTGGGCGGAGCGCGGCACCTTCCACACACCGAACCCGAGCGGTGCGCTCACCGACGCGCAGGGACATCACGCCGACCCGGCCCAGCGCTCCTTCTTCGTGATGGACATGTTCCCCTACCCCTCCGGGGCCGGCCTGCACGTCGGCCACCCGCTGGGGTACATCGCGACGGACGTCGTCGGGCGCTATCGCCGCATGTGCGGGGACAACGTCCTGCACGCGCTCGCCTACGACGCCTTCGGCCTCCCGGCCGAGCAGTACGCCGTCCAGACCGGCGCGCACCCGCGGACGACGACCGAGGCGAACATCGTCACCATGCGCCGCCAGCTGGGGCGCCTGGGCCTCGGCCACGACTCGCGCCGCTCCTTCGCCACGACGGACGCCGACTACGTGCGCTGGACCCAGTGGATCTTCCTGCAGGTCTTCGCCTCCTGGTACGACCCCGAGGCGCCGCGGCCCGACGGCGGCACCGGCCAGGCACGGCCGATCGCCGAGCTCGAGGCCTCGTATGCGGCGGGGACGCGCGCGCTGCCGGCCGACGCTCCTGCGGTCGCCTGGTCGCAGCTGGACGCGGTCCAGCGTCGCCGGGTCGTGGACGCTCAGCGGCTCGCCTACGTCTCCGAGACCCCGGTGAACTGGTGCCCCGGCCTGGGGACCGTGCTCGCCAACGAGGAGGTCACGGCCGACGGCCGCTCCGAACGCGGCAACTTCCCCGTCTTCAAGCGCAACCTGCGTCAGTGGAACATGCGGATCACCGCCTACGCCGACCGCCTCGCCGACGACCTCGACCTCATCGACTGGCCCGAGAAGGTCCGCTCGATGCAGCGCAACTGGATCGGCCGCTCCGAGGGCGCGCAGGTGACCTTCGAGGTCATCGGCGGCCAGGAGCTCGCGGTCTTCACCACGAGGCCGGACACCCTGTTCGGCGCGACCTTCATGGTGGTCGCCCCGGAGCACCCCGTCCTGGACGAGCTGCCTGCGCAGTGGCCGGACGGGACGCACAGCAGCTGGACGGGCGGGCACCGCACGCCGACGGCGGCTGTCGCTGCCTACCGTGTCGACGCGGCAGCGAAGACGGCCGTCGAGCGCCAGTCGGACACGAGCAAGACGGGCGTCTTCACCGGTCACCTCGCCACCAACCCGGTCAACGGCCAGCTCATCCCGGTCTTCACGGCCGACTACGTCCTCATGGGCTACGGCACGGGCGCGATCATGGCGGTCCCCGCCCAGGACGAGCGCGACTGGGACTTCGCCCAGGCGTACGAGCTGCCGCATGTGCGCACGGTCGCCCCGCCGGAGGGCTTCGACGGCGGCGCGTGGACCGGGGACGGCCTCGCGATCAACTCCGCCAACGAGGAGATCAGCCTCGACGGCCTGGGGGTGAGCGAGGCGAAGACGGCCATCATCGCCTGGCTCGAGGCCAAGGGCATGGGTACCGGCACGGTGACCTACCGCCTTCGGGACTGGCTGTTCAGCCGCCAGCGCTACTGGGGCGAGCCCTTCCCGATCGTCTACGACGAGCACGACCTGCCGATCGCGCTGCCCGACGCGCTGCTCCCGGTCGAGCTGCCCCAGGTCCCGGACTACTCCCCGCGCACCTTCGCAGCGGACGACGCGACCTCGACCCCGGAGCCGCCGCTCGGGCGCAACGAGGAGTGGGTCGCCGTCACGCTGGACCTCGGCGAGGGTCCCCGGACGTACCGTCGCGACACGAACACGATGCCCAACTGGGCCGGCTCGTGCTGGTACTACCTCAACTACCTCGACCCCGGCTCGCGCGAGCTCGTCGTCGACCGGGAGCTCGAGGCGTACTGGATGGGTCCGAAGCACGACGACCTCGCGGGCGTCAGCGGTGGGGTCGACCTGTACGTCGGCGGCGTGGAGCACGCAGTCCTGCACCTGCTCTACGCGCGCTTCTGGCACAAGGTCCTGTACGACCTCGGCCACGTCACGGCCATCGAGCCCTTCCGCACCCTGTTCAACCAGGGCTACATCCAGGCCTATGCCTACACCGACGCGCGCGGCCAGTACGTGCCAGCGGCTGAGGTCGGCGAGGACCCCGAGTCCTCGACGGGCTACCGCTGGGACGGCGAGGAGGTCGCCAGGGAGTACGGGAAGATCGGCAAGTCGCTGAAGAACGTCGTCTCGCCGGACGAGATGTACGAGGCGTACGGCGCCGACACCTTCCGCCTGTACGAGATGTCGATGGGCCCGCTCGACCTGTCGCGCCCGTGGGAGACGCGGGCCGTCGTCGGCTCGCAGCGCTTCCTCCAGCGCTTGTGGCGCAACGTGGTCGACGAGCAGACGGGCGAGCTGACGGTCGTCGACGACCCGCCGGACGAGGTGACGCTGCGCGCGATGCACCGGGCGATCGACGAGGTCCGCACGGAGATGGACGCGATGCGGTTCAACACCGCCATCGCCCGGCTCATCGTGCTGAACAACCACCTGACGGGCCTGGCGGCAGTACCGCGCGCTGCGGCCGAGGTGATCGTGCTGCTCGTCGCTCCGTTCGCCCCGCACATCGCGGAGGAGGTGTGGTCGAAGCTCGGCCACGTCGAGAGCCTCGCCCGCGAGCCCTTCCCCGTCGCCGACCCGGCCTTCCTCGTCGAGGAGACGGTGACCTGCATCCTCCAGGTCCAGGGCAAGGTCCGCGACCGCGTGGAGGTGGCCCCGACGGCGAGCGATGACGAGCTGCGGGAGCTCGCCATGGCCAGCGTCGCCGTGCAGCGGGCGGTCGACGGCCGTGAGGTGCGGCGAGTCATCGTGCGAGCGCCGACGTTGGTCAACGTCGTCGTCTGAGCCGGCGAGGTCCACAGGGCGATCGGTCCTCATCCACAGTGACGAGTCCCGCTTCCTAGCGTCGTCCTGTGAGACCAGATGACGACGTTCGACGTCGCCTTCCCGCTCGGGTGGGTGAGCACGAGGCGGACGGGTCCGGCGACGTGCTCCTGGCGGGCGCGAGGGCGCGGACAGCCCAGGCGGTCCGGATCGCGGCACGCGCCGCTGCGCTGACCCAGGAGGCCGAGCCGTGGACGTCGGAGGTCGGCGCGCCCGACGGACCGTCCCCGCGGTGGTCTGTGTCGTGGCGGGTGGCCGTCGTCGCCGCGATCCTCCTCGTGGCGATGGGCGCCGTCGTCGTCCTCCGCTCCCACGCCATGGCACCGCCGGTGCTCGTCTCCACAGCCCAGGCCTCGATCTCCCGGGGAGCGGTGCCGGATGCGGCGAGCTCAGCAGCGGGCGTCGTCGACCCTGCTGCGGATCCCTCGGCGCCGACGGGGGCGTCGGCGGTGACGGTCCATGTCGTCGGTGCGGTCGCTGCCCCCGGAGTCGTCAGCCTTCCGCCGGGCGCGCGGGCGGTCGACGCCGTCCAGGCAGCCGGGGGAGCGACGTCCGTGGCCGACCTCGAGCGTGTCAACCTCGCGCGGGTGCTGTCCGACGGCGAACAGGTCCTGGTGCCGGCCGTCGGCGAGGCAGGATCCCTCGGCGGTGCCGGCGTCTCGGCCGACGGGGTGCTCGATCTCAACGCGGCAGATGCCGCGGCGCTGGACGGGCTGCCGCGGATCGGACCGGTGCTCGCCGGGCGGATCGTCGCCTGGCGGACGGCGCACGGGCGGTTCTCCTCGGTGGACGAGCTCGGCGAGGTACCGGGGATCGGGCCCGCACTCCTCGCGGGGCTCGCCGGGCTCGTCCGTGTCTGAGGCGCGCGAGCCGCTGGACCTGCGGCTCGTGCCTGCGGCCGCCTCCGCCTGGGCTGCTGCGTGGTGCGGGGAAGCCGCGCGGGCCCCGGGCTCCGTCCTCGTCCTCGCGGGCGCCGCCTGCGTGCTGGTCGCCATCGCCGTCGCCCTGCGCCGGCGGCTCGGCCGTGCGGCCGGCGGTCTCGTCCTCGCACTCGTGGTGGTCGTCGTCGTGCTCGCCTCGGGCGCTGCGCACCGGGTGGCCGTCGGCGCCGGTGGCCTCGCGGCCCTGGTCGACGACCACGCGATCGTGACCGTCACGGGCGTGCTGCGGACCGATGCCGTGCCTGCCCCGACCCCGTGGGACCCCACCCTTCCCCGGTCCCGGTACACCGTCGCCGTCGACCAGCTCCAGGCCCGCGGAACGACGAGGAGCGCAGCGGCTCGCCTCCTGGTCACCGCCGCCGGCCCCGCGCGCGGTCTGGTCCGCGGGGCGACCGTGCGCGTGACGGGCCGCCTGGCACCGACGGATCTTGCCGGGGCCGGCACGGTCGGCTCGCTCTCCGCCCGGACCGTCGAGGTGCTCAGCGCCGCCGCAGGCGTCGACGCGGTTGTCGCGCAGCTGCGGACGGGCCTGCTTGACCTCACCGACGGCCTGGACCCGCAGGCGCGGGGTCTTGTCCCTGGGATGACGCTCGGCGACACCTCGCGGGTTCCCGCCGCCGTCACCGCCGACATGCGGGCCGTCGGGCTCACGCACCTGACCGCTGTCTCGGGGACGCATGTCGCCGTCGTGCTCCTCGTCGTCGGCTCGCTCGCCCTGCGGCTGCGGGCGCCACGGGCGGTGCGCGCCGGTGCCGCCGGGCTGGCGATCGGCGGGTTCGTGCTGCTCGTGCACCCCGAGCCGAGCGTGCTCCGCGCGGCCCTGATGGGGGTGGTGGCGATCGGGGCGCTCCTGCTGGGCCGCGCATCGCGGGCGATGCCGGCGCTCTCGGCCACCGTCGTCGCGCTCCTCGTGGCCGAGCCCGGGCTCGTGCGGTCGGTGGGGTTCACGCTCTCGGTCGTGGCGACGGCGGCCATCGTCCTGCTGGCGGTGCCCGCGTCAAGGGCGCTCCCTGACCTGCCCACCGCCCTCGTGCAGGCGATCGCCGTCCCGCTCGCCGCCCAGAGCGCCTGCGGTCCGATCCTCGTGCTCCTCAACCCGAACGTCTCGCTGTGGGCGGTGCCGGCGAACCTCGCAGCGGCGCCGGCCGTCCTGCCGGCAACGATCCTCGGGCTGCTCGCGACCCTCCTGCATCCGCTCTCGGTGCCGGTAGCGGGAGTGCTCGCGCATGGCTCGGGGGTGGCGACGGGCTGGATCGCCGGCGTCGCCTCCGTCGGCGCCGGCCTGCCGGGTGCGCGGCTCGGGTGGACGCCCGGCTGGCCGGGTGCCGTCGGCCTCGCAGCCCTCACGGCCCTGGCCTGGCTGCTCGCGAGCCGCGCCTTGCGCACGCGCCGGGACGGGTCGGCTGACCGGGACCCTCCTGCTGCGGCTCGACCAGGTGGTGCACGGCGTCGGGCTCGCGCTCGGGTGACCGGGCTCCGAAGTGGCAGGCTGGTCCCGTGCCCCCCACCCCGCGCCGACCGGCATCGCCCGCCATGACGTGGGCGTCGGTCGAGCCAGCTCCTGTCGTCCTCGTCACCGGGACGGAAGGGCTCCTTGCGGAGCGTGCCGTCGAGCGTGTGGTGAGCAGGGCACGGGAGCATGACCCGGAGGTCGAGGTGAGCCACCTCGAGGGACCCGGCTACGAGCCGGGCCGGCTGCGCGCGGTCGCGAGCCCGTCGCTGTTCGGTGAGGCAACTCTCGTCGTGCTCCACGACCTGCACGCGGCGACCGAGGCGGCGTTCGCCGATGTCATGGACTACGTGGCCCGGCCCGACGAGGAGGTCGTCCTCGTGCTGGTCCACGGTGGCGGCAACCGGGGCAAGCGGGTGCTCGACGCCGTGCGGGCAGCGGGCGCGGTCGTGGTGACCTGCGACCCGGTGAAGAAGGACGCGGACAAGCTCGCCTTCGCGGCTGCTGAGCTCGAGTCCGCTCGTCGTCGGGCCGAGCCTGACGCGCTCCGCGCGCTCGTCGAGGCATGCGGAGCGGACCTTCGCGAGCTCGCCGCCGCCTGCCGCCAGCTCTGTGCCGACACCGGAGGAGTGATCTCCGCCGACGTGGTCGGGCGCTACTACGGCGGGCGGGTCGAGGCCACCGGCTTCCGGGTCGCCGACGCTGCCGTGGAGGGCCGGCCCGGTGACGCCGTCGCCCTGCTGAGGCACGCCATCGGTACCGGGACAGACCCCGTCCCGATCGTGGCGGCACTCGCGGCGCGGCTGCGGGTGCTGGCCAAGGTGGCGGCCGCGCGGAGCCGGGGGACGGGTGTGGCCGAGCTCGGGATGGCGCCGTGGCAGATCGATCGTGCGCGCCGCGAGCTCGCACGCTGGAGCCCGGAGACGTTGGCTGCAGCGATCACCGCTGTCGCCCAAGCAGATGCCGAGGTCAAGGGGGCTGGCCGTGACCCCGTCTTCGCCGTCGAGCGCGCGGTGCTCACGGTGGCAGCGGCGGCCTCCGCGCGCTGAGCCCGGTCGCTTCCCCGCACCGGGACGACGGCGCAACGCCGGTGGGCCGGCTAGTCATACCTCATGTGACAAGCCATCGTCGATCGCTCGTCCGGGTGACGTAGTGTGACACAAATCACCATTGTTGATGCGGTAGTTTGCCCTGGTTCGTGTGCATTTGACCGATGATCTCGTCGTGTGTGGTGCTGGCGCATCTCGCGTCGGTCTGTCATAGTCGTCATGACAGCCCATCTGAGGAGATGACATGAACCGCATCGCAAAGCCCGCAGCCATCGCCGTTCTCACGGTCGCGCTCGCCGTCTTCGGCCTCCCGCTCACCGGGTCCGGCGCCGCCTCGTCGTTCAGCACCGGTTGCTGCAAGCAGTGAGCCGAGCGCCGGCTCCTGGATCCTGCCGGTGCCGGCGACAACGTCTGAAGCGGAGAGATCACCCGAACGGCACGCCACGAGGGGTGTCATCGGGCGGCGGTCATGAGTAAGGTGTCCGATTGTGACTGATCTGAGTGAGCGACTACGCGCCGAGCGGCTGCGCGCCGGGCTGTCCCAGACCGCGTTGGCGGGCGGTGACTTCTCGCCGAGCTACATCTCGTTGATCGAGGCTGGTCGCCGCACACCGACCGACGGGGCGCTCGCCGTCCTCGCCGCGCGGCTGTCCACGACAGTGGACTACCTGCGCTTCGGTGACGACGCGCCGAGCGAGGAGAAGGCGCGGCTCGAGCTCGGGTTCGCCCGCCTCGCGCTCGCCAACGGGGAGGCCGCCGCCGCCAAGGATCGGCTCCTGGCGCTCGACATCTCGTCGATCAGCCCGCGCTACGCCGCCGAGGCGCAGTTCGCCCTCGCCATGGCCCACGAGGCCCTGGGCGAGATGACGGAGTCCGTCGCGGTGCTCGAGCCGCTCCTCGCCCAGGCGCGGGCTGCCGGGCGCTGGCTGCAGGCCGCCACGCTGGCGACGAACCTCGTGGGCATCTATCACGAGGCCGGCGACCTCGCGCACAGCATCGAGCTCGGAGACACCGCGCTTGCCGAGATCGAGGCCGCGGGGCTGTCGGGAACCGACGAGCACCTTCGGCTCGCCTCGACCATCCTCTGGTCGTACTACCAGCGCGGGGACCTGCTCTTCGCTGCCCACCGCGCCTCCGGACTGATCGAGATCGCCGAGCGGGACGGCACGCGCCGAGGCCGCGGGAGCGTCTACTGGAACGCCTCGCTCGTCGCCGAGGGCCGTGGTGAGTTCGCCGAGGCCCGGCGTCTGACCGAGCGGGCGATCGCCTACCTCAGCGAGGGTGAGCCGAATCGCGACGTCCCTCGCCTGCGGCTGCACTACGGCTGGCTGCTGCTGCGCTCGAACCCGCCGGAGGCTCATGCGGCGCTGGAGCAGCTCGAGCTCGCCTCCCAGGGACTGGTGAACGTCGGCTCGGAGTTCGAGATCGCACGCTGCCGGTTCGAGACCGCCCGCGCGCACCTCGTCCTCGGCGACGCGTACCTCGCGCAGGCACTCGCGCAGGAGGGCCTCACCCTCCTCGACGACCAGGCCACCTTCGACGCCTGTGACGCGCACATCGTGCTCGGCGACTGCTTCGCTGCGCAGGGCCGGCTCACCGACGCGCTCAGGGAGTACCGCTGGTCGGCCGACCGGCTCGCGATGCTCTCGGCCGGGCGCCAGTCGGCCTCGGTCTGGCGTTCGTTGGGCGACCGCCTTGTCTCCTACGGGGACGCGGACGCGGCATCCCGTGCGTATGCCACGGCGCTCGACGAGGCAGGCATCCGCCCGACGACCTTCTCGCCCACCGCGAGGCAGGCCCTGGCGGTGGGCTTCGGGGAGAGCTCGGAGAACTAGGCGCGCAGGCGAGCTCGGCACCGTCACCGGGGCCGATCGTGCATCCGTGTCGTCGGCGCGCAGGGGGCGTCGACGACGTCTCGGATGGACCGCCGGCCAGTGGTCACGGGTCAGGGCGGTCGACGACGCCGTGAGCAGGGACAAGGAAAGGGCGCTTCCCCTCGGGGAAGCGCCCTTTCCTTGTCCGGGTGAGGCAGGCGATCAGAGCGAGCCGACGGCCTTGGCGAGCGCCGACTTGCGGTTGGCTGCCTGGTTGGCGTGGATGACACCCTTGCTGACGGCCTTGTCGAGCTTGGTCGTCGCGTCCTTCAGGGCGGTCGCCGCAGCGTCCTTGTCACCGGCAGTGATCGCATCGCGGACGCGACGGATGTGCGTCTTGAGCTGCGACTTCACAGCCTTGTTGCGCAGGCGGGCCGCCTCGTTCGTGCGGATCCGCTTGATCTGGGACTTGATGTTGGCCACGTATTGACTCTCTTGTGCGTTCGCCGAAGCGATCTGACAGGTCGTAGAGGGCGTGCCCAGCTCCGGGACTGGGGCGTGGGGACACCCGCGGGGAGGA
>JBBRGX010000008.1:0-42810 GCA_038223605.1 Actinomycetales bacterium | reverse complement strand
GGTGCACACCTCCTCGTTGCGGCGGGCCGCGTACTCCACCGACGCGTCGAACTACCGCGTCGTCCCGCAGGCCGTCGTCGTCCCCCTCGACGTCGACGACCTGCTCGCCGCTGCCGAGGTCGCCAGGCAGACCCGCACACCACTGACCCTGCGTGGAGGCGGCACCTCGGTCGCCGGGAACGCTGTCGGCACCGGGATCGTCGTGGACACCTCGCGGTTCCTTCGCGGGATCGGGCCGATCGAGTCGCAGGACCGCACCGTCTTCGTCGAGCCGGGTGTCGTGATGACCGACCTGCAGGACGCCGCGCTCCCGTTCGGCCTGCTCTTCGGCCCCGACCCCTCGACCCAGAACCGGGCGACCCTCGGCGGGATGATCGGCAACAACGCCTGCGGCCCGCATGCGGTCGCCTACGGGCGCACGGCCGACAACGTCGTCGCGCTCGACGTCGTCGACGGGCGGGGTCGCCGGTTCACGGCGCGCAACGGCCAGGGTGCGCTCGACGCCGTCCCCGGGCTCGCCGAGCTCGTCGACGAGAACCTGCACCTGATCCGCACCGAGCTGGGCCGGTTCGGTCGGCAGGTCTCCGGGTACTCCCTGGAGCACCTGCTCCCGGAGAACGGGACCAACCTCGCGGCGATGCTCGTCGGGACGGAGGGCACCCTCGTGACTGTGCTGGGGGCGACCGTCCGGCTCGTCCCCGTCGCCGATGCCGCGGTGCTCGTCGTGCTGGGCTACCCCGACATGGCCACGGCCGCCGACGCCGTTCCTGCGCTGCTCGCCCACGCCCCGCTCGCGGTCGAGGGTCTTGACGCCCGCCTGGTGGACGTCGTCCGCCGGGCGCGGGGCGCGGCCCAGGTGCCGGAGCTGCCGGAGGGCGGTGGCTGGCTCATGGTCGAGATGGGTGGCGCCGATCGCGAGGAGGCGCTCGCGAGGGCGCAGGCGCTGGCCGCCGATGCCGGCACGGCTGCGGTCCGGGTGATCCCGCCGGGCGCCGAGGCGAGCGCCATGTGGAAGATCCGGGCCGACGGCGCCGGGCTGGCCGGCCGGACCCCGTCCGGCGCTCAGGCCTGGCCCGGCTGGGAGGACGCCGCCGTCCCGCCGGAGCGGCTCGGTGCCTACCTTCGGGCCTTCGAGTCGCTGATGGCCGAGCACGGGGTCGACGGTCTGCCCTACGGGCACTTCGGCGACGGCTGCGTGCACGTGCGCCTCGACCTGCCGCTGGGCAAGGAGTCCGACGTCGCGGGGTTCCGCTCGTTCCTGGAGTCCTCGGCGCGGCTCGTCGTCGAGCACGGCGGTTCGCTCTCGGGCGAGCACGGCGACGGGCGCGCGCGCAGCGAGCTGCTCTCGCTGATGTACACCCCTCGCGCCCTGGCGCTCTTTGCTGCGGTGAAGGACCTCTTCGACCCGGACGACCTCCTCAACCCGGGGATCGTCGTGCGCCCCCGTCCGCTCGACGCGGACCTGCGCCGCCCGCATGCCGTCCCGCTCGGCCGGTCAGGCTTCGCCTTCGAGCACGACGACGGCGACCTCACCACGGCCGTCCACCGGTGCGTCGGGGTCGGCAAGTGCCGGGCCGACACCTCGGACGCCGGCGGATTCATGTGCCCGAGCTACCTCGCCACGCGCGACGAGAAGGACTCCACGCGTGGTCGCGCCCGGGTGCTCCAGGAGATGGCGAACGGCACCCTGGTGACCGGGGGCTGGCGCTCGCCGGAGGTGCACGAGGCGCTCGATCTCTGCCTGAGCTGCAAGGCCTGCTCCAGCGACTGCCCGGCAGGGGTCGACATGGCCCAGTACAAGGCCGAGGTGCTGCATCGTGCGTACGCCGGGCGGCTGCGTCCGATGACCCACTACGCCCTCGGCTGGTTGCCGCGCTGGACCCGGCTGGTGGCGCGTCTGCGCCTGGCGCGCCTGGCGAACGCCGTCCTCGGCGTGCGGCCGCTCGGCCGGATCGTGCTGCGGCTCGGCGGGATGGACCCGCGTCGCTCGATCCCGCGATTCGCGCCGACGACGTTCCGCCGGGCCTGGGCAGCCGGCACGGTCGCCCACCATCGCGTGGACGGCGTCGGTGAGCCCCGCTCGGCCGATGCGGTCGGGAACGCCGACGTCTCGCGACGAGTGGTCCTGTGGACGGACTCGTTCAGCGACGCCTTCGACCCCGAGGTCCCCGCGGCGATGATCGCCGTGCTCCAGGACGCGGGCTATGAGGTGATCGTTCCCGAGGAGGACGCCTGCTGCGGCCTGACCTGGATCAGCACCGGACAGCTGGACGGCGCCAGGACGAGGCTGACGGCCTTGCTCGGCGTGCTCGCGCCCTTCGCGACGAACGGCATCCCGATCGTCGGGGTCGAGCCGTCCTGCACGGCGGTGCTGCGCTCGGACCTGGTGGACCTGCTCCCGGACGACCCGCGGTCAGCCGTCGTCGCCCAGGCCACCCACACCCTCGCCGAGCTGCTGGCGGAGGGCGGGGCGTTCGCCCCGCACGGCTGGGCCCCGCCGAGCCTTGTCGGTGTGCGGGTGCTCGCGCAGCCGCATTGCCACCAGCATGCGGTGATGGGCTACGAGGCGGACCTCGCGCTGCTCGCACGTGCCGGGGCCGAGGTCACCACGATCGCCGGCTGCTGCGGTCTCGCGGGGAACTTCGGCATGGAGAAGGGCCACTACGAGGTCTCGGTCGCGGTCGCGGAGAACGGGATCCTGCCCGCCCTGCGTGCGGCCCAGGAGGGCACCGTCCTGCTGGCGGACGGGTTCTCCTGCCGCACCCAGGCTGACCAGCTCGCCTCGGCGCCGGGCACGCACCTCGCGCAGCTCCTTGCCCTGCACCTGCGCGGGACGCCGCTACCCGGCTGAGCCGCCGCGTCGCCGCCGCGCAGGCGCTCCGGGCCTCCCCCAGGAGAACAACTCCAACGGTGCATTACAGACACCGCTGCCACCGCCTATCCTCGAGATCAACCCGACAGCTTGGACGTGCCCGCCATGCCGATGTTCCAGGTCGACAACGGTCGAGCCGTCGTCGTCCAGCCCGTCCGGCCGGCAGCATTCACCTTCGGCCAGGCCTCCCGGGCTGTCACGGAGCACCTCGACACCCTGCTCGGCGAACAGCTCCTTCCGGTGCGGGTCCGTCAGGGCTCGGAGGACCGCCCCTACCTCCTCGCCGTCGACTGCGGAGGTCAGCCCGTCGTCGTCGAGGTCACGGCGCTGCTCGACGAGACGTCAGTGGTCCGGGCGCTGCGGTACACCGGCGAGGTCGCGCGGATGAGCCTGCTCGAGATCGGCGCTCTGCACCCCGAGGGTCGGGAGCGCTTCAGCCGCGACCTCGCGCTGTTCCGTGACTCCGTCCCGGTCTCGAGCCTCGGTGGCTCCGTCGTCGGGGTCCGTCTCCTGCTGGTCTGCGCGGAGGTCGGCGAGGGAATGGGCCACGTCGTCGAGGCCCTCACCCAGCCGGGGCGAGGGGTCGACGTGCTCCAGGTCGGCATGCTCGACGCCGCCGAGGGCCCGCCGCTGCTCGACGTCTCGCCCGTGCGCCGGGCCGCCCCGCAGCCGGGTCCGTTCGGGCCACCTGCGCCGGCCGGTCCCGCCGCACCGGATCCGGTGTCGGCGGCGACGGGCACGCCACCGGCCCCGGCGATGCCCGCCCCGCCTCCCCGGCCGGTCCCGACCGTTCTGCACGAGGACGGGCCCGACGCGTCGGTCACGAGGCTCATCCCGGTGATCACCCCCGATGGCATCCCGGCACGGGTCTCGACGGGCGTCCGGATGCCGGTGCCGGCCGTCCACACGAGCAACGGCCACGTCGCCGCCGAGTCGCCGGCGAGCCCGTCGGGCACGCGGCACGTGAGCGTCGAGGCACCGCGCCGCGCGCCGGCGCTCGGTCCTGACGCGCGGCTCGTCTCCCTGGCCGCCGCCCGTGGCGGTCCGGTCGTCCTGGTCTGGTGGCGTCGGCGCCGCGGGGTGCTGCACGAGGCCATGCTGCACGAGGACGGCAGCATCGAGCTCGGCGACGGGACGCGAGTCACGGACCCGTCCGCCGCAGCCGAGATCGTCTCGGGCTCGCACGTCCCGGTCGACGGCTGGCAGGTGTGGCGCGTCGCCGACCGTGAGGGCCTGCCGCTCGCCGACGTCGTCGGCCCGCCGCACCGGGCCTGAGGAGGCCAGCGGTCCGCCGGCCCGTCAGCCCCAGCCGTAGGCGGCGGACCAGCGGCTGACCTCGCTGTAGAAGTGGGACCGCGCGGGCTCGGCAGACAGGGTCAGGTCGTGCAGCCCGCCGGCGACCCGCACGACGGTCACCACGGAACCGAGGAGCACCGCCCGGCGCGCGATGAGATCGACGTCCAGCACCGTGTCGGCCGTGCGCATCTCCTCGCGCCAGCGCGGCTGCATCACCGACCTGGTCGAGGCGGCCATCAGCACCGGGATGTCCAGGGAGAGGCCGCGTGCCACCTGGGCATGGCCGGCGAGGATCGCCTGGAGCCACCCGGCGCGCACCGGGAAGAACGGGCTGGGGCGCCAGCGCTCGTCGTACTCCCACTCCCCGCCATGGGTCGCGAGGACGGCGCGTGCGTAGTGCCCCTGGTCGATGTTCGGCAGCGGGCTCTTCGGCTGGGTCCTGGCCAGGCCTCCGACGACCGGCGTGGTCAGCGTCCGTGCGAAGCTCGCGCCGGCGAGCTCGAGCCATGGGCTGTTCAGCACGAGCGCCGCGACGTCACCGCGTCTGCGCGCGGCCCACAGCGGCCCGATCAGGCCGCCGGTCGAGTGGCCCATGAGCATGAGCCTCGAGGAGCGCCCGAGCTCGTCGCGGATGATCCGGGCGGCGGCGTCGAGCTCCTCGTCGTACTCCTCGAGGTCGTCGATGTAGTTCGGCGTCTGGTGCTCGCGCAGGCTCCTGCCGTACTTGCGCAGGTCGAGCGCGTAGAAGGCGGCGCCCTGGCTGTGCCAGTACTCGGCGAGCCCGCGCTGGAAGAAGTAGTCGTTCCAGCCGTGCACGTAGAGCAGCGCGCGCGCGGGCCGGATCGCGTCGGCCGTCGCCGGCCGGTAGCGCACGAGGGTCGCGACGTTCTCGCCCTCCTCGTCGGGCGTGAGGGCGATCGTCCTGGCCTCGAAGCCCTCGCCGAGCACGTCGGCGACCCAGCCCTGGACGGGCGTGGGCGGCTGCCATGGCGTCGTGGGTGACAGAGTGACGCTCACGGCCGGACGACGACCTTTCCGGTGTGCGCACCCGAGGCGAGGCGGGCCATCGCTGACCGGGCGTCGGACAGCGGGAACGTCGAGTCGATCGTCGGGCGGAGCCCGCTGCGCGCGAGGAAGCGCAGCAGCGCGACGAGGTCGTCCTTGGTGCCCAACGTGGCGCCGAGGACGCGCAGCTCGGTGAAGAAGACCCTGGTCAGCTCCGCCCCGGGCTGGTCCCCGCTCGTCGCGCCGGCCGTGACGATCACGCCACCGCGGCGAAGGGACCTGACCGAGTGCGACCACGTCGCCGCGCCGACCGTCTCGATGACCGCGTCGACCCGGAACGGGAGCCGGCCGCCCGGCTCGAGGGCCGCGACGGCCCCGGCGGCACGGGCGTGCTCCCGCTTGGCAGCCGTGCGGCTCGTCGCCACGACCTCCAGGCCCGCAGCAGCACCGAGCGCGATGGCGGCGGAGGCGACGCCGCCGCCGGCGCCCTGGACGAGCACCCGGTCGCCTGGCCGCAGCCCAGCGCTCGTGAACAGCATCCGGTAGGCCGTCAGCCAGGCCGTCGGCAGGCAGGCCGCCTCCTCGAAGGAGAGCTCGGGCGGCTTGGGGACGAGGTTCCAGGTGGGGACCGCGAGCCGCTCGGCGAGGGTTCCCGGGTAGCGCTCGGACAGGATCGACGGACCCTCCTGCGGACCGACGCCGTGACCGGTCGCGCCGATCAGTGCGTGCACGACCACCTCGTTGCCCTCGGCGTCGACCCCCGATGCGTCGCAGCCGAGGATCATCGGCAGGCGCTCGGCCGGCAGGCCGACCCCCCGGAGCGACCACAGGTCATGGTGGTTGAGGGCCGCGGCGCGGACGTCGACGACCGACCAGTCCTGGCGACCGGCCGGCGCGGCGGCGTCGGGCACCTCGCCGACCCGCAGGCCGGCGACGGGGTCGACGGGGTCGAGGGTGGCGGCGAAGGCGGCGAGCATGCTCCTAACCTACGTCGCCCGGTCGGGCCGCTCGCGGGACGGTCGCGGCGCCGGTGCACGCGAGCCCGGGCGCTCAGAGCAGCGGCAGCCGGGAGCCGAGGTCCGGGAGCGAGTCGGAGGCCCAGCGGGTCCGCAGCGCTGCGCTGACGGCGTCCATCGTGAACGGCACCCGTCCGCCGGCCAGCCGGATCCAGGCCAGCGGGTCCACGACCTCCAGGTCCCAGCCGCCACGGTCGGTCAGCACCTCCAGGAGGGTCGTGGCGACCAGGTCGACGGACCCGGGGTCCAGCGGCCCGTCCCCGGCACGGCCGGTCGACCTGGCCAGGTCGTCACCGTGAACGACGAGCTCGACGAGCCGCGAGAGCACCATCTCCGAGAGCAGGATCGGACCGCGCCTGGCCTGGACGACGACGTCGCCCCCGCCCCTGCGCAGCTCGTCGAGGTGGGCGAACGCCGCGGCCGCCATCGCGTCGACGGCGCCGAGCGGGTCGAAGCGGATCTCCTCGGCGATCGCGCGACTGGTCGCGGCGATCTCCGCAGCGCGGTCCGGGTACGTGCCGAGGTACTCCCCGAGCGTGAGGGGAGCGAGCTCGGGGGCCGGCCGGGCAGCGGTCAGGGCGTCCATCGCACGGCCGAGGTGGGCGACGAGCTCGGCGACCGTCCACTCGGGAAGGACGCTCTGCTCGCGGCGGATCACCTCGTCCAGCTCGCCGACCCAGGCGCGCAGGCGGACCCACTGCCGCCGCAGCGTCGCCTCGAGCCGGCCCAGGTCGTCCTCGCTCTGCCGTCCACCCATCCGGACATGCTAGGAGTCGAGGGCTCCGCGCACGAGCGCCCCGACCTGGTCGACCTCGACCAGGAAACCGTCGTGCCCGTAGTCGGAGCGGACGGTCCCCAGCCGCGCCCCGGGGATCGCTTCGGCGACCTGGGCCGACTCGCCGGGCAGGTACAGGCGGTCGCTGTCGACGGCGACCACGAGGGCCGTGGCCGTCACGGTGCGCAGCGCTGCCTCGACCCCGCCGCGGCCCCGGCCGACGTCATGGGTGAGGATCGCCTCGGTGAGCACGACGTAGCAGCCGGCGTCGAAGCGGCTCACGAGCTTGTCGGCGTGGTGGTCGAGGTAGGACTGCACCGCGAACCGGCCACCGCCGCCCAGGGGCTGCTCGTCCGCCTGGGCCCGGCGGCCGAAGCGGACGTCGAGCTCGAGGGCGCTGCGGTAGGTGGTGTGCGCGATCTGCCGGGCGATCCCGAGACCCGCGACGGGCCCCCGCCCGTCGGCGACGTCGTGGTAGTCGCCGCCGTGCCAGGCGGGGTCGGCCCGGATCGCAGCGAGCTGGGAGTGCGCCCAGGCGATCTGGTCGCCGGTGGACTGCGCCGTCGACGCGATCGGCATGACCGTGCGGACGCGGTCCGGTGCCATGACTGCCCACTCCAGGGCGCGCATCCCGCCCATCGAGCCACCGAGGACCACCGCCCAGCTCTCGATGCCGAGGTGGTCGGCCAGCGTGAGCTCCGCGCTCACCTGGTCGCGGATGGTGACGAAGGGGAAGCGGCTGCCCCATGGCCGGCCGTCGGGCGCGGGGGAGGAGGGACCCGTCGAGCCCTGACAGCCGCCGAGGACGTTCGGTGCGACGACGAAGTACCTGTCGGTGTCGATCGGCCGGCCAGGGCCGACGAGCGTGTCCCACCAGCCGGAGGTGAGGTGACCGGGCGCCGCGGGGCCGCTGACGTGCGAGTCCCCGGTGAGGGCGTGCAGCACCAGGACGGCGTTGTCGCGGGCGGGGGACAGCGTCCCCCAGGTCTCGTAGGCGAGCCGGACGCCGGCCAGGCGTCCGCCCGTCTCGAGCTCGAGCGTGCCGACGTCGACGAACTGCCGCCGGCCGACGGTGTCCCCCTCCCGCCAGGCGGCACGACGCGTCCCGGGCACGACGTGCAGCCCTTGACGTGCGCCGGCCACCCGGCGGGAGGGGCCGGGCATCAGGCGCCCTTGGCGGCGCGGAACCCCGCGTCCAGGTCGGCGAGGATGTCGACGATGTTCTCGATGCCGACGCTCAGGCGCACCAGGCCGGGAGTGACGCCCGACTTCAGCTGCTCCTCCGGCGTGAGCTGGCTGTGCGTCGTGGTGGCCGGGTGGATGACGAGCGAGCGCACGTCACCGATGTTGGCCACGTGCGAGTGCAGCTCGAGGCCGTCGACGAAGGCCTTGCCCGCCGCCGAACCGCCCACGATCTCGAAGGCGACGACGGCGCCGGCACCGCGCGGGGCGTACTTCTTCGCGTTGGCGTTCCACGGGGACGAGGCGAGCCCCGCGTAGTGCACGGTGGTGACGTCCTCCCTGGCCTCGAGGAACTCCGCGACCGCCTGGGCGTTGGCGACGTGCCGTTCGATGCGCAGCGAGAGGGTCTCCAGGCCCTGGGCGATGAGGAAGGCGTTGAACGGGGAGATCGCCGCACCGAGGTCGCGCAGCAGCTGCACGCGCGCCTTGAGGATGAACGAGAGGTTCGCACCGAAGGCGCTGCCGACCCCGAGGTCGCGGGCGTAGACCAGGCCGCCGTAGGACGGGTCGGGGGTGTTGTAGTTCGGGAAGCGCTCGGGGTACTGGGCATAGTCGAAGCTGCCGCCGTCGACGATCACGCCGCCGATCGCCGTGCCGTGCCCACCGAGGTACTTCGTCGCGGAGTGGATGACGACGTCGGCGCCGTGCTCGAACGGGCGGATCAGGTACGGGGTGGCGACGGTGTTGTCGACGACGAGCGGCACGCCTACCTCGTGGGCGACGGCGGCGACGGCCTCGATGTCGAGCACGTCGGCCTTCGGGTTCGGGATCGTCTCGCCGAAGAACAGCTTGGTGTTCGGCTGGACGGCGTCGCGCCAGGACTGCGGGTCGTGCGGGTCGCTCACGAACGTCGTCGTGATGCCGAGCTTGGGCAGCGTGTAGTGCAGCAGGTTGTAGGTGCCGCCGTAGAGCGAGGGGCTCGCGACGATGTGGTCGCCCGCCTCGGCGATGTTGAGGATCGCCAGCGTCTCGGCTGCCTGACCGCTCGCGACGAGGAGCGCAGCGACGCCGCCCTCGAGGGAGGCGATGCGGTCCTCGACCGCGCTCTGGGTGGGGTTGCCGATCCGGGTGTAGATCGGGCCGAGGTCACCGAGGGCGAACCGGGCAGCTGCGGTCTCCGCGTCGGGGAAGACGAAGGAGGAGGTCTGGTAGATCGGCAGCGCGCGGGCGCCGGTGGTGACGTCGACCTGCTGACCGGCGTGGATCTGACGGGTCTCGAAGGACCAGCTGGAACTGCTCATCATGGGCTCCTGGGGTGTGGGGCGCGGGAGACCACGGGCAGCGTGCTGCACCCGGTCGCCCGCAGGGGGTCGAGACAGGGATGGCACGTCGGGATCGGGCCCAGCCGGTGGAGGCGCCTTCGCGCAGATGTCCTACCGGGTTCCGGGCACGCCGAACGTGCGCTTCAGCGGCACATTCGGCGGGACATGGCGGGGACACTACGCCTTGTCTCGCCGGGCGATCCAGTGTCGTCTCACTTCTTGGGATGCACCGGACGATGCGCCAGGATCGGGACCGACGGTCCCCGTGGGGAGGGCGCCGGTCTGCCCTGGTGAGTCAAGGCGGCGCGCCGAGGTGCCGATGAGACGGGCAGACCGTTCCTGGTGCGGATGTTCATCCTGTTGCTCCTGTGACAGGTGTTCACAATCACCTCCGCGAGCCAGTACGGTCGGGCGGGGAGATGCGGGCCTTCGGCCCGCTGGTGGTGCGCGGGCCGAGAGCCCCGGGACGAGGGAGTCGACGTGAGGCGAACGGTGCCGAGGGCGGCGGCTGCCGTCGTCGCCGTCCTGCTCGCCGGCATCACCTCCGCAGCCACCTCCGTCGCCGACCCCGACCCGTCCGCCGGAACGGTCGCCGCAGCGCACGCCGCCGTGGCCTCGGCCGCGACGGCGGTCGCCCGGATCGAGCTCGAGCTCGCCGTCCAGCAGAGCGAGCTCGACGCGGCCTGGACGGCTGTCGACGGTGCCGGTGAGGCCTACACGCAGGCGATCGTCGACCGCGACTCCGCACGGGCGGCGAGCGCGCTCGCCGCCACCCAGCTCGACGCAGCGACCGGTCAGCAGGAGGCCGCCAGGGCGGACCTCGGCTCGATCGCGCTGGAGGCGTACCGCTCCGGCGGCTCGATGGACGGCATGTCGGCGCTGCTCTCCGCCGACGGTCTTGACGACTACCTCGCGCGGTCGACCGCCATCGACAAGCTCGGCCAGCGCGCCGAGCAGGCGGTCCAGCGCTTCCAGGCCGCCACGGCCGTCGCGTCGACCCTCGGCCTGCGCGCCGCCGCCGCCACAGCCGACGCCGAGGAGTCGGCGGCGCAGGCCCAGGCAGCCCTCGACTCAGCCGCCGCGGCGCAGGCGGCAGCGGAGGCCAAGGTCGCCGCAGTCGCCGCGCACCGGACGGAGCTCATCGCCGAGCTTGCCGCGCGGCGCGACACCTCGGTGGAGGTGGAGCGGGCCCGGCAGGCGACGCTCGACGCCGAGCGCGCGGCGCGGGCCGACGCCGCAGCGCGCGCCGCCCATGCCACGACGACGGCGACCGCCACCCCGGCCACCCCGGTAGCGAACCCGGTGCCGACGGTGCCCGCCGCCCCTGCTTCACCGACGACGGCCGCGCCGACCACCGGCGCGCCCACCACGGCGACCCCGGCCCCTGTCGCGACGCCGACCCCGCCGGTCGCGACAGCGACGCCGCCCGTCGCGACACCGACACCGACCCCGAGCAGCCCGGCCCCGTACGGCCTCGGCACCGGCTCGCAGCGCGGCTCGGCCGGCCAGGGGCAGGCGGCCGTCGACTGGGCGGTCGCCCAGGTCGGCAAGCCCTATGGGTGGGGGACGGCCGGCGCGGACTCCTTCGACTGCTCGGGGCTCACGAGCGAGGCCTGGCGAGCGGCGGGAGTGGGCATCAGCCGCACCTCCCGCGACCAGTACCGGCAGGTCCTCAAGATCAGCTACGACTCGATGCGCCCCGGCGACCTCATCTTCTGGGGGAGCGACACCTCTGACCCCTCGAGCATCACGCATGTCGCGATGTTCGTCGGCGGCAACCAGATGGTCGAGGCGCCACGGCCTGGCGTCGCCCTCCGCGTCACTGCGATCCGCTGGGCCGGGACGATGTCGTATGCAGGACGGCCCTGACGCTCAGGCGGCGCCGCGCCTGACGGAGTGCCGCAGGCGGCCCGGCCGACGCCAGCGCGCCGCCGACTCCACGACGTAGTCATGCCTCGGGATGTCCTGCTGGCCGACGTCGACGACCTCGACCTCGATCAGCTCCCCGCGAACGGGGGCCTCGGCGAACGAGAGCATCTCGCCGGCCAACGGGCCGTCGATCAGCAGGAACTCGGGCATGGTCCACCTCGCGTGGTCGTCGCGCCCGGTGGGATCGCGGACGCCCCGGGGCCCACTCGTGACGGGACCGGTCCCAGCAGGCTACGAGTGGTGGATGAACAGCAGAGGTCGGCACGATGACAGCGCCGTGACGGTTCTGTGCAGATGCTGCGGGGACGACTCAGTGGTGGTCGTAGTACCCGCGGTCGATCGCCCGCTGACGCGAGTTCTGGATCTCGACCTCGGCGGCCGCCCGGTCCACCCAGTGGGCGCCCTCGACGGACTTGCCGGGCTCCAGGTCCTTGTAGACCTCGAAGAAGTGCTGGATCTCCAGGCGGTGGAACTCCGAGACGTCGTCGATGTCCTGACGCCAGGAGGCGCGCTGGTCGCCCGTCGGCACGCAGAGCACCTTGTCGTCGCCGCCGGCCTCGTCGCGCATCCGGAACATGCCGAGCGCGCGGCAGCGGATCAGGCAGCCGGGGAAGGTCGGCTCCTCGAGCAGGACGAGCGCGTCGAGCGGGTCGCCGTCCTCGCCGAGCGTCCCGTCGATGAAGCCGTAGTCGTCGGGGTAGCGCGTGGAGGTGAAGAGCATGCGGTCCAGGCGGATCCGCCCGGTCACATGGTCGACCTCGTACTTGTTGCGCTGCCCCTTGGGGATCTCGATCGTGACGTCGAACTCCACGGTTCTCCCTCGGCCGACGGCACGCCGCAGGGCGTGCCGTGCTGTGGTGTGCTGTGACCTAGTGTGACGCACCGGCGGCGATGCCGGTACGCGCCCGGTGCTCCCGGCGGACGGGACGAGGCCGGTGAGCGGGTCGCGAGGGCGAAGGAACGCGGAGGTGCGCATGGCCAGGAAGGGCGCGGTGGCCGCCGTCCTGGTCTCCGTCCTGCTGCTGGCCGGTGTGGGGTACGGAGCGGCCGACGCCTACGACCTGGTCCCCGGGGTGCTCACCACGGCGCCGGTCCCCGCACCCGCATCCCCGTTCCCCACCGCACCGGGCGCCGCCGGCGCCCCAGCGCTCCTCGACGTGCCGCCCGGACTCGACCCGGCGGCGCCTGCCCCCGACGCAGCGACGGTCCAGGCCTGGGCCGACGCGCTCGCCGCCGACTCCCGGATGGGCGGGTCGACCGGGGTGGAGGTCACCGACGTGCTGACCGGGACCGTGCTGGCGCAGGTGTCGGCGACGACCCCGCGCACCCCGGCGTCCACCGCGAAGCTCCTGACGGCTGCTGCCGCCCTCACCGTGCTCGGGGCAGCGACAACCCTCCCGACCACCCTCGTGCAGCCCGCACCCGGCCGGCTCGTCCTGGTGGGCGGTGGGGACGTCCTGCTCGCCGCCGGTGCAGGTGACCCGGCCGCGACGGTGGGCCGTGCCGGTCTCGCCGATCTCGCCGCCCGGGCCGCGCTCGCGCTGCGTCGGGCCGGCACGACGACCGTCACGCTCGCCGTGGACGACACGCTCTTCAGCGGGCCGCTGCTGCACCCCGACTGGAAGGCCTCCGACATCGCAGCCGGGTACGTCGCCGGCGTGGCCTCGGTCGAGGTCGACGTCGCCAAGACGCGCCCGGACGAGGAGTACCCGCCCCGTTCCCCCGACCCGGCGCTCGCCGCAGCGGGCCTGCTCGCGACTGCGCTGGCTGCCGAGGGGATCACCGTCGACGGCGCACCGACGCGGGCAACGGCTGCGGCCGGGGCGATCGAGCTCGCCAGGGTCGAGTCGGCCCCGGTCCGCGACGTCGTCGCCCACATGCTCCGGGTCTCGGACAACACGCTCGCCGAGGCGATCGGACGGCTGGTCGCGGTCTCGCGCGGTCTGCCCGGCAGCTTCGACGGCGCGACGACAGCCGTCCGTCAGGCGGTGGGCCTGCTCGTCGACGTCACGGGCGTCACGCTGCGGGACTGCAGCGGGCTCTCGGCTCTCACCAGGATCCCCGCGGACACTCTGGTCGCGCTGCTCAGGGCCGCCACGAGCGTGCCGACCCTGCGCTCGCTCGTGCTCGACGTCCCGGTCGCCGGCTGGACCGGGACGCTCAGTGACCGGTCGATCTCGCCGGCGGCCGCCGGTCTGGTGCGAGCCAAGACGGGTTCGCTCCCTGGTGTCACCTCGCTCGCGGGGACGGTCCAGACGGTGGACGGCCGGTTCCTCGCCTTCGCCGTGCTCGCCGATGCGACGCCGCCGGGCGGTCAGCTCGGCCCGCGGTCGGCGATCGACGCCTTCGTCGGGCGTCTTGCGGCGTGCGGGTGCAGCGGATGACGCCGACGATCGACGCGGAGCGGGCCGCGCGCTGGGCCGGCCGCCTCGCGTCAGCCGGACCGACAGCCGAGCGGACCGAGCTGCGGAGCCTCGTCGCCGACCTCAGGGCGGCCGGTGAGCGAGCCCTTCCCTTCGCGCGCAGGGCGGCAGGCTTCGGTGACGCCCTGCCGGCCGAGACCCCGGCAGCGACGATCCTCGTCGTCGACCGACCCGGCTGGGCACGGGTCGCCGCGGGCTCCTTCGCCGCCCTGCTGGCCGGTCCTGCCTCGCCTGACGAGCCCGCCGGCGCGGGTTCCGGCCCCACGGGCTGGCCCGTCACCGCCGAGGTCGCCGGGCTCCTCGCCGCGCTGTCCAGCCGGGTCCTCGGCCAGTTCGACCCGTACGGCACCGACGAGCCCGGCGGACGGCTCGCGCTCGTCGCGCCGAACATCCTCCAGGTGGGCACCTCGATGGGCGCCGACCTTGCCGACTTCGGGCTGTGGATCTGCGTGCACGAGCAGACGCATGCCCTGCAGTTCGCGGCCGCCCCGTGGCTGGCGGGCCATGTGCGCGGCGAGCTCGCCGCCCTGCAGGCCGAGCTCGACGGCACCGATGAGCTGCGCGGGATCCTCGACGCGCTGCGCGCCCGCACGCGCGGCTCGGGCTCGAGAACCTCCGATGACGGGCTCGGGCCGCTCGGCGCGCTCCTGCCGGCCGAGCAGCGGGTGCGGGCCGCCCACCTGGTCGCGACGATGTCGCTGCTCGAGGGGCATGCCGACGTGACGATGGACGACCTGCCACCCGGTGCCGTCCCGAGTGCGCGCAGCCTCCGGGCGAGAATGACCGCGCGGCGCGCCGCCGGCCAGGGCACCCCGCTGCGCCGGCTGCTGGGGATCGACGCCAAGCTCGACCAGTACCGGCGCGGCGCCGACTTCGTGCGGGCGGTGCGCCGTGCCGACCGGGACGCCCTCGAACGGGTCTGGTCCGGTCCCTCGTCGCTGCCCACCCCGGCGGAGATCGACCAGCCCGACCAGTGGTTGCGGCGGACGAAGGCCCCGTGAGCGGTCCGCATCCCGCCGTCGCCCGCGTCCGCTCGGCGGTCCGGGCCGCGCTCGCCGACCTGGTGCCGACCCGAACCGAGTCGCCGCCGCCCCTGGTCCTGGTCGCCTGCTCGGGCGGTCCGGACTCCCTCGCGCTCGCCGCAGGACTCGCCTTCGTCGCGCAGCGCTCAGGGCTGCGTGCGGGGGCTGTGGTCGTCGACCACGGGCTCCAGGAGGGCAGCGACCGGGTCGCCGAGCGGGCCGCTGCGCAGTGCGGTGCGCTCGGGCTCGATCCCGTCGAGGTCGTCCCGGTCGTGGTCGGCGGCGCCGGGGGGCCCGAGGCGGCGGCGCGGACCGCTCGCTATGCGGCGCTCGAGGACGCCGCGGGCCGGCTCGGGGCGGTGGCCGTCCTGCTCGGGCACACGCTGGACGACCAGGCCGAGACCGTGCTGCTCTCGCTGGCTCGCGGCTCGGGGACCCGGTCCCTTGCCGGGATGGCGCCGGTGCGCGGGCTGCTGCGGCGCCCGCTGCTCGACCTGCCCCGCGAGGTGGTGCACGAGGCGTGCGCCGCCCAGGGCCTCGATCCCTGGGACGACCCGACGAACGTCGGTGGTCCGAACCGGCGGGCCGGGATCCGCCACCGCGTCCTGCCGGTGCTGGCCGACGTCCTCGGTGCGACCGTCCCGCAGGCCCTGGCCCGGACCGCCGCGCTGCTCCGCGCCGACGGCGAGGTCCTCGACGCGCTGGCCGAGGACCTCCTGGAGCGCGCACGCGCCGGCGGCGTGCCGGACGGCACGGCCGTCGGGCGCCCTGACGAGGCCGCCGTCGACGTCGCGACGCTCGCCGCAGCGCCCGACGCCCTGCGTCGCCGCGCCCTGCACCGGGCCCTCCTCGACTGGGGCGGTCCGGCGGGTTCGGTCACGGCGAGCCACGTCCTCGCCGTTGACGCCCTCGTCACGGCCTGGTCCGGCCAGGGCCCGGTGCACGCTCCCGGGGTCACGGTGGCTCGCCGGTATGGGAGGCTGGCACCCCAGATCACGAGCTAGGGAGTGCGACGGTGGACGCAGCGGACATGGGCGACGACCTCGAGCGGGTGCTCCTGACCGAGGCCCAGCTCCAGGGGCGGCTCGACGAGCTCGCGGAGCAGATCGACGCCGACTACGCCGGCCGTGAGGTCCTGCTCGTCGGGGTGCTCAAGGGCGCGGTCATGGTCATGGCCGACCTCGCGCGCCGACTGCGCTCTCCTGTCCAGATGGACTGGATGGCGGTCTCCTCCTACGGCGCCGGCACCACGTCCTCCGGTGTCGTGCGGATCCTCAAGGACCTGGACTCCGACCTGACCGGTCGGCATGTGCTGATCGTCGAGGACATCGTCGACTCCGGGCTCACGCTCTCCTGGCTGCTGTCGAACCTGCGCAGCCGCGGTCCGGCGACCGTCGAGGTCGCAGCGATGCTCCGCAAGCCGGAGGCCGCCAAGGTCGACGTCGCGGTGCGCTACGTCGGGTTCGACATCCCGACGGAGTTCGTCGTGGGCTACGGGCTCGACTATGCCGAGCGCTACCGCAACCTGCCGTTCGTCGGCACGCTCGCCCCGCACGTCTACGCCGACTGAGGCCGACGCCTTCCGTCGTCGCCCTCCGGCTCACGTCAGCAGGGCGCCGGTGCGCCCGCTGATGCCGCCCTGGGCGAACACGGAGGCCGGCTCCAGGGTCAGCGGGTAACCTGCAGGCCAGACCAGCCGTGCGAGCAGGAGGGACCGGGGCACGCGCCCCGCCGCCGATGAATCTCAAGCGCCTCACCAAGGGCCCCGTCATCTGGATCGCTGCCGCGGTCATCATCCTCGCCATCGCTGCGTCCTCCTTCGCGACGCAGACGGTCCAGCGGATCGACACCTCCGCAGGGTTCGCCCTGCTCAAGGGCGACACCGTCGAGCAGGCGCTGATCACCGACGGTCAGCAGCGCGTCGACCTGACCCTCTCGGCGAGCTATGTCGCCGACGGCAAGGACTACGGGAAGAACGTGCAGTTCTACTACGTCGAGCCGCAGGGCCCGAGCGTCGTCGCCGCCGTCACGGCCGCCGACCCCAAGGGCGGGTTCAACTCGACCGTCCCGACCACCACGTGGTGGCAGTCGCTCGTCGGCTTCGTCCTGCCCTTCCTCATCATCCTCGGGCTGTTCTGGTTCCTCATGTCCCGGATGCAGGGTGGCGGCTCGCGCGTCATGCAGTTCGGCAAGTCGCGCGCCAAGCTCGTCAGCAAGGAGACCCCGCAGGTCACCTTCGCCGACGTCGCCGGGGTGGACGAGGCCGTCGAGGAGCTCGAGGAGATCAAGGACTTCCTCGCCGACCCGGCCAAGTTCCAGGCGGTCGGCGCGAAGATCCCCAAGGGCGTCCTGCTCTACGGCCAGCCCGGTACCGGCAAGACGCTCCTGGCGCGAGCTGTCGCCGGTGAGGCCGGGGTCCCGTTCTACTCGATCTCCGGCTCGGACTTCGTCGAGATGTTCGTCGGCGTCGGTGCCTCGCGGGTGCGCGACCTGTTCGACCAGGCCAAGCAGAACGCGCCGGCCATCATCTTCATCGACGAGATCGACGCCGTCGGACGTCACCGCGGGGCCGGCATGGGCGGCGGCCACGACGAGCGCGAGCAGACGCTCAACCAGATGCTCGTCGAGATGGACGGCTTCGACGTGAACGCGAACGTCATCCTCATCGCTGCGACGAACCGTCCGGACATCCTCGACCCTGCCCTGCTGCGCCCCGGTCGTTTCGACCGTCAGGTCTCTGTCGACGCCCCCGACCTGCGTGGACGCGAGCGCATCCTCCAGGTGCACTCGAAGGGCAAGCCGATGGCGCCCGACGTCGACCTGCACGCCGTCGCCAAGCGCACGCCCGGGTTCACCGGCGCCGACCTGGCGAACGTGCTCAACGAGGCCGCGCTGCTCACCGCGCGCACCGCCGGCGTCGTCGTCGGCAACCACGAGCTCGACGAGGCGATCGACCGTGTCGTCGCCGGCCCCCAGAAGCGGACCCGGCTGATGAACGACAAGGAGCGCAAGATCACCGCGTACCACGAGGGCGGCCACGCCCTGGTCGCGGCGACCCTGCGCTACACCGACCCCGTCACGAAGGTGACGATCCTTCCCCGCGGCCGGGCCCTGGGCTACACGATGGTCATGCCGTCGGAGGACAAGTACTCGATCACGCGCAACGAGCTGCTCGACCAGCTCGCCTACGCGATGGGTGGCCGGGTCGCCGAGGAGCTCGTGTTCCACGACCCGACGACGGGCGCGTCCAACGACATCGAGAAGGCCACCGCCACCGCACGCAAGATGGTCACCCAGTACGGGATGAGCGACCGCGTGGGCGCGGTGAAGCTCGGCCAGGACAGCGGTGAGGTCTTCATGGGTCGCGACATGGGCCACGGCCGGGACTACTCCGAGCAGGTCGCCGCCGTCGTCGACGTCGAGGTCCGTCGCTTCATGGACTTCGCGCACGACGAGGCATGGCAGATCCTGCAGGAGTACCGCCCGGTCCTCGACGAGCTCGTCACCCAGCTCCTCGAGCGGGAGACCCTCAACCAGGCGGAGCTCGCCGAGATCTTCGCCCCGGTGGTCAAGCGCGAGCCACGCGACGTGTGGCTCGCCGACCCCGAGCGCGGTGTCTCCGACGTCCCGCCCGTGCAGACGGCCGCCGAGCGAGCCGCGAGCAACGGTCACGCCGTGATCCCGCAGGACGAGGCCGCCGGCGCCCATCCTGAGCACCCGGCCGCGCCGGTCGGCGAGGTCGCTCCCGGCGGGACCATCGAGACGGGACCGTCCCTGTGACGAGCTGGCTGCCCGACACCGACCTGCCCGACACCGACCTGCCCCACGAGACGCCGACCTCGCCGGCCGCCGACGGGAGCGCCGGCCGAACCGTCGTCGTCCCGTCCGCGCGGGCAGCGGCCCGACCGGCCTTCGACCATGCCCGAGCCGAGGCCGCCGTCCGCGAGCTGCTCGTCGCGATGGGCGAGGACCCGGATCGGGACGGGCTGAGGGAGACCCCTGGCCGGGTCGCGCGCGCCTATGCCGAGATGTTCGCCGGGTTGTACCTCGACGCGCAGGACGTGCTCACCACGACCTTCGACCTCGGTCATGACGAGATGGTGCTGGTCAAGAACATTCCCGTCTACTCCACCTGCGAGCACCATCTGGCGCCGTTCCACGGCGTCGCGCACGTCGGGTACATCCCCGGGAAGGACGGCCGGATCGCCGGCCTCTCGAAGCTCGCGCGGCTCGTCGACGTCTACGCGCGGCGCCCGCAGGTCCAGGAGCGACTGACCTCTCAGGTCGCCGACGCGATGTGCGAGATCCTCGGCGCCGCCGGAGTGATCGTCGTGGTCGAGTGCGAGCACCTGTGCATGTCGATGCGCGGGGTGAAGACGGCAGGGACCCGGACGGTCACCTCGGCGGTCCGCGGCCAGATGCGCAGCGGGCCGACCCGGGCCGAGGCGATGAGCCTCATCCTGGCCAGGTAGCAGGCCACCGTGGAACCCGGGCCGCCCTACGCTGGGGCGGTGAGCTCCCGCCATCCGGCACCGCTGCCGGCCCGTCTCACGGAGCTCGACCGCACGCTCGTCATGGGCGTCGTCAACGTGACTCCGGACTCCTTCAGCGACGGCGGCCGGTGGTTCGAGCCCTCGGCCGCGATCGAGCACGGCATGCGGCTGATGCAGGAGGGTGCCGACGTGCTCGACCTCGGCGGGGAGTCGACGAGGCCCGGCGCGGCACGGGTCCCGCTCGACGAGGAGCGCGAGCGGGTCCTGCCCGTCCTTCGCGCCCTCGTCGAGGCCGGGGCCGTCGTGAGCATCGACACCTCCCGCTCCGAGCTCGCCGCCGAGGCCGTCCAGGCCGGTGCGGCGATCGTCAACGACGTCACCGGCGGGCTCGGCGACCCGCGGATGCATGCGACCGTCGCGCGCAGCGGTGCCGTCTACGTCGCGATGCACTGGCGGGGTCCCTCGGACGTGATGGACGGGCTGGCCACCTACGACGACGTGGTCGCCCAGGTGCGCGCCGAGCTTGTCGAGCGGGTGGCGCAGGCGGAGGCCGCCGGCCTGGCGCGGGAGTCGATCGTGCTCGACCCGGGGCTCGGCTTCGCGAAGCGGGGGTCGGACAACTGGCCCCTCCTCGCCCACCTTGACGAGCTGGCCTCCGTCGGCCTCCCCGTGCTGGTCGGGGCGAGCCGCAAGCGGTTCCTCGGTCACCTGCTCGCAGGGGACGGCGGCGCCCCCGTCGCGCCGCAGGAGCGTGACCGCGCCACCGCAGCGGTGAGCGCACTGGCGGCCGCGGCCGGAGCGTGGTGCGTCCGCGTGCACGAGGTCCCGGCGACCGCCGACGCGGTCCGGGTCGCAGCGGCATGGGTCTCGGCCGGGAGTCCGGCCGGACGGACGACAGGAGACGATCGTGGCTGACGGCACCGACCACCGCTTCGCCGGGGACCGGATCCGGCTCACCGGGGTGCGGGCGACGGGATTCCACGGTGTCTTCCCCGAGGAACGACGTGACGGTCAGGAGTTCGTGGCCGACGTCGTGCTCCACCTCGACACCCGCGAGGCCGCCGCGACCGACCGCCTCGACCTGACCGTCGACTACGGCGCGCTCGCCACGGGTGTCGCCCAGATCCTCGCCGGCGACCCCGCCGACCTGATCGAGACCGTCGCCGAGCGGATCGCAGCGCTCGCGCTCGCCGACCCGACGGTGGCCGGCGTCGACGTCGTGGTCCACAAGCCGAGCGCACCCATCACGGTGCCCTTCGCCGACGTGACGGTCGAGGTGCACCGCGATCGTCGGCACCCCGCCGTCGTCGCCGTGCCCGCGTACTCCTCGGCCCTCGACCATGGGGTCGCAGCGGCCGCACCGGCCCATCTGGCCCCGGTGCCCGCGGCTCCGGCGGCACCCGCCGCGACACCGGGCTTCCCCGACCTCCTGGTGCTCCCGGTGCTGCCAGGTCTTGCGATGACGATCCCCGTCGACGACCCGGGTCCCGTCGACCACCTGGACGAGGCGCCGGCGGAGCCGGTTGCCGTCGTGCTCGCCCTCGGCTCGAACCTCGGTCCGAGCCAGGAGACGCTGCGCCGGGCGATCGCCGACCTCGCCATGATCGACGGGCTCCAGGTCACCGCGATCGCGCCGCTCGCCCGGACGGGGTCCGTGGGCGGCCCCGACCAGCCGGACTTCCTCAACACGATCGTGCTGGCCAGCTGCACGCTGAGCCCCCGCGCGCTGCTGCACGCCTGCCAGGCGATCGAGGAGGCGTACGGCCGGGTCCGCGAGGAGCACTGGGGTCCGAGGACGCTCGACGTCGACCTCATCCGCTACGGCTCGGTGCTCGCCGTGACCGATGACCTCGAGCTTCCGCACCCGCGCGCTCACGCCCGCGCCTTCGTTCTCGAGCCCTGGGCGCAGATCGACCCCGACGCGGTGCTCCCCGGCCTCGGCGGTGGACCGGTCGCCCTTCTCGCCACGACAGCACCCGACCGGGACGGGATCCGCTGGCTCGCCCTCGACTGGTGGACGAGCCCGGAGGCGCCGTGATGCGGGTGACCCCGTGGCCGCGCCTCGTGCTGGTGGCAGCCTTGGCCGCCGTCGGAAGCTACGGACTGCTGCGTCTGGTCGAGGGGCGTGGGGCGACCGTCCTTCCGCCGTCGATGCTCTCCTCGGTGGTCGTCATGGCCATCGCCATCGGCGTCGGCCTGGCAGGGTGGAACGTCCGGCAGTTCGTGCGGGGCAAGCGCCCCGGCCTGGACCCGCTGCTCGCCGCGCGCACCGTGGTGCTCGCGACGGCGGCGTCCTACACGGGCGCCCTGCTCAGCGGGTGGTACGGCGGTCACGTCCTGCTGGTCCTGCGCGATCTCGAGATCACCGCGCGCCGGGAGGTGGCCGCCGCTGCGGCCCTCGCCCTGCTCGCCTCGGCCGTCCTGGCGGTGACCGGGCTCGTGGTCGAGCGCTGGTGCCGTATCCCGCCGCCGCAGGACGGCGAGCCAGGGGCCCCGGCCGGGACGGCCGGATCACCGGCCTGAGGCCGGCGAGGGCAGGTGCGCCGCCACGGCGTGCCGAGCGGTGGGAGGATGTCGGTCATGAGCGACCGCCCCATGGACCCGAGCCCGTTCGACCCGATCGGCGTCCAGTGGGCTCCGGTCTCGCCGCGTCTGACGACGGTGCGGCTCGCGACGCTCGCGATGGTGCTCGTGCTGCCCCTCCTGGGCGGGGTCGTCGCTGCGGCGTTGAGCGGTCTTGCTGCCCTCTGGGCCGTGCCGGGGGTCATCGCCCTCCTCGGCCTCTGGCTCGCCCTGCTCATCCCTCGCCAGGTGCACGCCCTGGGGTACGCCGAACGGGACGACGACCTGCTCATCCGGCGCGGCGTGATGATGCGCAACCTCGTCGTGGTGCCCTACGGGCGCCTGCAGTTCGTCGACGTCCACGCCGGCCCGCTCGACCGGCTCGCCGGGGTCGCCCGGGTCCAGCTGCACACCGCCTCGGCCAGCAGCGACGCCGCCATCCCCGGACTGGCGCCCGCCGAGGCCTCGCGCCTGCGTGACCGTCTCGCCGCGCGCGGCGAGGCCCGGCTGGCGGGTCTGTGAACCTCGAGCTCACCTGGCTCCGGGTGCACCCGATCACCCCGGCGATCAAGGGGTGGAAGGTCATCGCGGTGCTGCTCGCGGTCCTCGTGCAGCAGGTCGGCGTCAATGTGACCTCCTACCAGGAGCTCTCTCGCGACGTCGGGCCCGGGCCGATCCTCGGGGTCCTCGGCATCGCGCTGGTGCTCGGCTTCGGCTACGCCTTCGTCGCGTGGCGGATGACCCGCTATGCGGTCGACCACGACACGGTCTACCTCGAGTCGGGCGTGCTCTTCCGGCGTCAGCGCTCGGCACGACTCGACCGCGTGCAGGGCATCGACCTCGTCCAGCCGCTGCTGGCACGGCTCACCGGCCTCGCCGAGCTGAGGTTCGAGGTGGCCGGCGGGGCGAACTCCTCGGTCAGCCTCGCCTACCTCCGTCAGCAGGATGCCGAGCAGCTGCGCAGCACCCTGCTCGCGCGCGCAGCGGGGCTCGAGTCCCAGGACGGCGAGCCGGCGGCGGCGGCGCCCGAGCGGCAGATCCTCTCCGTCGAGGCGGGGACGCTGATCGGCTCGCTGCTGCGCTCCGGCTTCGTCATCGGTGTGATCGGCGCCGCCGTGGTGGTCGTCGTCGCCAGTGTCGTCGTCCGCGAGCCGGGACTGACCTTCAGCCTCGTCGTCGGGCTCTTCCCGATCGCCGGATTCCTCTGGCAGCGATTCAGCTCGGAGTTCGGCTTCCGCGTGGCGCAGTCTCCCGACGGCATCCGCCTGCGGCACGGCCTGCTGGAGTCGCGGGCGCAGACGGTGCCTCCGGGCCGGGTGCAGGCCGTGCGCATCATGCAGCCCTTCTTCTGGCGGGGCCGCGACTGGTGGCGCGTCGAGATGAACATCGCCGGGTACGTGAAGGAGGAGAACAAGGCATCGGAGACGGTCCTGCTGCCGGTCGGCACGCGCGCCGAGGCGCTGCTGACCCTCTGGCTCGTCCTGCCCGATCTCGGGGCCGAGGACCCGCGCACGGTGCTCGACGAGGCGATGTCCGGAACCGGCCGGGCTCAGGGCTTCGTGACGAGCCCGGCCAGGGCTCGCTGGCTCGACCCGATCTCCTGGCGACGCAACGGCTACGTCCTGACGGACCGTGCCGTGCTGATCCGGCGCGGTCGGCTCCATCGCAGGGTCGACATCGTCCCCCACGAGCGGACCCAGTCGCTCGGGCTGCACCAGGGCCCGCTCCAGCGCAGGCTCGGGCTCGCGACCGTGACGCTGCACTCGACCACCGGCCCCGTCCGGCCCGTCGTCGAGCACCTCGGGACGGCGGCCGCAGCCGCGCTCCTTGACGCCCAGGCCGCCCGTTCCCGGCACGCGCGCGCGCATGCGGCCCCGGAGCAGTGGATGCGGCCGGTGGTGGTCCCGCCCACCGGGGTCGGCACGCCGCCGCCGGTGACCTACCCGCCGCCGCCGCCGCCGCTGCCGCCGGTGACCCATCTTCCGCCGCCGCCGATGGCCTACCCGCCGCCGCCGCCGGCCCACGACCGAGGCGAGGGATGACCGCGCCGGGTGCGCGCTCGGGCCGGCTGGGTGTCGGGATCGTCGGGGCCGGCCGGGTCGGGGCGGTCCTGGGCAGCGCGTTGCGTGCGGCCGGACATGCGGTGGTCGGCGCGAGCGGCATCTCCGCCGACAGTCGCGAGCGCATCGACACCCTGCTCCCCGGGGTGCCGCTGCTCGAGGTCCCGCAGGTGGTCGAGCGGGCCGAGCTCGTCCTGCTCACGGTCCCGGACGATGCGCTGCCGGGTCTGGTCGAGGGCCTCGCGACGCTCGGCGCCTGGCAGCCCGGCCAGATCGTCGTGCACGTCTCCGGCGCCCGTGGCACCTCGGTTCTCGCCCCGGCTGCTGCTGCCGGCGCGATCCCGCTCGCGATCCATCCGGCGATGACCTTCACCGGCACCTCGCTCGACCTCGCGCGCATCGTCGGCGCGACCTTCGCTGTGACCGGCCCCGCTCCGGTGCTCCCGATCGGCCAGGCGCTGGTCGTCGAGATCGGCGGTGAGCCCGTCGTCGTCGCCGAGGAGGCGCGTGGCCTCTACCACGCGGCCCTCGCCCACGGGTCGAACCATCTGGTCGTGCTCGTCGCCCAGGCGGCCCAGGCCCTGGTCGCCGCCGGGATCGACGAGCCGGGCCGGCTGCTCGGACCGCTCCTCGGAGCAGCCCTCGACGGGGCCGTGCGCGGCGCCGGCGCCGACGGGGCGGGGGTCTCCTCGCTCACCGGTCCGGTCGTCCGCGGCGACGTCGGGACCGTCGGGGCGCACCTCGCTGAGCTCGCGCGGCTCGCCGGCCGGGACCCCTCGACCGCCGACCTCCCGCCGAGCTACCGCGCCCTCGCGCGGGCGACCACCGTCAGGGCGCTGCGCGGCGGTCGGCTCACCCAGGAGCAGGCCGAACGCCTGCTCGACGTGCTGACCTCGGAGGACTCACCGTGACCACCGTCGTGCGGACCCGCGCCGAGCTCGCTGCGGCCCTCGGCGACAGCACCCGTCCTGGGCGCCGTCGCGCGGTCGTGATGACCATGGGTGCGCTGCACGCCGGCCACCTCTCGCTGGTCCGGCTGGCGAGCGAGCTCGCGGACGAGGTCGTCGTGACGGTCTTCGTCAACCCGCTGCAGTTCGGGCCGGGCGAGGACCTGGACCGCTACCCGCGGGACCTGGACTCGGACGTCGCGCTCCTGACCTCCGGGGGTGCCGACCTCGTGTTCGCGCCCGACGTCGGGCAGATGTACGACGGCGACCCGGTGGTCACCGTGAGCGCCGGCCGGATCGGCGCGATCCTCGAGGGGGTGTCCCGTCCGGGGCACCTCGACGGCGTGCTCACCGTCGTCCTCAAGCTGCTGCACCTGACGTCGCCCGACGTCGCCGTCTTCGGGCAGAAGGACGCGCAGCAGCTGATGGCCGTCCGCCGGATGGTGGCCGACCTGGACGTGCCCGTCGAGATCGTCGGGGCGCCGATCGTCCGCGACGCCGACGGGCTCGCGCTGTCCTCGCGCAACGCCTACCTGAGCGCTGCCGAGCGCCGGACGGCCCTTGCTCTTCCGGCAGCGCTGAGCAGCGCGCAGCTCGCCGCCGGTGCGGGTCGGTCCGCCCCGGCGGTGCTGGCGGCCGCGACGGATCTCCTCGCCGTGGTCCCCGATCTCGAGATCGACTACGTCGCCCTCGTCGACCCTCGCTCGGCCCTCGACGTCGGCCCCGATCACCGGGGCCCGGCCCTGCTCGCCCTCGCCGCGCACGTCGCTGCGACGAGACTGATCGACAACCTGCTGCTCGACCTCGCACCTCAGGAGCACCGATGAGCCAGGGAACCCGGATGCGCACGATGATGACCGGCAAGATCCATCGCGCGACGGTGACCGCAGCCGACCTGCACTACGTCGGCTCGATCACCGTCGACCTCGACCTCCTCGAGGCGGCCGACATCCTGCCCGGCGAGCAGGTCGACGTGGTCGACGTGACGAACGGGGCTCGGCTGACGACCTACGCGATCGCCGGCGAGCACGGCTCGGGGGTCGTCTGCGTGAACGGCGCGGCCGCGCACCTGATCGGCGCGCGGGACGTCGTCATCGTCATCGCCTACGGCCTGCTCGGCGACGCCGAGGCCCGGACCTACGCCCCGCACGTCGTGCATGTGGACGCGGAGAACCGGATCCTGCACCGCGGCTCGGACCCGGGCGCGGCCCAGCCGGGCCTGCTGACCTCCGCGCTCGCCTGGGGAGCGGGGCGATGAGGCTCGCCGCCCGGCTGGCCGGGCCGACCCCCGGCTGGACCGTCGAGGCCGATGTGATCGTCGTCGGCTCCGGCATCGCCGGCCTGACGGCGGCCCTGCGGCTGCGCAACCGGGTGCCCAAGGTGCTGCTCGTGACCAAGGGCCTGCTCGCCTCGGGCTCGACGGTCTGGGCGCAGGGCGGGATCGCCGCGGCCCTCGACCCGGAGGACAGCCCCCAGGCCCACCTGAGCGACACCCTCGTCGCCGGGGCGGGTCTCTGCGACCCCGTCGCGGTCGAGGTCCTCGTCACCGAGGGCCCGGAACGGGTCCGCGAGCTGATGGCGCTCGGCGCTCGCTTCGACCACGGATCGGACGGGGTGATCTCGCTGACCCGCGAGGGCGGCCACCACGCCGATCGCATCGCGCACGCCGGGGGAGACGCGACCGGAGCGGAGATCTCCCGCGCGCTCGTCGCCCAGCTCGAGGCGGTCCGCAACGACCCGGGGATCGAGGTGCTCGAGCACGCCCTGGTGCTGGACCTGCTCACGGCGGCACCAGGGCCCGACGGGCGCCCCGGCCCGGTCTGCGGGGTCACACTGCACGTCATCGGCGAGGGCAGCCGTGACGGCGTCGGCGCTGCGCTCGCCAAGGCGGTCGTGCTGGCCACCGGGGGCATCGGCCAGGTGTACCCCTCCTCGACCAACCCGGTGCAGGCCACGGGCGACGGCCTGGCCGCCGCCCTGCGTGCCGGCGCCCAGGTCGCCGACGTGGAGTTCGTCCAGTTCCATCCGACAGTGCTCTGGCTCGGCGCCGGCGCGCGTGGTCAGCTCACGCTCGTCTCGGAGGCCGTGCGCGGAGAGGGCGCCCTCCTGCTGGACACCGACGGCCTGCGGTTCATGCCAGAGGTCCACCCCATGGCCGAGCTCGCGCCGCGCGACGTCGTGGCGCACGCGATCGTGCGGCGGATGGCCGAGACGGGCTCGGACCACGTCTACCTCGACGCCCGGCACCTCGGCGCCGACTTCCTGCGGGCACGCTTCCCGACGATCCACGAGCGGCTCCTCGCTGAGGGGATCGACCTGACGACCGATCTCGTCCCCGTCGCTCCCGCCCAGCACTACCACTCCGGTGGCGTGGTGACCGATCTGCGCGGTCGCTCCTCCGTCGAGGGCCTCTTCGCTGCGGGGGAGGCGGCCTGCACCGGGGTGCACGGGGCGAACCGGCTCGCGTCGAACTCGCTGCTGGAGGGCCTCGTCTTCGCCCATCGCGCAGCCGAGGAGGTCGCGGCGCAGGTCGCCGACGGGACGCTCAGGCACCGGGACCCGGTCGAGCGCCCGGGGCCGGCCGCGCTCGTCGCCGCCACCGCCCGGAGCCGGGTGCAGCGCATCGCTGCCCGCGGGCCCGGCGTCATCCGCAGCCGTGAGTCGCTGCTCGCTGCCCGGGAGGCGCTCGCCGCGGTGCCGACCCGGGCGCACCGGGTCCCCGGTGTCCAGGCGAGCCCGCAGGCGGCCGAGTGGGAGACGACGAACCTGCACCAGGTCGCCTCCCTGCTGACCGCCACCGCGCTCGAGCGCACCGAGAGCCGTGGCGGCCACTTCCGTGAGGACTTCCCCGTCCAGGACGACGACTGGCGCTGCCGCCTGGTCGCCACGCTCGACCCGGACGGCGACCTCCGGCTCGCCACTGCGCCGGTCGGCGACTGAGCGACGGCAGGACCCCGTCAGGGCCCTGCCGTCGCCGGGTCAGCGGTTCAGCCGAGGTCGAGCACGAGGTCCGGCAACGCTGCGCGCAGCGTGAGCATCCCGCCGGACAGGTTCGCCGAGTCGAAGCCGGCGGCCACCAGGACCCGGTGGGCCAGGTAGGAGCGGAATCCGCTCGCGCAGTGCACCCGCACGGGGCGTCCGGCAGCTGCCTCGCGCACCTCGTCCAGCCGGGACCGCAGCTCGGTGTGCGGGATGTTCAGCGCCCTGGGCAGGTGCCCACGCCGGTACTCGCCGACCGAGCGGACGTCCAGCACCAGAGCGGTGTCCAGGACGTGCTGCAGGTCCTTCGGGTACCAGAGGTCGAGCGTGCCGTCGAGCACGTTCTGGGCCACCATGCCCGCCATGTTCACCGCGTCCTTCGCCGAGCCGTACGGCGGGGCGTAGGACAGCTCGAGCTCGGCGAGGTCGTCCACGGTCATGCCGGCGGTCAGGGCCGTCGCGAGCACGTCGATGCGCTTGTCGACACCTGCCTTGCCGACAGCCTGCGCGCCCAGGAGGCGCCCGTCCGGCGCGAAGATCACGGTCAGGTGGACGGTCTCGGCGCCCGGGAAGTACCCGGCGTGGTGCCCAGGGTGCACGTGCACGACGTGGTGCTCGACACCGGCCTGGGTGAGCTGGTGCTGGCTCGCGCCCGTCACCGCGGCGGTCAGGCCGAAGACGCGCACGACGGCTGTCGCGATGACCGGCCTGGCCTGGGTGGCCGCGGTGAGCCGGCCGAAGATCGAGTCGGCGGCACGCCGACCCTGACGGTTGGCCGGGCCGGCGAGCGGGACGGGTCCGACGGCCCCGGTGACCCCGTGCGTGACGGCCGTCGCGTCGCCGACGGCCCAGATCGAGGGGTCCGAGGTGCGCTGGGCGGTGTCGACGACGATCGCGCCGCGGTCGGTGAGCTCGAGCCCGGCGCCGACGGCGAGATGGGTGTCGGGCCTGACACCGACCGACAGCACGACGATGTCCGCCGGGAGCACGGCGCCGTCGGAGAGCCGGACCTGGACCGGGTGGTCGGCGCCGCGGGTCGGCTCGATCGCCTCGGCGGCCACGCCGACCCGGGTGTTCACACCGTGCGCGGACAGCTCGTCGTCGAGCAGCGAGGCAAGCTCGGCGTCGAGCGGCGGCAGGACGTGCGGGGCGAGGTCGACGAGCTCGACGTCCATCCCACGCAGGCGCAGCGCCTCGGCGGCCTCGAGCCCGATGAACCCGGCGCCGAGCACGACCGCGCGGCTGGCGGTGTCGGTGACCAGGGCACGCAGCGCGTCGACGTCGGGGATCGTGCGCAGGGTGTGGACCTGCGGCAGGTCCAGGCCATCGATCGGCGGCCGGATGGCCATGGCGCCCGGTGCCAGGACCAGTGCGTCGTAGTCCTCGACGCCGGAGCCGCGCGGGGTGCGGTAGGTCACCTGCTTGGCGTCCGGGTCGATCGAGGTCACCTCGTGGCTGGTCCGCACGTCCAGGTTCAGCGCTGCGTGCAGCGAGGCAGGCGTCTGGAGGAGCAGGGCGGAGCGCTCGGGGATCTCCTCCCCGAGATGGTAGGGCAGGCCGCAGTTGGCGAAGGAGACGAACTCGCTCCGCTCCAGGACGACGATCTCGGCGTCCTCCGACAGGCGCCTGGCCCTGGCCGCCGCACTCATCCCTCCGGCGACCCCGCCGACGATCACGATCTTCATCAGTTGTCCTCACGCTGCTCGGGTCCTGGCTTGTCTCGTCCTCGGTCTAGCACGCGTCGAGGTCGGCCGCGGGTGGAACGGATGGTGGGGTCCGGCGCGTCCTCAGAGGCGTCCTCGACTCCGGATCAGCATACCCCGGGGGGTATGTGGTCTCAGGACGTTCGTCCCGTGACGGCGCGCGGAGCTCGCGCACCGGGGACCGGTTCAGGCGGAGCGGCGTCGGCCGAGGACGAGGGTGTCGAGCGCCGGGCGCTGCGCACCGGTGACGGCGCGCTCGACCACCTCGGCGCGTTCGATCGAGAGGCCGCCGGCCTCCATCGCCGCGCGGACGGTGTCGACGTCGGTGAGGACCGTCGGGTCCTGGGGCCCCCCGACGCCGTGCGTCAGGTTCGTCGCATCGTGGCCGACGAGGAGGAAGAGGCCACCGGGGGCGACGCCGGAGGTCGAGTGCGCGAGCGCGGCGGCCGCGGCGAGCGGCGGCAGGTGCAGGTAGGCGTGCAGGACCAGGTCGTAGGCCAGCGGTGGGGGGACGGTCTCCGTCGCGTCGGCGACCTCCCACCGGACCCTCCCGGTCAGCTCGCCCGCGGCGGTCAGCCGCTCGGCCGCCGCGCGTCCGTGCTCCATCGCCGTCGTGGAGAAGTCGAGCGCGTCGACGTCCCAGCCGAGGGAGGCGAGCCACAGGGAGTGCCGACCGTCGCCGGCGGCCACGTCGAGGGCTCGGCCGGGCGCGAGGGGGGTGACGATCTCACGGACGGTGCGGTTCGGCTCGCGTCCCCACGGTGAGCCCGCCGCGTACCGGGCGTCCCAGTGCGCTGCATCGGGCCGCCCCGGCATGCTCACGCGAGGGACAGGAAGAGCTTCTGCAGCTGGGCGCGGTCCACGCCGGCGGCCGCGTCGCCCCGGGTGATGCACTGCTCGAGCCCGGAGGCGATGATCGCGAACCCGGCGCGGTCCAGCGCCTTCGACGCGGCGGCGAGCTGGGTGACCACGTCGGCGCAGTCCGCCCCCGACTCGAGGAGCTTGAGGACACCGCCGATCTGGCCCTGGGCGCGGCGGAGGCGGTGGATGACGGAGGTCATCTCCTCGGGGTCGAGCTGCATGCCGGTCTCCCTCGGGCTGCCCGCTGCCTCGTCGGCCGGCGGGGTGCTCATCGCGATGTCACCGGGCCGCCGGAGGCCCGCCAGGCGGCCATGCCGCCGGACAGGCTGGTCGCCTGGTGACCTTCAGATCGTAGCTGTGCTGCGCCGGTCCGAGAGCGGGACCCCGAGGCGCACACGACGACGATCGTCGCGTCCTTCGGGAGCCGTCTGGCCTCGCTCGCGAGCTTGCCCAGGGGGATGTGCCGGGCGCGAGGTGCGTGACCCGACCGCCACTCCGCGGTCTCCCGCACGTCGACGAGGAGGCCACCCTCCTCCAGGAGGGTGCGGGCGCGCTCGACGCGGACCGTGTGCGGAAGGGCGTCGGGGTCGCGGCGCAGGAGTCGGTCGAGAAAGGACGTCATGCCGACAGCATACCCCCAGGGGTATCTCGCGCACTAGCCTCGCCCCATGACGATCGGACAGCTCGACGGCACCTGGCTTGCGGCGCTCGTCGCCGTCGCTCTCGACGAGGACCTCGGCCCGGCGCCGGGCCGGGACGTGACGACCCAGGCGACGATCGACCCCGCAACGGTCGGGCGGGCAGCCCTCGTCGCGCGCGCCCCGGGAGTCCTCGCCGGCCTCGTCGTGCTCGGCCCCGTCCTCGGGCAGGTCGCCGCCCGGCTCGGGCTCCCGGTCCCCATGGTCGCCCTGCGGGCTGCTGACGGAGACGTCGTGGTGCCCGGTCAGGTCCTCGCCCTGCTGGAGGGCCCGGTCCAGGTGCTCCTCGTCGCGGAGCGGACCCTGCTCAACCTCGCCAGCCGGGCCTCCGGGGTGGCGACGCACACCAGGCGCTGGGCGGACGCCCTCGCCGGCACCGGGGCGAGCGTCCTGGACACCCGCAAGACGACGCCCGGCCTTCGCGCCCTCGAGAAGTACGCGGTGCGCTGCGGGGGTGGGACGAACAAACGGATGGGTCTGTACGACGTGGCGATGGTCAAGGACAACCACGTCGCGGCCGCCGGCTCGGTCACCGCAGCGGTCCGCGCGATCACGCAGCGTTTCCCCGAGGTGACGATCCAGGTCGAGGCCGACACTCTCGACCAGGCCGTCGAGGCGGTCGATGCCGGTGCGCGGTTCCTGCTGCTCGACAACATGGCGACCCCGCTGCTGGCCGAGGTCGTCGCCGCCGTGCGGGCCAAGGAGGCGCAGGTCGGCCGCGTCGAGATCGAGGCCACTGGCAACCTCACCATCGACCGCGCCGTCGAGGTCGCCTCCACCGGCGTGGACTACCTCTCCGTCGGCGGCCTCACCCACTCCTCGCCGATCCTCGACCTCGCGCTCGACCTGGAGCCCGTCGGGCAGAGCCCGGCCTGAGCAGCGCCCGGATAGACTCCGGCGGTGACTGACGCGACCTCGACCACCCCCGACGAGCCCCAGGCGGACGACCTGCCCGAGCAGCTGAGGGTGCGTCGGGAGAAGCGTGACCGGATCCTGGCCAGCGGTGGTCAGCCCTACCCGGTCGGCGTCCCGGTCACCCACACGATCGCCGCGGTCCGCTCGGCGTACGCCGCGCTCGAGACCGGCGAGGAGACCGACGACCTGGTCGGGGTCGCCGGCCGCGTCATGTTCCTGCGCAACACCGGGAAGCTCTGCTTCGCGACGGTGCAGGACGGCGAGGGCAACCGCCTCCAGGTGATGATCAGCCAGGCCGTCGTCGGCCCGGAGCAGCTCGGGGCGTTCAAGTCCGACGTGGACCTCGGCGACCACCTCTTCGCGCACGGACGCGTGATCAGCTCGCGCCGCGGCGAGCTGAGCGTCTTCGCCGACGACTGGCGGATCGCCTCGAAGGCGCTGCGCCCGTTGCCCGTGCTGCACAAGGAGCTCACCGAGGAGGGGCGCGTCCGCCAGCGGTACGTCGACCTCATCGTGCGTCCCGCCGCCCGGGACATGGTGAGGATGCGCGCGGCCGTCATGCACTCGCTGCGCGAGAACTTCCACCGGCGCGACTACGTCGAGGTCGAGACCCCGATGCTCCAGACGCTGCACGGCGGCGCATCGGCGCGGCCGTTCACCACCCACATGAACGCCTTCGACCTCGACGTCTTCCTGCGCATCGCCCCGGAGCTCTTCCTCAAGCGTGCCGTGGTCGGCGGTGTCGAGCGGGTCTTCGAGATCAACCGGTCCTTCCGCAACGAGGGTGCCGACTCGACGCACTCCCCGGAGTTCGCGACGCTCGAGGCGTACCAGGCCTACGGCGACTACGACACCATGGCGGCGCTCACCAAGGACCTGGTGCAGACCGCAGCCCAGGACGCGCTCGGGACGACGCTCGTCACCCTGGCGGACGGCAGCGAGTACGACCTCGGCGGCGAGTGGACCGTGCTGAGCCTGTACGACTCCCTGTCCGCTGCGCTCGGCGAGGAGATCACCCCGCAGGCACCGATGACTGCGCTCCTGGCTCTCGTGGACAGGTTCGACATCCAGGTCGACCCGACGAAGCAGAACCACGGGAAGCTCGTCGAGGAGTTGTGGGAGCACCACGTCGGTGACCACCTGCTCGCACCCACCTTCGTTCGCGACTTCCCGGTCGACACCAGTCCCTTGACCCGCGACCACCGCACGCGCGCCGGCGTCGTGGAGAAGTGGGACCTCTACGTGCGCGGGCTGGAGCTCGCGACCGCCTATTCCGAGCTCGTCGACCCCGTCATCCAGCGGCAGCGGTTCGAGGCGCAGGCCCGGCTCGCGGCCGTCGGTGACGACGAGGCCATGGCGCTCGACGAGGACTTTCTCGTCGCGATGGAGCACGCCATGCCGCCCTCGGGGGGAATGGGCATGGGGATCGACCGGTTGCTCATGGCGATGACGGGACTGGGCATCCGCGACACCATCTTGTTCCCGCTCGTCAAGCCCATCGGCTGAGTCGTGCCGCACGGGTCCGGCCCGCCCATCCGTCCCCACCGCCCTCGGAAGGAATGACATGGACACCGTTCTCGCAGCGCTGGGAGCGCTCGTCCCGCCGGTCGGCGTCGGGTTGATCTTCTGGTTCGCTCTGCGATCGATCATTCGTGCGGACCGCACGGAGCGAGCCGCGATGGCCAGGCTCGACGTCGACGAGGCAGCGCTCGCCGAGCACCGGGGCGCAGCGACGTCGGGGACGACGTCTCCGCCGCGGGCGGACGGGTCGTCAACGCCCGCCGAGCACTAGGGCCGGGTCACCGGGACGTCGGCGCGGGTCCTTCCTCCTGGCGGTGTCGGTGACATTCTCTTGCCCGGCGCGCGCGCAGCACCATCAGGCTTCTTCGACGGCTCGAAGTCGTCCACAGCCCGCACATGGAAATCGCCGAACAAATCGTGTTCGACGCGAGATCCTGCTTTCCGTGGGTTATCCTTCTCGCGTCAGCAGGGGCACGCCCGACGCGAAGGAACAATGATGGCGCAAAAGGTACAGGTCGTGCTCGTCGATGATGTCGACGGCGGCGCAGCCGATGAGACGGTCACGTTCTCCTTGGACGGCGTCACCTACGAGATCGATCTCAGCACGTCGCACGCAGCGCAGCTGCGCGAAGCGATCGCACCGTGGGTCGGTGCCGGACGTCGGGTCGGGGGCCGCGCGCAGCGGGCGGCCCGTCATGGCTCGGCCACGTCACGCTCGCGCTCGACCAGCACCCAGATCCGCGACTGGGGCCGCGAGCACGGCTACACGGTCAACGAGCGGGGCCGCATCTCGGCCGAGCTCCGCGAGGCGTACGACAAGGCGAACGGGAGCTGACGCCCGGCCTTCCGTTCGACGCATGAGCGAGAAGAGCCCCCGCACCTGTCGGTGCGGGGGCTCTCGTGCGCCGAGGGGAGTCCGTCAGACCCCGGGCCTGGGGGCAGTGAGCTCCCGGACCGATGCGTACCGGGCGCGCACCTGAGGCGTCGGCGTGGCCCGGCGCAGCTGCTCGCCCTCGGCGTGCCAGGCGGGAGCCGGCGCCAGTGGGTCAGTCGTGCCGGCCAGCGCCCAGGCGGCCTGACGGGCGGCGCCGTCAGCGACGTACTCGCCGGGCTCGGGAACCAGCACGTCGATGCCGAGCACGGCCGGAGCGATGGCCTGCACGGCTTCCGACCTCGCACCGCCACCGATGAGCCTGACCCGCTCGACCGGGACGCCCTGCTCGCGCAGCGCGTCGAGACCGTCGGCGAGGGCGCAGAGCATGCCCTCGACGGCCGCGCGAGCCAGGTTCGCCGGGGTCGTGTTGGCCAGTCTCATCCCGTGCAGCGCGCCGGTGGCGTCGGGGCGGTTCGGGGTGCGCTCGCCCTCGAGGTAGGGCACCAGGACGAGTCCTTCCGCACCGGCCGGCGCAGCGAGCGCGAGCGTCGAGAGGCCCGCGTGGTCGACCCCGAGGAGCCGGGCGGTGACGTCGAGCACCCGTGAGGCGTTCAGGGTGCACGCCAGGGGCAGGAACGCCCCCGTGGCGTCGGCGAAGCCGGTGACCATCCCGGAGGCGTCCGTCGTGGCATGCGGGCTGATCGCCGAGACGACCCCTGAGGTACCGATCGAGACGGCGACGTCTCCCACGGCCATGCCCAGCCCGAGGGCTGCGGCAGCATTGTCACCGGCACCGGCGGCCAGGAGCAGCGGCCCGCTGTCGCGGGCGACCGTGTGCGCGACCTCTGCCGGACCGACGACGCGCGGGAGCACGAGCTCGCGGCCGAAGGCCATCCGCAGCAGGTCCGGGCGGTAGTCCTCGGTGGCCGGAGACCAGTACCCCGTTCCCGAGGCGTCCGAGCGGTCGGTGGTCAGCGCGGAGAGGTCGGGGATGCCGCCCTCGGCCGCGGGGCCGTACCCGGCCAGACGCCAGGTCAGCCAGTCGTGGGGAAGCGCCACGGCCACGACCCGGGCTGCCCGCTCCGGCTCGTTGTCGCGCAGCCAGCGCAGCTTGGTGATCGTGAAGCTTGCGACCGGCACCGAGCCGATCGCGGCGGCCCAGGCGGCGGCCCCGGCGGCCGCGTCACCGTCCCCGAGCTCGAGGATCAGGTCCGTCGCCGCCCGGGCGGAACGGGTGTCGTTCCACAGCAGGGCGTCACGGACGACAGTGCCGTCGGCAGCGAGGGCGACCATCCCGTGCTGCTGGCCGCCCACGGCGAGGGCAGCGACGTCGTCGAGGCCGCCGGCCTGCGCGATCGCCTCGGTGAGGGCTGACCACCAGTGGCGGGGGTCGACCTCCGTGCCGTCCGGGTGCGTCGCGCGGCCGCTGCGCACGAGCGCACCGGTCGCGGCGTCCTTGACGACGACCTTGCAGGACTGGGTGGACGAGTCCACCCCGGCGACGAGCGTCATCGCTCCTCCTTCTCCATGGGTGCGACATCGGCCGGGCCCCAACCCAGGGCCCGGCCGAGATCGGTCAGTTGCGCTCAGCGGGCGCCGAGAGCGTGCTCGAGTGCGAGCTGGTTCAGACGGACGAAGCCGAAGCCGCGAGCGGCGACCGCGTCGATGTCGAGATCCTGGTAGGAGGAACGGTCGGCGAGCAGGTCGGTGAGCGTCTCGCCCTCGGCCATCGTCGGCACCGCGAGCTCGTAGACGCCGGACTCCTCCAGCGCCGCCTGGACCTCGGGGTCGGCGCGGAAGGCGAGGGCGCGCTCCTTGAGCAGGATGTAGGTGGCCATGTTCGCGGCCGCGGACTCCCACACGCCCTGCATCGACTCCGTGCGCGAGGGCTTGTAGTCGAAGTGACGGGGGCCGTCGTACTTGGGGCCGCCGCTCGGGAAGCCGTTCTCGATGAGGTCGACGGTGCCGAAGGCGGAGAACAGGTCGCCGTGGCCGAAGACGAGGTCCTGGTCGTACTTGATGGACTTCTGGCCGTTGAGGTCGATGTGGAAGAGCTTCTCCGACCACAGCGCCTGGGCGAGGCCAGAGGTGTAGTTGAGCCCTGCCATCTGCTCATGGCCCGTCTCCGGGTTGAGGCCGACGATGTCGCCGTGCTCGAGCTGAGCGATGAACCCGAGCGCGTGCCCGACGGTGGGGAGCAGGATGTCGCCGCGGGGCTCGTTCGGCTTGGGCTCGATCGCGATGCGCAGCCCGTAGCCCTTCTCCTTGATGTAGCCCGCGACGGTGTCGATGCCCTCGGCATAGCGGTCGTGCGCCGCCTTGAGGTCCTTGGCGCTGTCGTACTCTGCGCCCTCGCGGCCGCCCCACATGACGAAGGTGTCGGCACCGAGCTCTGCGGCGAGGTCGACGTTGTGGACGACCTTGCTCAGGCCGTAGCGGCGCACCCGGCGGTCGTTCGAGGTGAACGCGCCGTCCTTGAAGATCGGGTGGCTGAAGGTGTTCGTCGTGACCATCTCGACCGTGATCCCGGTCTCGACGAGCGCCGCCTTGAATCGCGCGAGGATGCGGTCGCGGTCGGCAGCGTTCGAGCCGAACGGGATGACGTCGTCGTCGTGGAAGGTCACGTGCGAGGCGCCGAGCTCCGACAGCCGGTGGAGCGACTCGACCGGGTCGAGGGCGGGGCGGCTCGCCGCGCCGAACTGGTCCTGGGCGTTCCATCCGACGGTCCAGAGACCGAAGGAGAACTTGTCCTCGGGGGTGGGCATGCGCACCATTGCTGCTCTCCGATCAGAGTTTGTTGTATGGCTAAACATATCTCCGGCTCGCGCTAGGGTCAAGCCATGTCGAGCGAGAGCGGGGCTGACGGGCACGGGGCTGCGCGCGGTCGTCGTCGGTCGCCAGGCGCCCTACGGGTGGCCGGCGGCCCCGAGCGGGCCGCCCGCCAGGGCAGCCTGCGCGAGCACAACCTGAGCCTCGTCCTCGGGCAGGTGATGGATGCGGCGAGTCCCGTCTCGAGGGCAGACATCTCGGTGGTCACCGGTCTGACCAGGGCGACCGTCTCCGCTCTCGTCGACCGGCTCGTCGCCTCCGGGCTGGTCGCCGAGCTCGAGCCCGTCGCCGTCCAGCGGGCCGGCCGTCGGGCGGTCCCGCTCGTGCCGGCCCCGCGGAGCGTCGCTGCTGTCGGCATGGAGGTCAACGTCGACTATCTCGGGGTGCGCGCCGTCGACCTCGCCGGGGGCGTGCTGAGCGAGCGGATCGAGCGGGGCGACTTCCGCGGGAGTGATCCCGCGCAGGTGCTGGGTCGCCTCGCCGAGATCTCCGGCGAGGTGCTCGCCACGCTCAGCTCCAGCGGGATGCGCATCGCCGGGACGGCGCTGGCGCTGCCAGGTCTCGTCGACCGGGTCACCGGGCCGCTCCGCCTCGCGCCGAACCTCGGGTGGCGCGACGTCGACGCCATCGCTCTGCTGTCCCAGCACCCGGTGCTGGCGGGGCTCCCGCCCCGCCTTGCCAACGAGGCGAACCTGGCAGCGCGGGCCGAGGCGCATGCGCGACGCGGCACCGCGAGCCAGAGCTTCGTCTACGTCTCCGGCGAGATCGGCATCGGTGGCGCGATCGTGCTCGACGGCGAGATCTTCACCGGCCGGCATGGCTGGAGCGGCGAGATCGGGCACATCGCCCTCGGCACCGCCGGCGGTTTCGACGAGGGCGGCAGCCTGGAGGCGTACGCCGGCCAGGACGCGTTGATGGACGCCGCCGGCCTGCCTCGTGAGCTCGGCCTGCGCGCGCTGGTCGAGGCGGCCGATGTGGGCGAACCGGCAGCCCTTGCCGCACTCTCCCGCGCCGGCTCGGCCCTCGGACTCGCGCTGGCGAACGTGGTCAACGTGGTCGACGTCGGTGAGATCGTGCTCGGCGGCAACTACCACCGCCTGGCCGAGCACCTCCGGGCACCGATGGTCGAGCAGCTGTCGCGCCGCGTCCTGTCCTGGCCGTGGGGCGAGGTCAGCGTCAGCGCGGCCCGGGCCGGGGACTTCCCGGCGATGACGGGTGGCGCGCTCGCCGTGCTCAGGCTCCTGGTCGCGGACCCGTCCGCGTGGGCGCCGGACGACGCGAAGGGCCCCCGGGGCTAGGCGGTAGAGAGCCGGGTCGGGGGATGGTTCCCCTGCCGAAAGCGTGACGCAATCGTGACCGTTCATCCGATGAACAAACTTGCGCGGCGATCCTCGCCTGACTACGTTCAAGAAGTCAACAGATGAGGGGCCCAACGATCCGTGCCCCGGCGTTGACGGTCACAGATCTCTGGTCCGGGTGGTCCGGGGAATGTCGAGACGAAGGTGGACAACGATGTCGCTGAGAAGAATCAAGGTTGCCGCGGCTGTCGCGGGAGTCGCCCTGCTCGCGGGTAGCCTCACCGCCTGCTCGTCGACGAAGACCGAGACCCCCGCCGCCTCGGGCGGCTCGGCTGCCGCTGCCGGTGGTGAGCTCATCGGCATCGCGATGCCGACGAAGAGCCTCGAGCGCTGGAACAAGGACGGCTCGAACCTCGAGGGCCTCCTCAAGGACGAGGGCTACACGACCAACCTCCAGTACGCCGACAACAAGGTCGACCAGCAGATCACGCAGCTGCAGAACATGATCAACGCGGGCGCCAAGGTGCTCGTCGTCGCGTCGATCGACGGCACGGCGCTCGCGCCCGTCCTCGCCGATGCCGCGGGCAAGGGCATCAAGGTCATCGCCTACGACCGACTGATCAACAAGACGGACAACGTCGACTACTACGCGACGTTCGACAACTACCAGGTCGGCCAGGACCAGGGGAAGTTCATCGAGGAGACCCTCGGTCTCGCCGACGGCAAGGGCCCGTTCAACCTGGAGCCCTTCGCCGGTTCGCCTGACGACAACAACGCGAAGTTCTTCTTCAGCGGTGCCTGGGACGTCCTGCTCCCCTACGTCGAGAAGGGCCAGCTCGTGGTCCCCTCCGGCAAGTCCCCGGCGTCCGACGCCGACTGGGCCTCCATCGGCATCCTCGGCTGGGGCTCGAAGGACGCCCAGTCCGAGATGGAGAACCGCCTGAACTCGTTCTACACGGGCGGCAAGAAGGTCGACGTCGTGCTCTCCCCGAACGACTCGCTCGCGCTCGGCATCGCCCAGGCGCTCGAGGGCGCGGGCTACACCCCCGGCGACGGCTACCCCGTGCTGACCGGCCAGGACGCCGATGAGGCGAACGTCAAGAACATGATCGCCGGCAAGCAGTCGATGACCGTCTGGAAGGACACCCGCACCCTGGCCAAGCAGGTCTCGGTCATGGTCGACCAGATCATCAAGGGCGAGGCCGTCACGACGAACGACGACAAGACCTACGACAACGGGAACAAGGTCGTCCCGACCTTCCTCCTGCCCCCGCAGGTCGTCACGAAGGACACCATCCAGAAGTACCTGGTGGACTCCAAGTACTTCACCGCGGCACAGCTCGGTCTCTGAGCCTCACCGCACACCCCTGACGGGGCTCGCCCGGAGCAATCCGGGCGGGCCCCGTCCGCGGGGTCTGCGAAAGGCCGCCCACCCCCGAGAGACTGCGAGCTGACATGGCCGGTCGAGGCACGATCCTCGAGATGCGAGACATCACCAAGACGTTCCCCGGGGTCAAGGCCCTGCAGAACGTCACCCTTCAGGTCGAGCGTGGTGAGGTCCACGCGATCTGCGGGGAGAACGGCGCCGGGAAGTCGACCCTGATGATGGTGCTCTCCGGGGTCTACCCGCACGGCAGCTACGAGGGCGACATCCTCTTCGAGGACGCGCCGTGCGAGTTCAGGACGATCCGGGACAGCGAGCGCCGCGGGATCGTCATCATCCATCAGGAGCTCGCGCTGAGCCCCTACCTCTCCATCGCCGAGAACATCTTCCTCGGCAACGAGCAGTCCAGGCGCGGTGTCGTCAACTGGACCAAGACCAACCTCGAGGCCACCAAGCTCCTGGCGCGGGTCGGCCTGTCCGAGGACCCCGACACGAAGATCGTCGACATCGGCGTCGGCAAGCAGCAGCTGGTCGAGATCGCCAAGGCCCTGTCGAAGGAGGTCAAGCTCCTCATCCTCGACGAGCCGACCGCTGCCCTGAACGACGAGGACAGCGCGCACCTGCTCGACCTGATCCGCAGCCTCAAGGGGCAGGGGATCACCTGCATCATCATCAGCCACAAGCTCAACGAGATCGCCGCGATCGCCGACTCGACGACGATCCTTCGCGACGGCCAGACCATCGAGACCCTCGACATGCGCGGCGCCGAGCCGGTCAGCGAGGAGCGGATCATCCGCGGGATGGTCGGTCGCGAGCTCGAGAACCGCTTCCCGAGCAGGTCGGCGCAGATCGGTGCCGAGGCGTTGCGGATCGAGGACTGGACGGTCCACCACCCCCAGCAGTCCGGCCGGGTCGTCGTCGACCGCGCGAACCTGACGGTGCACCGCGGTGAGGTCGTCGGCCTCGCAGGGCTGATGGGCGCAGGCCGCACCGAGCTCGCGATGAGCGTCTTCGGCCGGGCCTACGGCAGCCACATCACGGGCCGCGTCTTCCGCGACGGCATCGAGGTCCACCTGCCGACGATCCGCGACGCGATCGCCCACGGCATCGCGTACGCGACCGAGGACCGCAAGTACTACGGCCTCAACCTGATCGACACGATCAAGCGGAACATCACCGCCACCGCGCTGGGCAAGGTCTCGCGCTGGGGAGTGATGGACGCGAGCGGCGAGTCGAAGATCGCGAGCAGGTACCTCGTCGACCTCAACATCAAGGCGCCGAGCGCAGAGGTGCTGACCGGGAAGCTCTCCGGTGGCAACCAGCAGAAGGTCGTCCTGTCGAAGTGGATCTTCGCCGACCCGGACGTCCTCATCCTCGACGAGCCCACCCGCGGGATCGACGTCGGGGCCAAGTACGAGATCTACACGATCATCAACCGGCTCGCCGAGGAGGGGAAGGCGGTCCTGGTCATCTCCTCCGAGCTCCCCGAGCTCATCGGAGTCTGTGACCGGATCTACGCCCTGAGCCAGGGCCGGATCACCGGCGAGGTGCCCCGCGCGGAGGCGACCCAGGAGAACCTCATGCGCTACATGACGATGGAGAGGGAACTACCGCGATGACCAGAATCAAGAACCTCATCGGCGGTGACATCCGTCAGTACGGGATCGTCGGCGCCCTCGTCGTGATCGTCGCGATGTTCGCCTACTTCACCGGCGGGAAGATCCTCTACTCGGACAACGTGGCGAGCCTCGTCGGCCAGAACGCCTACGTGATGATCCTGGCCATCGGCATGGTGATGGTGATCATCGCCGGGCACATCGACCTCTCGGTCGGCTCGATCGTCGCCTTCCTCGGCGGCATCGTCGCGATCGCGATGAACCAGTGGGGGCTCCCGTGGCTCCTCGCGGTGGTCATCGGCATCGCGTTCGGCGCGCTCGTCGGTGCCTGGCAGGGGTTCTGGGTGGCCTATGTCGGCATCCCGGCGTTCATCGTCACCCTCGCGGGGATGCTCATCTTCCGCGGTCTGGCGATCGTCATCGTGGGTGTCACGCTCGCCGGCTTCCCGCAGCCTTTCGTCGACATCTCGAACGGGTACCTGCCCAACGTGCTGGGTTACGTGGCCAACCGGGACGTGGTCACGCTCACCCTCGGTGCCGTCGTCATCGGGGCCCTGGTGCTCAGCCAGGTCCGGGCCCGGATGGACCGCGCCCAGCACGGCCTCGCGGTCGAGTCCTTCGTCGCCTTCGTCACCAAGCTGGTCGTGTTCTCCGCGGTCGTCGTCGGGTTCGCCTGGATCCTCAGCGGCAGCACCAAGGGTTCCCCGATCGTCCTGGTGATCGTCGGTGTGCTCGTGGTGGCCTACTCCTTCGTGATGGGCAAGACCGTCTTCGGGCGGCACATCTACGCGATCGGCGGCAACCTGCACGCGGCGATCCTGTCCGGGGTGGACACCAAGAAGGTCAACTTCTGGGTGTTCGTCAACATCGGCGTCCTCGCCGGCGTGGCCGGCGTCGTCACCACCTCGCGGGCCGGGGCAGCGACAGCCCTGGCCGGCCAGAACTACGAGCTCGACGCCATCGCCGCCTGCTTCATCGGCGGCACGGCGGTGACCGGCGGTGTCGGGCGCGTCTCCGGGGCGATGGTCGGTGCGCTCATCATGGGTGTGCTGAACATGGGCCTGTCGATCATGAACGTCGACGCCGCGTGGGTGCAGGCGATCAAGGGCCTCGTGCTCCTGCTCGCCGTCGCGTTCGACCTGGTCAACAAGCGTCGGTCCACCTCGGTCTGACCACGAAGCACGGGTGCGGTCGACCTCGGTCGGCCGCACCCGTTGCCCTGTCCGGC
>JBBRGX010000007.1:0-43278 GCA_038223605.1 Actinomycetales bacterium | reverse complement strand
TGCGGAACGCCGACGCGGCGATGTACGCCGCCAAGCAACGGGGACGCAACGGCTTCGTCGTCTTCGCCGACGGCCTCGTCGAGCCCGTCGCGGCAGGGGGCCCGACCGCCTGACGGCCGGAGCGCGACCCTCGCGCAGGGCCGCGCCGCCTCAGGCGGCCCCTGGCGACCCGAGCAGCGCCCCTGCCGCGAAGGAGTCCCGCAGCGCCGGGTACAGGCCGCAGTAGACCGCGAAGACCTGGGCGTAGCGCGCGGCGAGCGCCGGGTCGGGGTCAACCTCCGTCCCCTGCGGGGCCAGCCAGCGGGGGCGGTCGGGGTGGCCATCCAGCCAGGCACGCGCGAGGAGCCCCGCACCGGCGGCGCTGACCTCCCCCGCGGAGCAGACCACGACGGTCCGCTGCGTGACGTCGGCGACGATCCGCGCCCACAGCGGGCTGCGGGCACCCCCGCCCACGGCGCGCAGGGTCACGATCGGCGAGCCGGTCGCCGCCTCGATCCCTGCCAGGTGAAGCCTCAGCTCCAGCGCGACGCCCTCGAGGATCGAGCGGTACAGGTGCGCCCTGGTGTGCGCCCCGTGCAGCCCGACGACGGCGCCCCGGGCGAGGGGGTCCCAGTACGGGGTCTGCGCGGCGTTCCAGTAGGGCAGCGTGAGCAGGCCGTCGCAGCCGGGAGCCAGGAGCGCGGCCGCCTGCTCCAGCAGGGCGATCTCCGTCGCATCGTCGGCCGCCCCGGTCCCGAGCTCGCGACGGAACCACGCGGTCAGGTAGGCGGCGGCGTTGAGGACGGTCTCCAGCGTGAACGTGCCGGGGACCATGCCGTCGAGGGTGCGGAACGCACGGTCCCAGACGTAGCCGTCCGCCCGCACGCCGAGCACCATCGAGGTGCCCAGGTTGAGGTAGGCGACGCCGGGCTCCGCTGCGCCGAGGGCGAGCCCGGCCGACTGCCCGTCGCCGATCCCCGCGACCAGCGTGACGGAGCCGGGCAGCCCGAGCTCGGCCGCCACAGCGGCCGTGAGCTCGCCCAGCCCGTGACCGGCGGGAACGAGGGTGGGCAGCTGCTCACGGCGCACGCCGGCGAGCGTGAGGAGATCGGGCGACCAGTCGCCCCGCTCGAGGTCGAGGAGCCCGAGGGTGTCAGCCGAGGCGCGGCTCGTGACCCATCGACCCGTCATCCGCCAGGCGAGGTACGCCTGGACGTCGCCGATCCGTGCGGCAGTTGCCGTCACCTGGGGCTCGTGCCGGCTCAGCCAGGCGAGCTTGTAGATCGCCGGGGTCGTGTCGGCGGGCTTGCCGGACACCCGATGGACCTCGGTCGTGCCGAGCGAGGCGATCTCCTCGTGAGCGCGGGCGTCGACCCACAGGATCGCCGGGCGCAGCGGCTCGCCGTGCGCGTCGAGACAGACGAAGGTCTCGCGCTGGTGGGTGAGGCAGATCGCCCCGATCCGCGCAGCGTCGACCTGGGCGACGGCCGCGACGATCGCCGTGCGGGTGCTCGTCCACCACTCGCGGGCGTCCTGCTCGTGCCAGAGCGGTCGGGGCTGGGCGGTGGCGAGCGGGGCGGAGGCCTCCGCGAGCACCTCCTGCGCCAGGCCGAGGACGACGGCCTTGACCGCCGTCGTCGAGCAGTCCACGGCGACGACGAGGTCGGGGCTCATCGCGCGACGCCGCTCGACGAGACGACGGCACCGGCAACGGCGTCGGCACCGGCACCGGCAGACGGCGTGAGGATCACCTTCAGCCCGCTCCGCTCTTGCGCCACCGCGAAGGCCTCCGTCGCGCCGGCGAGCGGGAAGCTGTGGCTGACCAGCGACCGGACGTCCACCACCCCGCGATCCACCAGTCGCGTCGTGCGCGGGTACATCTCCTTCATCCGCCGCGCCAGCTTGAGCGTGAGCCCCTTGCGGCGCGCGAGCGACGCGCGGAAGGTCGTCCTGTCGTCGTCGGGGATCCCGACGAGCACGACGACGCCACCGGGTCGCGCGCACTCGATGCTGAGGTCGACGGCCGCATCGTTCCCCGCCACCTCGATCACCAGTCCGGCGCCGCGTCCCCCGGTCGCCTCCAGCACCGCGGCTCCGACGTGCTGCCCCGGCTCCAGGACGAGATCGGCGCCGAGCCGGGCAGCCATCGCGCGACGGTGCGCGAGCGGCTCGACGGCGATCACCTGGTCGGCGCCGGCCGCCCTGGCCAGCTGGACGGCGCACAACCCGATCGGCCCGCAGCCCACGACCACGATGCACTCCCCCAACCGTGGCCGGCCCAGGTCCATCGCGTGCAGAGCGACGCCGAGCGGCTCGAGCATCGCGCCGTCGGCGTCGCTGAGGGAGCCGGGAAGCGGGTGCAGGAGGTGGTCGGGCCAGGCCATGAGCTCGCGAAGCCCGCCGTCGTTCTCGCCGTGCCCGGCGAACCTCATCTCGGCGCAGAGGTTCCGGTTCCCCGCCAGGCACAGCTCGCAGCTGCCGCAGGGCCACGCAGGATCAACGGCGACCCGGGTCCCGGCGAGCGGCCCGCGCTCCACCAGCCCGGCGATCTCATGACCGAGCACCAGGGGCCGCGACAGCCCCGCGTCGCCGATGCCGCCGTCGGTGAACCAGTGCAGGTCCGAGCCGCACAGCCCGACCGCCGTCACGCGGATCAGGCTCATCCCCGGGCCGGCGGCAGGGACCGCCTCCTGGGCGAGGCGGATGTCGCGGACTCCGTGGAGCCGCGCGGCTGTCATCGTGCTGGTGGTCGTCACGCGGCCATTCCACACCACCGGTGGCAGCGCCGCGTGGTCCAGAGGTCGCTGGTGGGCGGTCAGCCGAGCAGTGCCACCAGGTCCGCCGGTCGCTCGGCGACGCCATAGGCGCCTGCCTCCTCCAGCTCGCCCGGCTCCGCGTAGCCCCATCGCACGCCGAGGCAGCGGATCCGGTGCACGGCCGCGCCGAGCACGTCATGGGCGCGGTCGCCCACCATCGTCACGTCCTGGGGGTCGGGGCCGCCCAGCACACCCAGGGCAAGAGAGATGACCTCGGCCTTCGTGCCGACCGAGCCGTCGAGGGTCGCGCCCGAGACATGGTCGACGTAGGCGTCGAGCCCGAAGTGCTCGACGATCTGCACCGCGAACGGCTCGGGCTTCGACGTCGCGACCACGAGCCGCAACCCGCGCGAGCGCAGCGCGGCGAGCGCCTCGGGGACGCCGTCGTAGAGGCGGTTCTCGAACAGCCCGCGGTCACCGAAGTACTCGCGGTACCGGGCGATCGCCTCGTCGATCCGGTCCTCGGGGACCCCGAGCAGGGGGAACGACTCCTGGAGCGGCGGCCCGATGCAGGAGCGGTGCTGCTCACGGGTGAGCGGTGCGAGCCCCAGCCCGGCCATCGCGTGGTCGAGCGAGCGGGAGATGCCGTCGAAGGGGTCCGTCAGGGTGCCGTCGAGGTCGAGCAGGAGGGTGCGCACCCGTCGATTGTGACCGATTCCCAGGGCCTTCAGCCCCTCAGCCCTCTCTCGCCTCGCCTCCGATACCGCGCACGACGATCCGCACGGCCGCGGCCAGCGCCCCGGTGCGGATCGCTGCGGGCTGGGGCCGTAGCGACATGCCGAAGAGCATCACGAGGAGCACGACGGCCACCTCGTCGGGGTCGATGTCCGCCCGCACCCGGCCGAGCCGCTTCTCGGCCGCGAGGTAGGTGGCGATCGCACCGGGCGGGCCCGGGATCGGCCCCGCCCCACCGGCTCCCAGCAGCGGAACGGAGTCCGGAACCACCATCTGGGGGTCGGTGGGCAGGGCGAGCTCGAGGGGAAGCACCTGGTCCCGCAGGCTCGCCAGGTGCGCCAACGCCCAGACGAGGTTCTCCTCGACCGTTCCCTTGCCGGCGCGTTCCGGCAGGTCGGCGAGCTCGTCGAGCATCGTGGAGCTGGGTTCGAGCACGGCCGCGAAGAACAGCGCCCGCTTGTCGGGGAAGTGCCGGTAGATGGTGGCCTCGGTGACGCCGGCCTCCGCGGCGATCGCCCGCGTCGTCGCGTGGGCGTAGCCGACCTCCCGCACCACGCTCCTGGTCGCGTCGAGCAGTCGCGCCCGCGTCGCCTCGCCCCGCCTGGTCATCCCTTGCCCTGCCCGTCTAGTCCGTCACGTCGCGACGCAGGGTCACCACGGTCGCGGCGCCGAGCGCGAGCACCACGTCGATCCCACCCAGCCCGAGCGCCGCCCCGAAGCCGAGGGTGTCGTTGCCGCCCTGCGCCACAGCGGTGAGTACCGAACCGGGCAACCAGGCCGGCCCACCGCTGAGGCGGCTGCCGGGGCGATCCCGACGTCGACGACCAGGGCGAGGAGGGTGGCGATCGCCGTCACGCCGGTGAGCGCGATCACCTTCCCGACCAGGAGCGTCCAGGGGCGTGGCTGGGCCGCGACCAGGAGCCGGATGAGGCCGCTGGTGCAGTCGGTGGCGGTGACCATCGCCCAGAAGGCGAGCGTCACGAGTCCGAACATGCTCGACGCCGCCGTGAGGCCGATCACCAGACCGTCGGGGCTCGCCAGGGTGGCGGCGTCGGGGAACGTGACCCCGGGGCCGGCGGCGGGTGCGCCGGCGCCGGACATCGAGAACATCACGACGTTGAACAGCGCGGCGAGCACCACGACGAGGCCGAACCAGCCGAGGAGCATCCTTGGCCGGGCGAGGCGGACCAGCTCACGGCGCGTCGCAGCCCAGATCACGCCACCTCCCCCCGGCTCGCTGCCCTGGCGGCCGCAAGCTCGCCGTCCCGCTGGCCGGTCGTCTCCAGGAAGATCGCCTCGATCGAGTCCTGGACCACGATGAGCCGCGCCAGGGTGATGCCGGCGTCCGCGGCGGCGCGGTTGAGCTCAGCTGCACGCGTCGCCTGCGCGGCGACGCGTGCAGATCCCCCTCGCGCCTGAGGGTCCAGCCGGCCTCGCCGAGCGCGGCCAGCAGCCGCGGGTGGTCCTCGTCGTGCTCGGCGCGGATGTCGATATGGGCACGCGTGCGCGCCATCAGGTCAGTGATCGGGCCGGAGAAGACGAGCTCGTCGAACCGGATGATGACGAGCCAGTCGCAGGCCGCCTCGATCTCCGCCATGAGGTGGGAGGAGACGATGACCGTTCGCCCCGAGCGACCGAGGTCCCGCAGCAGGCCACGGATCTCGACGATGCCCGCAGGGTCCAGCCCGATGGTCGGCTCGTCGAGGATCAGCAGCTCGGGGTCGGGAAGCAGGGCGGCAGCGATGCCGAGCCGCTGCTTCATGCCCAGCGAGAACCGCCTGACCGGCTCGTTCTCCCGACCGGTCAGCCCCACGACCTCGATCAGCTCGGCGACGCGCGACGTCGGCAGGGCCCGGAGGCGAGCGAGCGAGACGAGGTTCGCTCGCGCCGAGAGGGCCGGGACGAAGGCCGGGCTCTCGACGAGCGCACCCACGCGATCCGCGTGGTGCGCCGGGGTACGGATGGACGAGCCGAGCACCTCGGCCTCACCGGAGCTCGGGCGGACCAGACCCAGCAGCATGCCCAGGAGCGTGGACCTGCCCGAGTCTTTCGGGCCGAGCAGACCGATCACTCCCCCGGCCGGCAGGTCCAGGTCGAGGTGATCGACGGCGGTGAGCGACCCGAACCGGCGGGTGAGGCCACGTGTGACGACGGAGGACATCTGAACTCCTGAGAAGTGAACGCTCATGCACACCAGTGAGCGGCGTGAACCCCGTCGATCGGCACCGGCTCCCGTCGGACGGGGAGCTGTCGGTCACGATCCCTGCGCGCCGGGCGTGCGGCCTCGCCCCGGGTCGCTACTCCTTCACCGCTCCGCTCGTGACGTTCATGAGGCGCTTCTGGAAGACGAAGAAGAGCACAGCCACCGGGATCGTCATGACGGCCGCCGCCGCGAGCTTGATCGGGTACTGGCTGCCCGCGCTCAGTGCACCGGAGGCGAGCTGAGCGACGCCCTTGGTCAGGGTCATCAGGTCCCGCGACTGCGAGGCGACGATGAAGTGGCTCAGCTCGTTCCATGACCCCTGGAAGGACAGGATGACCAGCGTGACCAGGGCGGGCCGGGCCATCGGGAGCACGATCGACCAGTAGATGCGGAACGGACCGGCGCCGTCGATGCGGGCCGCCTCCTCCACGCTGTGCGGGATCGACTCGAAGAAGTTCTTCATGATGAAGATCCCTGCCGCGTCGGCGAGCAGGGGGATGATCATCCCGGCGAACGAGTCGTACATCCCGAGCTGCTTGATGACGAGGAACTTCGGGATGAGCAGAACGACACCCGGTACCGCCATCACCGCCACGAGACCGGCGAAGACGGTGCTGCGCCCCCGGAAGTGCAGGCGAGCGAGCGCATAGCCGGCCATCGAGTCGATGAGCACCCGGCCGAACGTGACGCTGAGGGTGACGATCACGGAGTTGCGGAACCACAGCGGGAAGTCGGAGCGCAGCAGCAACCGGTCGTAGGCCGCCATGGACCAGGTCTGCGGCACCAGGCTCAGCGGTTGGGCCACCGCCTCGGCATCGCCCTTGAACGACGTGGCGATCGTGATGAGGAACGGGTAGATGTAGACGAGCGCGAGCGTGATGAGCACGACGTACGTCGTGATGGTCGAGGTCCTGCGCCGACGCGCCGACCGGTCCGCTCGGGTCGCACTGCGTTCGGCCGGACTGGCCTGACGGCCGCGGATGCTGGTCGTGGTGCTCATCGCTGCTCCTGGTCGGTCGTCGATGCGGGCACGGACCTGACGAACCGCTTGCGACGCGGCACCTGGTCGCTCTCCCTCAGCACGCTGCGCTGGAGGATCGTCATCACCACGATGATCGCGAAGAGCACGAAGGCGATCGCCGCGCCGTAGCCCCACTGCTGCGACTCGAACGAGGACTTGTAGGACAGGTAGGCGGGCGTGAGGGTCGTCTTGTCCGGTCCGCCCTTGGTCCCCGTGTAGATCTGGTCGAAGACCTGCCAGGACCCGATCAGGCCGAGAGTGACGACCGTGAAGACGGTGGGGCGGAGCATCGGGAGGGTGACGTAGCGGAAGCGTTGCCAGCCCGAGGTTCCGTCCATGAGTGCCGCTTCCTCGACCTCTCCCGAGATGGCCTGGAGCGCCGCGACGAACAGCAGCATGAAGGTGCCCGACGTCGTGAAGATGGCCATGGTGATGAAGACGGACATCGCGACCGACGGACCGGCGAGCCAGTCCCACCACGAGATCCCGACGAAGCCGTGCCCGGCGAGTGCGGCCGGTGACTGGTGGACCCCCAGTGCGTCCAGGAGCAGGTGCAGGACCCCACGGGGATCGGCGAACCAGTTCGGGCCTGAACCGCTGAGCGCGCCGATCACCTCGTTGACGGCGCCGGAGGCGGCGAAGAGGAAGAGGAAGAGAACGGTGATCGCCACCGAGCTCGTGACCGACGGGAAGTAGAAGGCGGTCCGGAAGGCTCCGCGCCCGCGCAGGATCTTGCGGTTGACCATCACGGCGAGAAACAGGGACAGCGCGGTCTGGAGCGGGACGACGAGCACCACGTACCAGGCGTTGTTGCGCAGGGCGGTGCCGAAGTCCTGGGTCGCCAGGCCGCCGCCGGAGACCAGCGTCGTGTAGTTCTTGGCCCCGACGAAAGAGACGGACGAGGCCAGTGGGCTGCCGCGCCCGGTCCAGTCCGAGACGCTCACCCAGGCGGCCATGGCCACCGGGATCACGAGGAAGAGACCGAGGAGCAGGAGCATGGGTGAGATGAAGGCCCAGCCCGCCACCGTCTCGCGGCCCCGGGAACCGGAGCCGCGAGAGGTCCTGCGGCGGGACGGCGACGGCGCGGCCGCCGCCGTCCCCTGGGCGCTGCGACGTGAGGTGAGCGCCATGATCCCGGGTCAGCCCTTGGCGTCGATGGCGGCCTGCATGTTCGCCTGCGCGCCGGCCAGGATCGCCTTCGGGTCACCGGTAGCGAGGCTGGCGATCTTGCCGTTGAAGTCCGTAATGACGTCCGAGGAACCCTTGAGCGTCGGCATGCCGACCGCGAAGGCCGCGCTGTCCAGGAAGGCCGACTGCGCCGGGAACTGGGTCCGGAAGCCGTCGCCGGCCGAGGCGATGGACGGCATGACGCCGAACGCCTTGGCGAAGCCGAGCTGCTGGTCGGTCCCGGTCAGGTACTTGACGAGCTCGACCGCTGCCGCCTGGTTCTTGCTGTCGGCGGAGATCCCCCAGCAGTTCGTGAACTGCAGGGTGCCCTGGCCGGCAGGGCCCTTCGGCAGCTCGACGACGCTGTACTTGGCGTCCGGGTAGTCGTTCTTCATCGCGCCGACGATCCAGTTGCCCTCGATGGTCATCGCGGCCTTGCCGCTGCCGAACGCCTCGCCGCCCCAGCCGGTGTCGATGTCCGAGGGGTACTTCAGGACGCCGTTCTTGAGCATCTTCTGCACGAAGGTCAGCGCCTCGAGGTTCTGCGGGCTGTCGATGACCGCCGTCGTGCCGTCCTCGGAGATCAGGCCACCACCGGCCTGCGCCATGAAGACACCGAGCCGCTGGTACTCCGGCCCGAAGCTCAGACCCACGTGGTCGGCCGTGGTGAGCTTCGTCGCTGCCGCCTCGAGGCTCGTCCAGTCCGTCGGGATGTCGGCGTCCGTCAGACCGGCCGCCGCCCAGTAGTCGGTGTTGATGACCAGGGCAAGGGTCGAGAAGTCCTTCGGGGCGCAGAAGAGCTTGTCGTCGTAGGTGAAGTTCTTCACCAAGGAGGGGTAGAAGTCCGTCGCGCTGTCGAGCTTGTCGCCGTAAGGGTAGAGCGAGCCGTTCGCCGCGTAGCCGGCCAGGGCATCGGTGCTCAGGTAGAACACGTCGGCGGGGGTGCCGGCGGCGAAGCCCTGGCTGAGCTCCTGGTTGAGGTCGGAGGCGACCGTGACCGTGGCCTTCGTCCCCGAGGAGGCGGACCACATCGCGACGGTCTCCGTGACGGCCGTGGTCTCGGCGTCGCCGCTGGAGCCGATGAGCATCGTCAACGGGCTGGTGCTCGCGGCGGGGGTGGTGCCCGTCGTCGCGGGGGAGGTCGCTGCGTCGAAGCCGGATCCACCGCTGCACGCGGCAAGAGACAGGGCGCCGAGCGCGAGGAGGCTGGTGGCAAGGGTCGTGCGGGTGGTGCGTCTCATCGTCTCTCCAAGTGGGGTCGTGCACGGGTCGAGCAGGAGCGGGTCGGCGGGACCGGCCCAGATCAGTGAGCGGTCTGGCTGGAGTCGCGAATCACGAGGTTGGGGTTGAGCAGGACGTGCGCGTCGGCCGTGTGCTCCTCGAGCGGCGAGCCGTCGTGCCGCGCGGCGACCTGGTCCAGAAGGAGCGTGAGGCTGCGTCCGGCGGCCTCGGTCAGGGGCTGGGCGACGCTCGAGAGCCCGACGGCGCGCGCGACGGGCGTGTCGTCGAACCCGATGACAGCAGGCAGGCCCGTGCCGCCCGGGTCAGCGCGCCGGCCGATCGCCGGACGGGTCACGGAGAGTGCGCCGAGGGCGAGCGAGTCGCTCGCGCAGACGAAGGCGGTCGGCGCGACGAGCTCGAGGAGGCGTGCGGCCGCACGAGCGCCCTGGGCGACACCGTCGGCCACCCCCACCTCCAGGGCGTCCAGCTCGTGCGCGGGCAGACCGGTCGCCGCCATGGCACGCCGCCACCCAGCGCGACGGTCGTCGCCGACGTCAGAACCGTCCGGCCAGCCGATGTACGCGATCGAGGTGTGGCCTGCGGCGAGCAGGTGCTCGACGGCGGCACGGGTCCCCGCGGCGCCGTCCACGTCCACCCAGGAGTGGCTCGGGGCGCCGTCGCGGTCGCCGGTCGCGGTCCACGGGCGGCCGAAGGTCACGAAGGGCACGTCGTGCTCCATCAGCCAACGGGTCCGCACGTCGTCGTGGTGCGTCGAGGTCAGCACGAAGCCATCGATCTCGAGCGTGTCCAGCAGCTCGGAGTACTGGCCGATCTCGCCGTCGTCGTCGCTCGCCGTGAAGAGCATGATCCGGTAGCCGCGCACCTGGGCCTGCTCGGTCAGGGCGTGCAGGAACCGGTCGAGGACTGCACCGTTGATCCCGTCCGCCGACGGCTGCAGGCGAAGACCGAGGACCTGCGAGCGACGGGTGCGCATCTGCCGCGCCGCAGCGTGGGGGCGGTAGCCGACCTCCTCGATGACGTCCAGGACGCGCTGCAGCGTCGCCGGTCGCACGATGTGCGGGGAGTTGAGCACGTTGGACACCGTCTGGCGCGACACTGCGGCTCGGCGCGCAACGGTCTCAAGGGTGGGCCGGGGCTCCATCGCCCCTCCTTCTTTCTCGGTCCCGGTCAGCCCGGGCTTCTCTGGATCGTTCAAACCGCGTAGTGTTCGCGTCGGATTGGAACGCTCAAATCGGTGGTGTCAGAATCATCCACCCCCACCGCGGTTGTCAAGGGCGGCTGATCGACCACCTGGTCACGATGCGATCACGGCTTCACCCGAGAGGATGTTCGATGGGCCTTCAGCCGCTCCTGCACGACCTGCTGTGCGCGACCTCCGCGCCGACCCAGGCGTGGTCCGGTGCCGACGGCCAGATCAGGGCGCACGGTGCGCAGGGGATCTTCCACGGCGACCGCCGACTCCTCTCGACGGCCCTGCTCACCGTGGGCGGTCTCGAACCGGAGTGCATCGCTGCCGGAGCGAGCGTTCCCGGCGCGGTCGAGGTCCTGTCGCTCATCCGCTCGGTCGAGGGGCCGACCCCCGATCCGGCGCTCCGCCTGCGCCGCAGCCGTGCCACCAGGCCCGGCACGGTCGAGGAGACGATCGTCCTGGAGAGTGCGCTCGATCGCGAGATCGAGCTCGAGGTCTGCCTGCTGCTGGCCAGCGACCTGGCTGCGATGGACACGGTCAAGGCCGGCCGTGCCACCCCCACCAGGCCCGGCGCCCACGTCGAGGAGGGCCTCGAGTGGCGGGACGACGCCGGCCACCCGCGCGTCAGGGTCTCCTCCCCCGACGCGGCCGACGTCGATCTGACCGACCCGCACGGAGCGCGCCTGGCCTGGACGGTCCGCGTTCCCGCCGCAGGGAGGGCGACGATCTCCTGGAGCGTCACGGCGCTGGAGCCCGACGGCGCCGTGCAGCCCGCGGTCTGCTCCCCGCCGGCCGACGCGAGCTGGTCGACGCCGACCGTGGTGAGCGACGACCGCCGGCTCTCGTCGCTCGTCACGCGCGCGCTCGCCGATCTGGGCACTCTTCGGATGAGCACGCCCGAGCGCCCGAACGACGTGTTCCTCGCTGCGGGCGCCCCGTGGTTCTTCACCCTGTTCGGCCGGGACTCGCTCTGGGCGGCCCGGATGCTCCTTCCGCTCGGCACCGCGCTGGCTGCCGGGACCCTGCGCACCCTCGCTGACCGCCAGGGAGTGCGCGTGAACCCCGTGACCGCCGAGCAGCCGGGAAAGATCCTGCACGAGGTGCGGTCGGAAGCGTTCGACCTGGGCGACGCCGCCGCCGGACGCTCCTTGCCGCCGACCTACTTCGGCACCGTCGACGCCACACCGCTGTGGATCTGCCTGCTGCACGACGCGTGGCGCTGGGGCCTGCCGGTCGCCCAGGTCGAGGAGCTCCTCCCGGCGATGCAGGCAGCACTGGCCTGGATGTCGGAGCACGGCGATGCGGACGGCGACGGCTTCCTGGAGTACCACGACGACGGAGGCGGCCTGAGCAACCAGGGGTGGAAGGACTCCGGGGACTCCGTCCAGTGGCGCGACGGGTCTCTGGCCACCGGTCCGATCGCCCTCTGCGAGGTCCAGGGATACGCCTACGAGGCCGCGATCGCCGGTGCCGCCCTGCTTGACGCGTTCTCGCTCCCCGACGGCGACCGCTGGCGGTCATGGGCTGCCGAGCTCGCCACGCGATTCCGGGCAGCCTTCTGGGTCTCCGACGCGAACGGCCCGTACCCGGCCATCGCGCTGGACGCCACGAAGCGACCGGTCGACTCGCTCACGAGCAACATGGGTCACCTGCTCGGCACGGGCCTGCTCACCGCGGCCGAAGAGGCGATCGTCGCCGAGCGACTCGGTCGTCCGGACCTCAGTTCCGGCTACGGCCTGAGGACACTCTCGAGCACCTCCGCCGGGTACGGGCCGCTGCGCTACCACGGCGGCAGCGTCTGGACCCATGACACCGCGATCGCGATCGGCGGTCTCGCCCGGTCCGGGCACGTCGACGTGGCGGCGCAGCTGCTCGAGGGCCTCCTCGCCGTTGGCGCCGACTTCGACTACCGCCTCCCAGAGCTCCACGCGGGCGACGCGCGCGGAACGGTGCCCTCGGCCGTGCCCTATCCGGCCGCCTGCCGCCCTCAGGCATGGTCCGCAGCATCCGCGATCGTCCTCGTGAACGCGATCATCGGGTTGAGGCCAGACGTCCCCGGGGGCACCTATCAGCTGGTGCCGATGGCACCGTCGCCGGTGGGTGTCCTCACGGTCGCCGGCCTCCGCCTCGCCGGCCACGACCTCACCGTCTCGGTCAGCAGCGACGGCACGCACGTCCAGGTGAGCACTGACGCTCCTCTGCACAGACTGGGCGGTCCCGCCGGCTCCGCTTGAGTGCGTGACGCCCAGGCGCGAGGGTCCGCGACAGACGCCGCGCCGGGCGCACCCGGCGAGGTCTCCAGAGTCCTCGAACGCGAGAGGCGTCGACATGACCGTCGGCCCCTGCGGTCCACCTGTGGGTCGTCGTCCTGCTGACCGTGCTGGTCCGGACCTGCGGGGTCCTCGTCGAGGTATCGCTCACCGTGGTCGTGCTGGCAGCCCTGCCCTACTCACGCCCCTCCTCCAACGGGATGAGCATCGTCCGGAACGGGCCGTGCGAGGTGTGGAGCTCCCAGATGCGGTCGGCCACGTCGTCGATCCCGTTCGCGAGCCGGAGCTTGGGGATGCCGCCAGGGATCACGAGCTGGACGACACGGATCCCCTCGTCCTCGAGCGCGTCGTGCAGCATCTCGCCGTACGCGCTCTCGGCGGGGAACGCGACCGAGGTCCCGGCGAAACCGCTCCGCGCCTGCACCGAGGTGCCGCCGTTGATCAGGATGATGCTTCCCTCCCCGGCGGCCCGCATCGCCGGCAGCACGGATCGCGCCGCGTGGATGAGGCCGAGGGCCGAGAACTGCAGCGCCTCCAGTGCCAGCTCCGGCGTCAGGTCGAGCACCGGCCTGAGGTAGTCACGCGAGGGCAGCGGGCTGTACTGCAGCACGCTGATGGCCCCCAGCTCGGCACCAGCACGCGCGAGGGCGGACTCGAGCGAGGCAGGGTCCCGGACGTCCGCCGCGTAGCCGCGCGCGGTCAGGCCGCCGTCCTGGAGCCGGGCCGCGACGACGTCGAGCTTCGACCGGTCGCGGGACAGGAGCGCGATCGAGAAGCCCTCGGCGCCGAACCTCCGCGCGACAGCGGCCCCGAGGCCCGGTCCTGCTCCGACGATGGCGATGGTGGGCATGGCCGATCCTTCCGAGGCGGGTGTGCGATCGACCCTAGCCCGGAGCCTGGGGACCACACGGCCGCAGGCCGTCGGCCACGACAGGACAGGACCACTCTGAGGTGCCGCTGCACAGGACGCTGGGGGTCACCGGAAGCCCGGCCCCGCCGTGACGCGTCGCTCGTCGCTGCAGGTCGGCGGCCCGTGCCGGGGCACCTTCCTCCGCCGAGCGGCTCACCACCGACGCGAACCACGGGACAGCGAGGACGTGAGCACGGCTCACTCGACCGGAGCGACCCGTGTCTCGTTGACCCGCCGGGGCAGGGCGAAGACGAGCAGCAGGGCGACGACGGCGAACGCGACGCTGACCGCCATGGCGTGGCCGGCGCTGGTGACGAAGGCCGGGCCCAGGTCCTGCGGACCGCGGATGTCCTGGGAGTTCAGGCTGCCGAACAGCACCGAACCGATGATCGCGATGCCGATGGCGGCGCCGACGCGTTGAGCGACGGCGATCACACCGCTGGCGGCACCTGCCTCGGTCCGGTCGACGGTGGCCACGATGAACCGTGCGTTGGGGGCGATGAACAGGCCGCTGCCGACCCCGCCGATGAACAACGGCACCAGGAGGTGCCAGTGGGTCAGGTCGGCTGCGGGAACCCTGAGCAGGACGATCCACACCCAGGCCAGTCCGACGGTCACCAGCGTGGTGCCGGCGATCAGGACGGTCCGGCCGAACCGGGTGGCCAGCCGGTCGCTCTGCGAGGCGCCGACGATGCTGCCGATCGCGAAGGGGATCGAGACCAGCCCGGACTCCAGTGCTGTGTGACCGAGGCCGGCTTGCCACAGCAAGGAGATCGTGAAGAAGATCGAGGTGAAGGCGGCGAAGTACACCATCGCCAGGACGACCCCGCCGCTGAACGCCGGGTGGCTGAACAGGTGCGGGGGCACCAGGGGGTCGCCGCCGGCACGGGCGACGCGCACCTCCCACAGCGCGAAGGAGCCGAGAAGAAGCAGCCCGCCGGCGAGCGTGACGTAGGTCCACGCCGGCCAGCCGCGGTCCTGCCCCTCGATCAGTGGCACCAGCAGCGCGACAAGCCCTGCGGTGAGGAGCGCGAAGCCGGTCCAGTCGACCCCGGTGCCCGGTCCGCTGCCCGGCCCCTTCCCGACGAGCGATGCGGCGCGAGCGGCAGTGGTCGCGCGGGCGGGCGCGGTGCCGGCGTGCCCGATCTCACGACCCGCCGGCAGCAGGATCGCCGCGGCGAACAGGGCAACGACGCCGATCGGCAGGTTGACCCAGAACACCCCGCGCCAGCCGTTCCCGGTGCCGAAGCCCTCGATGATCAGCCCGCCGAGGATGGGGCCGATGGCTGTGGAGACACCGATCACGGCGCCCATGATCGCGAAGGCCTTGCCGCGCAGGGTCGGCGGGAACATCAGCTGGATCATCGCGGTCACCGCAGGGACGAAGACGCCGCCGGCAAGTCCCTGGACCACCCGCGCGACGATGAGCTGGACGTCGTCCTGAGCGAGCCCGCAGAAGAGGCTCGCGAGGGTGAACAGCGCCAAGCCGCTGAAGAAGACCCACTTGTGCCCGATCCGGTCACCGATCCGCCCCGCGGGGATCAACGCGATGCCGAACGCGAGGGCGTAGCCGGACACGATCCACGACAAGGTGGCCTCAGAGGCGTCGAGGCTCGTGCGGATCGTCGGCAGGGCCACGTTGACGATCGTCGTGTCGAGCAGGGCCATGAACATCCCGGTGAGCAGGACGACGAGCGCCGCCCAGGCGCCCGGCTGCACGAGTGCCGCTGGCGCGCCGGCGCCGGGTGTCGTTGCCTCGGTGCTCGGCGGGTTCACGGTGGGCGGGGGTGCATCGCTCATCTCGGGCGCACGCCTTTCTGCCAGGGGTCGTGCCGGTTGTTGACCGTGGCCGGCGCGGGTCGCGAGGCCGCCGGGCACGCGGTCAGTGGTCGCGAGACCCGGGGGCGGTCGGGCCATCGTAGGCGGCCAGGACCCGGTCGACGACTCGTGCAGCGAACGCAGCATCGAGGGTCCTGGCACCGGTGTAGCGGCGGTACACGATCGGCCCGGTGAGCAGGTCCAGGACCTCGTGGGGGTCCGCGTCGGCGGGGAGCTCGCCGCGTCGGACGCCGCGCTCGATCACGGCCAGGACGACGCCGTGGCGGCGCTCGCCCTCACGCGCATGCAGGGCCGCGAAGGCGGGGTCGCGTTCGGCGGCATCCATCAGCCCGGCCATGATCCCGGCGGCAGGCGAGACGACCAGCGCGTGGGCCAGTCCGCCCACCAGGTGGAGCAGGTCGGCGCGCAGCGTGCCCAGGTCCGGGTCGACCGGTGGCTGCAGGAGGTCGTCCAGCGTGGCCAGCACCAGGGCCGGTGCGTCGTCCCACTGCCGGTAGATCGTGGTCTTCGCGATCCCGGAGAGCTCGCTGACCGCCTCGATCGTGACTCCGGAGATCCCGGCGGTCGCCACCAGCCGGGCCGTCGCGGTGAGCACCCTGGCTCGGGTGCGGACGAGCCGGGGGTCCACTCGGGTGGTCCCCGTCGGCGTCGCGTTCGGCGCCACGCTCATCCCGTCGTCCCGACGCCGGGCCCGCGCGCCGTGAGCCAGGTCTCGCGGTGCTCGTGCACGTACTGCTCCAGGGTGGTGGGCGCCCGTCCCAGGAGCCGGGCCAGCGTCGGGTCGACGACCTCGGCCCCGCCGGTGCGAAGGCCCAGGTGCAGAACGGTCTGGACCATGCCCTGCACAGCGGGGAGTCCAGCCCGGTGCAGGTGACGCAGGTAGCTCAGCGGCCCGACCGGGCGGTAGCCGATGTCCCGGCCGAGCTCGGCGGACAGCAGGGCGGCCACCTGGTCGAAGTCCAGGGCCAGCCCGCCGGTGAGGTGGTAGCCGCGGTGGTCGTGCTCGGCCGGGGCGCCCAGCACCACCGCGCACACCTGACCGATGTCGCGGGTGTCAACGAAGGCAGCCCGGCCACCGGCGGCCGGCAGCACGATCGCGTCGAGGGTCCGGATGTCGGCGCCGTAGGCGTCCGCGAGGTTCTGGGCGAAGAAGCCCGGGCGCAGGATCGTCCACCCGACCCGGCTCGTGCGCAGATGGGTCTCGACCCGGTGGTGGGGAACCAGCATGTTCCTCTCCGCACCGGCCACCGAGACGAACACGACGTGCTCGACGCCCGCGGCCACGGCGACGTCCACGAATGCGTTCAGGGTCGGACCCATCCGCGAGATCGCCGGCGGACGCACCAGCACCACAGCCCGTGCGTCGCCGATCGCCGGCCGGAAGGAGCCCGGGTCCCCGAAGTCCAGGCGCACACGGTCAGCCAGGGGGAACCGGGCAGCCAGCCGAGCGGGTTCGGTCCCGGCCACGCGCACGACCCGGCCCGCGGCGAGCAGCGCCTCGGCCGCGGCACCTCCGACGTTGCCGCTCGCGCCGATCACCAGCACCGGACCGCTCACGCCAGACCCTCGACCGTCAGGTGCACGAGCGACAGGTGGTCGCGACGTGACGCCTCGGCGAGCTCCGCCAGTGTCGGCGCCCGGTCCACCTCGATCCGGATCCCCATCCGCCGACCCGCCCGCCGGTACCCGCCCTCGGCCACGATCAGGTCCCGGTAGACCCCGGCTACGGTCTCCGGCTCCTCGACCAGCTCCGCCCGTGCCGAGTGCCGGATCCCCGCGACGGTGGCTGCAACCTGCGCCCCGCCGCGCAGGTTGACCCGCCACGTCGCACTCGTCAGGACCAGCAACCGACCCCCGACCCGTCGGTACGCCACCGGGACCGTGATCTCCCGGCCCGACGTGCGTCCCGTCACATGCAGCAGCATCAGGTGCTCACCGATCCGCCGCGCCCGTCCGGGCGAGGACAGGACCCACCTGAGGAAGCTGTTGACCACCACGAAGGGGCCCTGGGGCGGGCGCGCTCGGCGCACGGCTGGGAGGGGTGACGGCGTCATGAGAAGCACTCTACGCTACGCGTGCGTAGCGAAGTTGTCTGCCGTTCGGGTGGGTGAGGACACCCCCTCCGTGCAGCAGGTAGGCGCCCGGCACGCGCGGCCGTCGACAGGCGCAGCCTGAGTGGTGGCGCCCACGACGAGGACCGGGCGCTCCTGACACAGCGCGCTCAGCCCTCGACCGGAGAAACCGATAGATTGCGGTGTGACAATAGAGTGCCGAGCACTGACAGCACGGTCATCTGCTCGGCACCGTCACAGCACTTCAGATCGCTGACCCAGGAGTACGCATGCCAACCGAAATCCGTTCCCTGCATGGCACAGTCGTGGCGATCACGGGAGCCACCTCCGGGATCGGAGCGGCCACCGCGCGCCTGCTCGTCGAGGCCGGCGCGAAGGTCGCCATCGGGGGCCGCAGGCAGGAGCGACTCGACGCCCTGGTCGCCGAGCTCGGAGCCGACTGCGCCATCGGCGTCGTCTGCGACGTCTCCCGGCCGGCGGACAACGCCCGACTGGTCGCCGCGGCCGTCGACCGCTGGGGCCGCCTGGACTCGGTCGTGCCGAACGCGGGGATCGGCCTGTACGGCGGGATCCTCGACCACTCCGACGAGCAGGTCGCCGAGATGATGGAGACCAACTTCGCCGGGACCGTGTGGACCATCCGCGCAGCGCTCCCCGAGATGCTGCGGACGACGGGCGGCGGGGACGTCGTCATCGTGGCCAGCGTCGCGGGCTTCCGGAGCGGCGCCGACGAGGCCGTCTATGCCGGCACGAAGTTCGCCCAGGTCGGGCTCGCGGGCGGGCTCGACCGGGAGCTGCGCGAGAAGGGCGTCCGGGTCACAGCGGTGTGCCCGGCCGCCGTCGAGACGGAGTTCGCGATCGGTGCCGGACGCACGGCCGGCGACCCCGCCATGGACGACTACCTGCGGCCGCAGGACGTGGCCTTCGCCATCGTCACGGTGCTCCAGCAGCCCCGTCGTGTCCGCACGACGCAATGGGCCATGTGGTCGATGGGGCAGCAGAGCTGACGGCGGGAGCTGCCGACGGTCGACGGCGACGGGACCGCGCGACGCGACGCGCCCGGCCGAGACTTGCGCACGACTGCGACTCCGCCGATGCTAGGCGCTAAAGGGTTTCGCATCTCATCGCGCCGCCGGCAGACGGCGCTGGACGCTCCGGGGTCCACGAACGAAGGAGCGCCGTGGTGACCACCGATGGCGCATCGACGAGGCCGCGGACCGCGACCCTTCGCGATGTCGCCGTCCTCGCCGGGGTCTCGATCGCCACGGCGTCGAAGGCCCTCAACAACCGCGCCAACGTCCACCCGGACACCCGCCGACGGGTGCTCGAGGCCGCCGAGCGCGTCTCGTTCACGCCCAACTCGCTCGCCCGGTCGATCCTGAGCGGGCAGACGGGAACGGTCGGGCTCCTCACCGACGACCTCGACGGTCGCTTCAGCCTGCCGATCCTCGTGGGCGCCGAGGACGCCTTCGGCGCGGGGAAGATGTCCATCCTGCTCTGCGACGCCCGCGAGGACCCGATCCGCGAGCAGCATCACCTCAGGGCCCTCCTCGGCCGACGCGTGGACGGCCTCATCGTGGTGGGCTCCAACACCGATCCCCGGACCACCCTCGGCGAGCTTCCGATCCCGGTGGTCTACGCCTACGCACCGTCGACCGACCCGCACGACGTCTCTGTGGTCCCCGACAACTACAACGCCGGCGCCCTTGCCGTCGAGCACCTCGTCGCCACCGGCCGACGCCGCATCGCCCACATCAGCGGCGAGATCCAGTACGCCGCTGCCCAGGACCGCGCCAAGGGAGCCCTGGCCGCCCTGTCCGCCGCCGGGCTCGACCTGGTCGGCGACAGTGTCCGGTTCGGCACCTGGACCGAGGCGTGGGGGCGGGCGGCCACGCACACGTTGCTCGACCAGCACCCCGATCTCGACGCCATCCTGTGCGGGAGCGACCAGATCGCCCGCGGCGTCATGGACATCCTGCGCGACCGCGGCTTGGATGTGCCGACCAAGGTCGCCGTCATGGGCTTCGACAACTGGTACGTGATGACCTCCGGCGCCCGACCGCCGCTGACCAGCGTCGACATGAACTTCGAGATGCTCGGCAGACGATCGGCCCAGCTGCTCGTCGCGGCGATCAACGGCACCACCACGACCGGCATCGAGACCCTGCCCTGCCGGCTCGTCGTCCGAGGCTCGACCGCTCTCGGCGCCTGACACGACCGACCAGTGCCCCGCCGCCATCCGGCCGCCACCACCGAGGCCGAGTCCACCTACCCACCGGGCCTCGCGGCGGACGACTCGTCAGTGCTCAGCCTCGCGGCGCCCGGCCCCCGTAGCGAGCCCCGCTGATGTTGAGCCGCGCGGCGTAGACCGACGTGGTCGCGGTGATGAAGAGGTCGTTGCCCCGCGGACCCCCGAAGGTGAGATTCGACGTGACCTCGGGCAGGCGCAGCTTGCCCAGCAACCTGCCGTCGGCGTCCAGGCAGTGCAGGCCGTCGCGGGCCGCGACCCACAGCCGGCCGCTGTCGTCGAGCCGCAGGCCGTCGTAGGTGCCGGCGTCGCACTCGGAGATGACGGCCCCGCCGGCGAGCGAGCCGTCCTCGGCGACATCGAAGCGCCGCAGGTGGCGCCTGCCGGAGTCGACGACGTAGAGCACGCGTTCGTCGGCAGAGAAGGCCAACCCGTTCGGCATGTCGACGTCGTCGGCCACGCGCCGCACCGTCCCGTCATCGGGGTCCACCCGGTACACATGACAGCCGTCCGTCTCGCTCGTGGCGCGGTACCCCTCGTAGTCGCTGTCGATGCCGTAGGTAGGGTCCGTGAACCAGATCGAGCCGTCCGAGTGCTCGACCACGTCGTTCGGGCTGTTGAGCCGCCGACCGTCCGCCAGCCGGTCGGCGACCACCGAGACAGACCCGTCGTGCTCCGTTCGCGTCACGCGACGATGGCCGTGCTCGCAGGTCACGAGGCGGCCCGCGCGGTCGAGGGTGCGGCCGTTCGCGTAGCCGGCGCCGGCTCGCAGGACCCCGACCGCTCCGGTCGTCTCGTCCCACCGCATGACCCGGTCGTTGGGGATGTCGCTGAACACCAGGTAACGACCGGCCGGCACGTAGGCAGGGCCTTCGAGCCAGCGCCCGCCGGAGTAGAGGCGCTCGAGTCGCGTGTCACCGCCCACCACGGCGAAGCGCTCGTCGATGACCTCGAGCTCGAGCGGGATCGTGTCAACCATCGGACGTCCTTCCTTGGGCGGCCTGTCGGTTCTCGCAGGACGGGCCGGTCACCAACGCTAGTGTCGAGGAGACCGAACGGGAGCGACGACGGAGGTCCGATGGACGCCATGGCCCTGGTGGTACGGCACGTCCTTCGTCCCGGCCATGACGAGGCCTTCGACGCCCTGACCTCGCGCACCCTGGCGGCGATCGCGGCCGCGGAGCCCGGGACCCTCGTCTATGCCGTGCACACCGTCGCCGACCAGCCGCTCCAGCGCGTCTTCTACGAGCTGTACCGCGACCGGGCGGCGTTCGAGGCTCATGAGGCGTACCCGCACATGCGGGTGTTCCTGGCCGAGCGGCTCGCGCACATCGAGTCGGTGGACGTCGACTTCCTCGACGCGACCGCGGTCCACACCGCCCGGACGCCCTGACCACGTCGCGGCACCGAACTCCCCACCGTCCCCGCGGTGGTCACGGCTCCTGCACCGGGATCCAGACCCGCATGGTCGACGGACCGCGGTGGGACCAGGCGTAGTAGGGCACCAGGTCGACGGCCGCCCGGACCAGTGACGCCGCCTCCCCCGGCCCGACAGGCGGTGACCCCTCGTAGGGCCACCGGCGATCGGGCTCGGCCGAGGTGAGCACACCGCTGACCCTGACGACCGCTGCCGCGTCACTCGGCCCGTCGGCCGGCACCGAGTGGAGAGTCGCGCGCCCGTCGAGGCGGAAGCGGTCCAGGTCGACAGACCCCGGTGCGCCGACCACCGACTCCGCGCAGTACACCAGTGGTCCGCGCTGGACGGCCGCGGTCCCGCGCAGCGCATCGACGCGCGCTTCGGCCCGCAGGAGCCGGGGCTCCACCGGCAGCCGGAGGACCACCACGTCCCCGAGCGACCACTCCCCGGTCACCTCTGCGTACCCAGGTTCGACGGCGGTGAAGGCGCCCCGGGCCTCAAGACGTGCGCCGGCCGCCCACGACGGCACCCGCAGACGAAGCGTCCAGCTCCCGGCCGAGCGCGTCACCCGGGCCGTCACCGTGCCGTCCCACGGGTAGTCGGCGACGATGTCCACCCCGACCTCACGCCCGTCGGGCAGCTCGGTGACGATCTCACCGGTCACATGCTGATGGACGGTCAGGGTGTTCTCATGCACCGTGGCGACATAGCCGGCGAGGCTCGCGAGCAGCCGCACCACGTTTGTGGGGCAGCAGGCGACCCAGAACCAGCTGGCGCGGAGCGTGTCCTTGCGGAACGGCGCCTCCCCCTCGGCCAGGGAGATCCCCGGCTCACGGACGAGCAGCGGGTTGACGTAGAAGAAGCGGTCACCGGCGGCGTTCGGCGACGTCGCGATCATGTTGTAGAGCAGCCGCTCGATCGCGTCGGCGTAGCTGGCCTCACCCGTGGCCAGGAGCAGCCGCCAGGCGACCATGATCGCGCCGACCGCGCCACAGGTCTCGCAGTACGCACGGTCCGGTGGGAGCTCGAAGTCCCTGCCGAAGGACTCCCCCAGGTGATGCGCACCCATGCCACCGGTGAGGTACGTCCGTCGGGCCCAGGTGTTCTCCCACTGCGTGACGAGCGCTCCCAGCAGCTCGTCGTCGCCGGTCTCGATCGCGAGGTCGACCGCACCGGCGGTGAGGTACATCGCGCGGACGACATGGCCCCGCAGGACCGTCGCCTCGCGCACCGGGACGTCGTCGAGGTAGTACTCGTCGCCGATCGCGTGGTGCGGGAAGCTGCGGTGTCCGCGCTGCTCGACGAAACGCCTGGCCTGGTCGAGGTAACGCACCTCGCCCGTGGCACGGTAGAGCTCCATCAGGCCGACCTCGATCTCGGGGTGACCGTCGGAGCCCGACAGCCCGTCCGGGCCGAAGTCCTCGCAGATGCGGTCGGCGAGCCGGATCGCAGTGGTCGTCAACGCGTCCTGGGCGCCGGCCCGCAGCCGGGCGACGGCCGCCTGCAGGAGATGCCCAGCGCAGTAGAGCTCGTGGCCGTCGGCGAGGTCGCCGTACCGGTGCTCGCGCCCCCGGGGGCCGAAGAAGGTGTTGAGGTACCCGTCCTCCTCCTGCGCCGCCGCGACCAGGGCCGAGAGCTCGGCGAGGCGCCCCTCACGCACCGGGTCCGGTCGCTGCGCGACCTCCCAGGCGAAGGCCTCCAGGAGCTTGTAGACGTCGGCATCGGTGAAGAGCTTGCCCTTCAGCTCCTTGCCCGGGGCCTGGCCCGCCGCGACCCGGAACGCGTCGTACCAGCCCATCTGCTCGATCCAGCTGTCGCAGTGATCGAGCAGCCTGGTGGTCGTCAGCTGCTGGCGGGTGTGCCAGAAGCCGCCGGTCAGGCGGACGTCTCCTGCCGGGACGGGGCCGAGTGCACCCGAGGAGGGAGCGACCGGGCTCAGACCGGGCGGTCGGCGGGACATGGCGGCTCCTCGGTCGGTCTCGGTTCGGCGCGGCTTGGCCGGCTTCATTCGGTCCGGGTCGCCTGTCGCAGGAACGCCAGCCCTTCGACCGCGAGCGCGTCCTGGGACGTGGCGAGCGGGCGCCAGATCGACGCAGCCTTGGCCATCGACTCGTTCTCCGCGGTGAACGACTCGATCCCGAGCATGCCGGTGTACCCGATCTCCCGGAGCGTCGTGAAGACCTCGTCCCACGGCGTGTGGTCCCCGCCGGGAGCCCCCCGATCATTCCCGCAGACCTGCAGGTGCAGGAGGCGCTCGCCGGCCAGGCGCAGGGCGCCGGCGAACGTCCGCTCCTCGATGTTCATGTGATAGGTGTCGAGGCCGAGTCCGATGACCCCCGGATCGAGGTCGCCGATCACGTCGAGGACCTGCTCGACGGTGTTGAACACGCTCGTCTCGTAGCGGTTGAGGGGTTCGAGCGCGAGCTGCACGCCGAGCGGACCGGCGTGGTCGATGAGCCTGAGGTAGCTCTCCCGGAGCTCAGCGTTGAGCCGTCGACGGTCGTCGGCGTCGAGCCGCCAGGCCCGCCCGACCGAGCAGTACGTCGGCCCGATCACCAGCCGGCTGCCCTGTGCGGCGGCGACGTCGATGGCCGACCGCACGTAGTCCAGGGTCCGCTCCTGCGTGTCGGCCGGCGCCGCGGCCAGCTCACGCCCGGGCGAGAACACCGTGCAGACGACGGAGCCCAGGCCCAGCTCGGCCATGAGGGCGCCGATCCGCTCCACGTCCCAGTCGCCCACCTCGTCGAGCGGGAGCTCGACGGCGTCGAATCCCCAGTCGACGAGCTCCGGCAGCCGAGCCTCCAGGATCTGGGTGGTCAGCGGCGAGTGCCAGATGAACGTGCTCGCCGCGATCGGCCAGCTGGTCATCGCGCTTCACCGCCCTGGTCCAGGACGGGCAGGTCGACCCGGACCCCACCGGCCATCGCCGACTCGTGCGCGCAGATGCCGACCGACGTCCAGTTCGCCGCCGTCACCGCGTCGAGGACCGAGGGGCGCCCCTCGACGATGCTGCGGATGAACTCGTGGGCGAGGTGGGGGTGCGAGCCGCCGTGACCGCTGCCCTGCTGGAACGACAGGTGCGCGTGCTCCTCGTCGTACACGCCCTTGGTCGTGTAGCGCTGGATCGGCTCGGGCAGCAGGTGCGCGTAGTTGGGCACCTCGACGTGCTCGGCGTGCTCGCCGGTGAACAGCACCGGTCCGCTGCGGTGGACCTGCTCCCACTCGAAGGAGGACCGGTCGCCGTAGACGGAGAAGCTCTCGACGTACTCCCTGGCGGTCTCGAAGAGCGACCGGGTGATCTCGGCGCTCAGGTCGGAGTCGCGCACCTTGACCAGGGCGCTCTCGACCGCGAACGGGGAACCGTACTTCGCGGTGAGCTCCGGCGCGATGCGCCCGGAGCCGAGGCACACCACGTACTCGGCGAGCGCGCTGCCGGCCAGCGCCAGGAGCGGGCTGATCGCATGGGTCGCGTAGTGCATCGGAGGCAGGCCCTCCCAGTAGCCCGGCCACCCCGCCATCTCCTGCTGGTGGGCTCCACGCAGGAACTGCAGCCGCCCGATCGTGCCGGACCGCACCATCCCCTGGACGTGCAGGAACTCACGGGAGAAGACGGTCGTCTCCATCATCATGTAGTTCTTGCCCGAGTCCCGGGACGCCTCGACGATCGCGCGACACTCCTCGAGCGTCGTCGCCATCGGGACCGTGCAGGCGACGTGCTTGCCGGCCCGCAGCGCAGCGATCGACTGCTCGGCATGGTTCGGGATCGGCGTGTTGATGTGGACGGCGTCGATCTCCGGGTCGGCGATCAGGTCATCGAAGCTCGTGAACCGACGCTCGATGCCGAAGGCGTCGCCGATGCGCTCCAGGGACTCCTCGGTGCGCTGGCAGATCGCCGCCATCACCGCGTCGGGATGGTCGCGGTAGATCGGGATGAACTCCGCCCCGAACCCCAGACCTGCGATACCCACCCGCACCGGTTGCGTCACAGCTGCCTCCTTCGTGCTCACGAACCTGCAGGTCGCCGGCCGGGCCGTGCCCCGAAGGACGCGGCCCGGCCGTCCGGATGACTACGACGTGGCGAGCGGTACCCAGACGCGCATCGCCGAGGGTCCGCGGTTGGCCCAGAGGTAGTACGGGATCGCTGTGAGCGTGACCTTCCGGGCGGGTGCCGTCGGCTCCTCGCCGAGCGTCGCCCAACCGGCGTGGCCCGTCCATCCGCTGTCGTCGCGGACCAGCCCGTCCGCCTCGATCGTCAACGTGCCGCCCAGGAGGTCGTCGCGGGGCACGACCCGCAGCGTCCCGCCCGGCACGAGCTCGACGTGGTCGAGCCCGACGCCGTCGAGCTGGTCGTGGCTCTCCAGGCAGTACGTCAGCGGTCCGCGCTCGATCGCCGCACTGCCGCGCACGGCGTCGACGGCGGGGTGCGCGACCGTGAGCCGCACCGGCATCGGAAGCGTCAGCCGGACGACGTCTCCTACGGTCCAGGAACGCTCGATGCGGACGTAGCCCATCGCGTCGGGGACGGCCTCGTGGTGCTGACCCGCGACCTCGAGGGACGCGCCCCGCGACCATGCCGGGATGCGCAGGGACAGGGTCCACGCGTGCTCGGGTGTCTCCTGGATGCGCACGATGACGACACCGTCCGCGGGGTACTCGGTCTCGACCGTGAGACGTACCGTTCCCTGGCTCATCGGCACCGTCATCGTGGCCGGCGAGTAGAGGTGGAGCTGGAGCCCGGCCGCATCGGCGGTCGCCAGGTAGGTGCTCAGCGACGCGACGGTGCGCAGGATGTTGGGCGGGCAGCAGGCACAGTCGAACCAGGCCGGCCGGGTACCGGGGGCGTCGGACCGCAAGGGCTTGGCATCGACCGGCGCAGCTGCCCACGGCTGCTTGCGCTGGACCGGGTTGACGTAGAAGAACCCGTCACCCGCGACGTTCGTCGAGCCCGAGAACAGGTTGTGCAGCGTCCGCTCGATGAGGTCGGCATACTTGCCGTCCCCGGTGGCCAGGAGCAGCCGCCAGGTGACCATCACGCTCGCGATCCCCGCGCAGGTCTCCCCGTAGATCAGGTCGGGCGGGAGCTCGAAGGGGTCGCCGAACGCCTCGCCCTCGAACCGCGAGCCGACAGCGCCCGTGAGGTAGGTCTTCTCCTCGACCATGGACTGCCACTGACGTTCGGCCGCCTCGAGGAGCGCGACCTCGCCCGTCTCCAGGTAGACGTCGACGACACCGGCCAGCAGGTACAGCGCACGGACGGAGTGCCCGACGACGGTGTCCTGCTCGCGCACCGGCACCTCGTCCTGGAAGTACGCCGAACCGAAGTCGCCCGTGCCGATGACACCGTGGCCGCGGACGTCGATGAACTGCTGGGCCAGGTCGAGGTAGCTGCGCTCGCCGGTCTGCCGGTAGAGCTCGACCAGGGCGGTCTCGATCACCGGGTGGCCGTCGACGTCGACCCGGCGCCGGTCACCGAACTCACGGACGAGGTTGTCAGCCAGCCTGCGTCCGACGGCGAGCAGGTCGTCGCGGCCGGTCGAGCGAGCGTGCGCCACGCCCGCCTGGATGAGATGGCCGGCGCAGTACATCTCGTGACCGTGCGGCAGGTCCTCGTAGCGTTCTGCCTTGCCCGCCTGGACCCAGGAGTTGAGGTAGCCGTCGGCGAGCTGGGCCTTGCCAAGGATGTCCGCGGCATCCTGCACGATCGACTCGAGCTCGGGTGACGACTCGCGGCCCACCTCCCAGGAGATCCCCTCGAGCGACTTGTAGAGGTCCGAGTCGCTGAAGAGCATGCCGCGGCGTGCGGGAGCGCCATCGGTCGAGGAGAGCCGGCGCAGGTTGTCCAGCGCTCCGTCCCGCTCGAGCCACGTCATGATGTGCGGCGTCGTGACCGTCCGGTTGCGCTCCTGCCACCTCCCCCAGAAGCCTCCCGTGATCGCCACGTTGCCGAGACCGAGCGGAGCGAGCGTCAGGTTGTCGAGGTTCCGCGGCGCGCACGTCGTGGCGATGACGCCGGGCACGGATGCGGTGGGAATGTTCACGGGACAGCTCCTAGAGATTGTCGGGCGAGGCTCAGGTCGTTCGGGCACTGCTGTGGTGGGAATCGGCGTCCGCGCGAGCCGACGGACGTCGGTCAGCTCTTCAGCGCGCCGTTGAGCAGCCCGCTGACGTAGTACCGCTGCAGCACGAGGTACAGGGCGAGGGCGGGAACCATCGCCATCACGACGCCCGCCTGGAGTGCGCCGTAGTCGACCGCCCCGTAGGACCCGGAGCGGACGTTGACGAGCATGATCGGCAACGTGAACTTGCTCGCGTCGTTGAGGAAGATCAGTGGCGCGAGGAACTCGTTCCACGAGGCGAGGAAGGCGAACAACGAGACGGTGACGACACCGGGAGCCACCATGCGCAGCGAGATGTGCCTCAGGGCACCGACGTTGCTGCAGCCGTCGACGAGTGCTGCCTCCTCGAGCTCGCGTGGGACCGACTCGAACGAATTGCGCATCATCAGCGTGCCGAAGGGCAGCTGGAACATGATCAGCACCAGGCTCAGTCCGACCAACGAGTTCTGCAGACCGAGCTTGCCCAGCATGATGTAGAGCGGGAGCAGGATCGTCGCGTACGGGACCATGAGGATCGCGACCACGGCGAGGAACAGCTGCTTCTTGCCCCAGAAGTCGAATCGCGCGAAGCCGTAGCCCCCCAGCACGCAGACGACAACGGTCCCGACGACGGTGAGCCCGGAGACGAGGATGCTGTTCCAGAAGTAGATGGGCAGGCCCGAGCCGTAGGTCATCAGCGTCTGGAAGTTGCCGAGCGAGAAGGTGTGCGGGAACAGCGTCGGCGGCGCCTGGTTGGCCTCCTCAGGAGTCTTCAGCGAGTTGATGACCGCCCAGATCAGCGGGAAGAGGAAGGCGATCGCCAACGCCCCGCTGACGAGGTGGAAGGACACGCTCGCCGTGCTGGAGCGGACTGTGGTCCGTGTCGACATGGGAGTCCCGTCCCTTACGAGTCGCGGCGGCGCAGCAGCCTGAGCTGCACCCCGTTGAGGAGGATCAGGGCGGCCAGGAGCACGATCGACAACGCCGCCGCGCGGCCCAGATCGAACGACTGGAAGGCCGTGTTGTAGATCGCGTAGACGAGGCTGATCGTGCTGTTGTCCGGTCCGCCCTTGGTGAGGATGAGGAACTGGTCGAACGCGAGCAGAGATCCCGTCACGGACAGGATCAGCAGCAGCGCGAGGGTCGGTGTGAGGTACGGAACCGTGATGTACCTCAGTCGCTGGACCCGGCTCGCACCGTCGATCTCTGCGGCCTCGTACAGCTCGCGGGGCACCGACTGCAGCCCCACGAGCAGGATGAGCACCTGGAAGCCGACGAACTTCCACACCACCATGACGATCACCGACCAGAAGGCCGGCGTCGCCGACCCCAGGAAGGCGAACGGCTCCTTGATCAGCCCGACCCGGAGGAGGAGCTCGTTGTAGATGCCGACCACCTGGTCGAAGTTGATGAACCACATGAGGCTCGCCGCGGCAGTGCCGACCACGTAGGGCAGGAAGTACGCCGTGCGGTAGACCTTCGAGAACCGCCGGGTGCTGTTGGAGATGGCGACGAGCACGAAGGACACCAGGAAGATCACCACCGTGGTGACCGCGGTGTAGACCAACGTGAACTTGATCGCGCCGAGGAACAGGTCGTCCTTCGGGATGGCGAGGTAGTTGTCGATCCCGTTGAGCGTCGGAGAGGCGAGCAGCGGGTAGTCCGTGAAGGACATGAACACCAGGATGCCGAGCGGGATGAGGAACAGGACGAGGACGATGAGCGCCGTCGGCGCCACGAAGAGCATTCCGGTCAGTGGTCGGCGCGAGAGCGCCGACCTGCTCCCCCGTGGCGGGCGCCGGCTGGCCGGCTCTGCCACGGGGGTCAGGGTCCTCGTCATGATCCGACCTCTCGCTGGCGCTCGGGCCTACTTGTTGGCAGCGTCGAGACCGGCCTGGATCTTGGCCTGCCTGTCGGTGATGGCCTGGTCGGGGTTGTCTCCGAAGATGGCGCCACGCATCATCGCGACCCAGGGACCGTTGGGGTTGTTGAAGAGGTCGCCGAAAGGCAGGGCGAAGGGCGTCTTGCCGTTGACCAGGCCGTCGGCGATGAACTTCAGGCGCGGGTCGGTAGCGGTGTACTTGTTGCCGGTGAGGTCCAGCCGGCCGGGAAGGTCACCGTTCTTGGCGATGATCTCGACCTGGGCGTCCTCGCTGAGCGTCCACTCGAGGAAGTTCCACGCGGCGTCCACGTTCTTGGAGGACTTGGTGATCCCGGCGACGTCCCCGCCGACGAAGGTCGACGTGGCCGAGCCGTCGGGCGCCATCAGGGACGTGACGCCCCAGTCGAACGTCGACTGCTTGAGGAGGTCACCGGCGATCGGCGATCCCTGGGGGAAGATGCCGATGGTCCCGGCGATGAAGGCGTTCTGCCAGGTCGAGCCATCCTCTTCCTTGCCGTTGGCCGGCACGAGCTTCTCGTCCCACATGGTCTTGTACAGCGAGAAGATCTCCTTGAATGCGGGGGTGTCGAAGGTCGCCGTCTTGCCGTCCGCTGACAGGACGTCCTCACCGGCGGCCCAGGCGTAGGGGAACATCGTGTACACGCCGCAGCCGCCGCAGTTGCCACCGATCGCGAAGCCGTAGGTGCCGTTGCCGAGGGCAGTGATCGCCCTGGCGTCGGTGAGAACCTCGTCGAAGGTCGTCGGAGGCTTCTCCGGGTCGAGGCCCGCTGCCTTGAACAGGTCCTTGTTGTAGTACATGACGGACGAGTCGAGCTTGTGAGGGACCGCATAGAGCTTGCCCTCCCAGCTACCCGCCGCGAGGTGCGAGGGCGCCAGCTTGTCCGCGTACGACAGTGCCGCGACGCGGTCGGAGATGTCGACGTAGAGGCCCTGGCTCGTGTAGTTCGGCGAGTAGACGACGTCTGCGGCCAGGATGTCCGGCAGCTGGTTCGCGCCGGCGGCCGTCCCCACCTTCTGCAGGTAGTTGTCGTTGGGGATGACGGTCAGGGCGACCTGGTTCTTGTGGGTCTTGTTGTACTCCGCGACCAGGCGGGTGCTGAAGTCGTCGGTGGCCGAGCGGACCCACATGGTCAGCTTGCTGCCGTTGTCGGCAGAACCACCGGAGGCTCCCGTGCTTGCGGCGGGGGTGCTGCCGCCGGAGCTGCAGGCCGCCATCGAGAACGGGAGGGCGAGCGCGGCGAGCACTGCCAACGTGCGCCGACTGTTGTGCTTGGTCATCATGCGTGGCTCCTTCATTGGGCCTCGACGTCTATCGGTGCGTCCAGCCTCGCCAGTGAGACCGAAACATCCGGAAACCGATTTCGTCATCGTAGCGCTCGTGTCCTGGTCGGGGTCAAGGGCTGTTACCGACTCGTGATCCGGAGGTCGTTCACCACCTGCGTCTGCCGCACGCGGGCACGTCCCCCGTCAGCTGAGCCCGACACGGGTGGCGTCGGTGCAGGCTGCGCAGGGGCCGCCTGAGCCCGCGGCACGCAGCTGCGGACCTTCCCGTTCCGCGTCAGTCCTGGGTCGCGACCCTCCCGCCGGTCCTACCAGGACGCCTCGTCACGCCAGGAGTGCTGTGGTTCGAAGCCGAGCACCCGGCGCGCCTTGTCGATGGAGAGCAGCGTCTCGTGCTCACCGAGCTCCTTTCGCACCTCGACCTGCGGGTACACCTCCGCGAGGAGCTCAGCACTCGACCGGCTCATCACCGTGTCGGCGTTCGCGATGACGAACACCTCGAACCCCGTGGCCGGGTGCTCCAGTGCGCGACGCACCGCCTGAGCGCCGTCGCGCGCATCGATGTAGCCCCACAGGTTCCACTTGCGCAGGTTCGCGTCCGCGTCGAACGCCGCGAAGGCCGCGTAGTCGCCGGGCTCCATGACGTTGGAGAACCGCAGGCCGATCATCTTCAGCTGCGGGTCCCACCGGCACATCTGGTGCGCCATCTCCTCCTCCAGCACCTTGCCGAGGGAGTACGTGGACTCCGGGCGCGCCCGGTACTCCTCGTCGACGGGCGCATAGGGAGGCGGGACGTCGAACGGCAGCCCGAGGACGGTCTCGCTCGATGCCCACACGATGGTGCGGATCCCGGCGGCCCGCGCGGCGTTGAACACGTTCCAGCTCGCGACCACGTTGTTGGCGAAGGTCGCCGAGTTCGTCACGATGCCCGGCGCGGGAATCGCGGCGAGATGCACCAGGGCATCGGGGCGGCCCGGGTGCTCGTCCACCAGGCCGCACATCAGCTCGAGCACCTGGGCGTGGTCGGTCAGGTCGGCGGCGACGAACTCGCCCGCCCAGCCTGCCGGGCGCGCCCGGTCGATCGACAGCACGTCCCACCCGGTCGCGACCAGGTGCGCCACGACGGCGCGGCCCAGCTTTCCCGCCGCACCCGTCACAGCCACCCGGCCCGTCATGAGCGTGCGCCAGGCGTGCGGATGACGGGAGAAGAGCCGGGCATCGGTGTCATGACATCCCTCGGTTTCGTGTGGACGGGCAGGTGATCATCGTCGATCCCCTCCCGTCGGCGATGGTGCTCACCCCTGATGACTCGTCCGTCGCCACCCGGTCCGACCGGAGGGAGGTCCCGAAAACGGTTTCTTGACGCTAGCACCGGGCCGGAGGACGGTCAATCGACCGGGTGCTTCCGGTCGGCGCCGATCGCGCTGCACCCGGGCTCCCGCGTTGCGCTCACGTCGACGCCGGCGAGCTCGTGAGCGTCTCGGCAGGGTCCGTGACCACGACGTCGCCGAGGACCTCGTCGATCCGCGCCATCAGCTCGACGGGGATCCGCACGCCCGACGCCTTGGCGTTCTCGGCGACCTGCTCCGGGCGGGACGCGCCGATGATCGCAGCCGCGACATCCGAGTTCTGCAAGACCCACGCGACCGCGAGCTGGGCCATGGACAGGCCGAGCTCGTCGGCGATCGGTCGCAGCCCCTGGACCCGACGGATCACCTCCGGCTCGCCGAGGAACTGGCTGATCGTCTGCGCGCCGCCCTTGGCGTCGTCGGCCCGCGATCCCGTCGGCGGCGGTGCACCGGGCAGGTACTTGCCGGTGAGCACGCCCTGCGCCACGGGCGACCAGACCACCTGGGAGATGCCGAGCTCCTCGCTGGTGGGCACCACCTCGCCCTCGATCACCCGCCACAGCATCGAGTACTGCGGCTGGTTGGACACCAACGAGATGCCGAGCTCGTCTGCCAACCTCTTGCCGGCGCGGATCTGCTCCGCCGTCCACTCGCTCACCCCGATGTAGAGCGCCTTGCCCTGGCGGACGACGTCGGCGAAGGCCTGCATGGTCTCCTCCAAGGGCGTCCCGTGGTCGTAGCGGTGCGCCTGGTAGAGGTCGACGTAGTCGGTCTGCAGGCGCCGCAACGATCCGTCGATCGACTCGAGGATGTGCTTGCGCGACAGTCCCTTGTCGTTGGCCCCACCAGGGCCGGTCGGGAAGAAGACCTTGGTGAAGATCTCCAGGCCCTGGCGGCGCTCGCCCTTGAGGGCCTCGCCGAGGACGCTCTCGGCCCGGGTGTTCGCATAGACGTCCGCCGTGTCGAAGCTCGTGATGCCCACGTCGAGGGCCGCCCGCACGCATGCCGTCGCGGTCTCGTTCTCGACCTGCGAGCCGTGGGTCAGCCAGTTCCCGTAGGTGATCTCGGTGATCTTCAGGCCCGAGCGACCGAGGTTCCGATACGCGATCATCGTCCGCCGCCCAGTCGTCGGGTGTGCTGCTCGATACCGGTCTCGCCGTAGGGGTAGGCGCCGGCCACCGGATCGCTGACCGTCGTCAGCCGCTTCATCTCGGCGTCCGTCAGGACCAGGTCGACCGCGCCCAGGTTGTCGTTCAGGTGGTCGATGGTCCGTGCCCCGAGGATGACCGAGGTCACCCCGGGCCGCGATCGCACCCAGGCGAGCGCCACCTGCGCCATCGATGCCGAGCGGTCCGCTGCGACCTCCCGGACCGCGTCGATGATGGCCGCGACGCGCGCGGGGTCGCCCCGCCCGCCTGATGCCCTGGCCTTGAGCGCGGCGTCGTCGCCCAGCCTCGTGGCGCCGCGCGGCGCCTGGGGGTCCGAGTACTTCCCGGTGAGCCAGCCACCGCCCAGCGGAGACCACGGCAGGATCCCGAGCCCGTTGGCCAGAGCTGCCGGCACGACCTCCCACTCGATCTCCCGCGCGAGCAGGTTGTACTGAGGCTGGATGCTGACCGGCCTGGCGCCACCTCGGAACTCGGCCACGTCGACCGCCCGCTGGATCTGCCACCCCGTGAAGTTCGAGAGCCCTGCGTAGTGGATCTTGCCAGCAGCGACCGCGTCGCCCAGGAACGCCATGGTCTCCGGCAGCGGCGTATAGGGGTCGTAGGCATGCACCTGGTAGAGGTCGATCGTCTCGACGCCCAACCGCTCCAGCGAGGCGTTCAGCGCTGCCGCCAGGTGCTTGCGCGAGAGCCCGACGTCGTTGGGGCCGGCGCCCATCGGAAAGCGTCCCTTGGTCGCCAGCACGATCTGGTCTCGGCCGCCGGGTGCCCGCCGCGCGAGCCAGCGGCCCACGATCCGCTCGCTCTCGCCGCCCGCGTAGACGTCGGCGATGTCGACCAGGTTGCCGCCCAGCTCGGTGAAGCGGTCGAGCTGGGCGAACGAGTCCTGCTCGGACGCCTCGCGGCCGAAGGTCATCGTGCCCAGAGCGAACCGGGAGACCGAGGTCCCGCTCGCTCCCAGCGTGGTGTAGTCCATGGTCGTTGCCGTCCTGTCGTTGATGGTCGGTGGTCGGGGTCAGTGGTGAGCGTCTGCGGGTCAGCCCGGGGAGCGCGGGGAGCGCGGGGAGCGCACAGGGTGGGCGCCGTCACCGGGCGCGATCACGGTGATGACGGCCGAGTCGTCGGCGGCGCCGAGACCCTGGGCCTGGCCCAGCAGGTAGAGCTGCTCGGCGGCTGCGGCGAGCGGGGACGGCAGGCCGGCGGTGCGCGTGGCCTTGCCGACGATGCCCATGTCCTTGACGAAGATGTCCAGCCGGCTCAGCACCTCCGCGCCGTCGTCGCCGTAGGCCTGCAGCATCCGGGGGCCACGGTCGGAGAGCATGAACGAGGCAGCCGCACCGGCCTCCAGCGCCTCGAGCGTCCTGGCCGGGTCGAGGCCGAGCGCACCGGCGAGCGCCAGCGCCTCCGCGGCGGCGGCGATGTGCACTCCGCACAGCAGCTGGTTGACGGTCTTGAGCGCCTGACCGTCACCTGGCCTGTCCCCCACCACGGTCAGGGTCGAGGCGAGCAGCTCCAGGACGGGACGGGCCCGGTCGAGCGCTGCGGGCTCGGCTCCGACGACGATCAGCAGGTCGCCGGCAGCGGCGCGGACCGGGCCGCCGGACAGCGGTGCATCGACGAGGGACACGCCGTGCGCGGCGAGCCCGGCGACCGTTGCGGGGATGGCCTCGGTGCCGACGGTGCTGGTGAGGATCACGACGGCGCCGGGTCGAAGTGCCGTGGCCACACCATCGGGGCCGAACAGGACGTCGTCGAGCTGGGCGCCGCTGCGCACAGCGACCAGCACGGCATCGGCTCCGGTCACCGCCTCGCGGGCGGAGCCACTCGGCTCCACACCCGCGTCGGCGGCCAGGCGCAGCCGGCCGTCGTCGATGTCGAACCCACGAACGGTGAGCCCGATGGCAAGCCGGGTCGCCATGGGCAGGCCCATCGCTCCCAGCCCGAGGACGGCGACGGTGTATCCGGTGGTTCCGTGTGCTGCCGAGGGCGGCATGGTCACTCTCCTGCCGGTCGAAGGGTCAACGAGTCGTGCTGAGCGTGCGCACGACGGTGTCCAGGGCGTCGTCGTCACCGACGTTGCCGGCGAACACGACGTAGGGGATCCCGGCGGCCGGGCCGTCCATCGGCTCCCACAGCGAGACGATGCCGGGCAGCATCGGGCCGCGGACGACGGCCCGGCGCATCGCCAGGCCGAGCGCCGCGACGTCCGAGGACGTGATGCCCCCCTTCGCGACGACGAACCGCGGTCGGCGCAGCGCCACCGCCCGACGCACCACGTCGACGACCCCCGCCGAGACGACACGAGCGATGCGCAGGCTCTCCGCCCGGCCCTCCGACCGGACCAGCAGCCTGCTGGTGTGCAGGATCACGTCGGTCCGGGCCAGCGCTGCGGCGACGGACGCCGCCGTGGCGGCGAGATGCGAACCCGCGGCCGCCTCGTCCAGCAGAAGCTCGACCTGGAGCTCGGCGACGGCCGCCGAGGAGTGCCGGTCGACGAGGACCCCCAGCTGCCGGGTCGTGGTCGCCACATGGGAGCCGACCACGATCAGCCCGCCACCCGGGCCTGCCCCGGCGCACGACTCCGCGCGGGTCAGGGCGGGGTGCTCCGGCTGCCCGATCCTGGCCCGGACGAAAGGAGGTCCCACCCGGTAGAGCAGTCGCGTGCCATGGGACTCGGCCAGCGCCAGGCCCAGGGCCAGGGCCCGCAGGTCGTTCTCGGTGACCGCGTCCACCACGATCGGCGTCGAGTCCTTCGCTGACGCGACGGCCGCGGCGATCCCGGCCGCGCCACCCCGGACGATCGACAGGTCAAGGACGATGACGTCCGACGCGGCGAACCGCCCGGCTGACTTCTCCTCCACGTACCGGGCCAGCTCCGAGCTCCGGTAGCCGAACGTGGCGTCCTTCGCGTACTCGGTGTCCGCCACCGGGGTCAGGTCGCCGTCGCTGCGCAGGTAGTGCACGCCGCCGATGGTGACCCGCCCCGCGTCGGGGAACGCCGGGACGATCACCACACCGTCGGTCGTGAGCCCGGTCGCCTCGAGCAGGGTCGCCGCGATGACATCCGGCTCGAGCGGGTAGTGCCCGCGGAGCGTGGAGTCGCTCCGGCTGACGAAGCCCAGCGTGGTACCGGTCTCCGCCGCCGCGGCCAGTGCGTTGGTCACCGCCTCCCGGGTCCTGGCCGCTGCCTCGACCGCGTCAAGGCTGCGCGTGTTGGTCAGCGCGTAGACGGCAGGGGCGGTCCGGCTCCCGACCCGGTGGGTGAAGGCCCAGCGGAAGTCCTCGACCTCCCAGCGGAGCAGCACCGGCAGGTCGGCGACGGACTGGGTGCCGGTCGGGTCGTCGTCGAGCACGACCAGCATGCGGGGCGCCGCTGCGACCGAGGCCGCCACCTCGGCCGGGTCGACGACGACCTCCGGCCCGAACCCCGCCAGGAGCTCAGCCTCGACCACCACTCCTGCCACCCTCACCTCTCGGATCGGTCGACGAGCGCCGCCGCGGCACGAGACGCGCCCCGCACGGAGCAACCTGTCAGACAGACCTGTCAGACAGGTTCCGTCCCGTTCGCCATCGTGGCCCGACGTCCGGCCCTGGTCAAGCCCTGAGCGCGCACCCATCCTCAGGCCGTCCGGCAGGTCGGCCCGGTCGTTCCGGCGCACCTGTCGGACAACTGCCATACTCACGACGAGACGTCGAGCACCCCGACGCTCACCCGAGGCGGGCTGGAGCGGCTGTGGAGACACTCAGCGATCAGATCGCGGCCCGACTGCTGACCGAGATCGTCCAGGCCCGGTACCCCCCCGGGGCGATGCTCCCGTCGGAGGGTGACCTCGCGAGACGTGAGGGTGTCAGCAGGCTCACGATCCGGGAGGCGCTGAAGGTCCTCCGGGAGAAGTCCGTGATCGACGTGCAGCGCGGCCGCGGGAGCATCGTCACCGCCCGCGACAGCTGGAACCCGCTCGACGCTGCCGTGCTCCGCGCAGTCATGTCGGAGCCGGCGGACTTCGTGGCGCACATGCTTCAGCTGTACGAGGTGCGGCAGCTGGTCGAGGTGGGGACCGCCGAGCTCGCGGCGATGCGACGCAGCCAGACACAGCTCGCGGCCATCGAGGGTGCGCAGCTGCGCAGTCGCGCCGGCCGAGACGATCTCGAGCAGTCCATCGCCGCAGACCTGGAGTTCCACCAGGCAGTCATGCGGGCGGCGGGAAACCCGGCCCTCGCAAGGATGTTCGAGCCCCTCGACGACGTGCTCCAGGAGGGGCGGCGCAGGACGTCGCAGGACATCGGTGCGAGGGACCGCGCGATCGAGGCCCACGACCGGATACTCGAGGCCATCCGGTCCCGCAGTCCCGAGCGTGCGCGATGGGCCATGCACGAGCACCTCGTCGAGGGCGTGGCGGATCTGCGCGCGGACCTGGAGAGCGCAGACGGCCCAGCGTGACGTCAGGGGCCTCGGGGAAAGCGCGCTCGGTCTGCTCACCGAGTGAGTCGGTGTCCGCGACGCGGGTGTCACCCGTCCGTGCAGCCGGCCGGGCGTCGCAGCTGTTCCACCGGGTCGGTGACCAGATCATCGCCGAGCCACCGCACCGGGTGAGGGTCGCTGATCGCCCCGACGAACCCGTCCGGCCCCGCGTCGAGGAAGGCGAGCATCACCCACCGGCTGGCGCGATCCTGCAGGAGCCGGGCGCTGTAGTGGCGGTTGTCCGTGAACGGACGGGCCTTCATCGCGTCGAACGGACCGACGATGCCGCCTGCGGGCACTATCCACGTTCCAGCGGCCCCATCGCGGGACAGGCGCTCGGGTGTCGTCTGGCCAGGCAGGCACGAGAACAGCAGGACGGCTCGGCCGTCCACCACCTCGACCTGGAAGACTTCGAGGTGCTGGAATCCGGCTCCTGGTCGGCTGAGGGGCGGACGCAAGGTCCAGCTGCGGAGGTCCGGTGACCACGCGTGGCCCACGACGCCGTCATCGCGGTGCGGACCACCGGCAGCGCGCGCGGTGACGAGCATGTGCCAGCCGTCCCCGCCGGGGTCCGCGTAGACCCATGGATCGCGCCAGGTGTCCCCGGTCTCGTCCCCTGCGGCAACATCCGCCCCGATCGCGTACCACTCGCCGTCAGGCGCGAGCAGCCACGACGGGTCCTTCGTCCACGTCAGCAGGTCGGGGGATGTCGCCGAGGTGATGCGCTGGACGTGTCCCTGCCCATGCTGGGCCAGGCCCGTGTAGAACAACCGCCATCCGCCGGCGGGGTCCGCCACCACCGACCCTGTCCATGTCGCGACGTCGTCGACGCTTCCCGGCTCGCCCGGCGCCAGGGCGTCAACCACACGCGTCCAGTGCACGAGGTCCGGCGAGGTCGCGTGGCCGACGCGCGCATTCACGTGCCGGAGGTCGGGGTCGCCCAGCGCTCTGGGGGCGTGAAGGAAGAAGACGTGGAACTGTTCGCCGTCGTCCGCGAGCCAGAAGTCCCACACCCAGTAGTCGGTCAGGATCAGCATCAGTGGTTCCTCAGGTCGCGGACGGAGGCGCGCGGGACAGCACGGCACGGCAGGTACGTCCGGGCGGGCAGCGTGGGCACCGCGCCGGACAAGAGGTGGTCGGCAGCCCAGCGCCCCATCGCGTAGTAGGGCAGCTCGACGGTGGACAGCGGTGGCTGCATCTCGCTGGCGAGCAGCGGCTGGTCGTCGTACCCGACCAGGGAGACGTCCTGGGGGACCCGTAGCCCGACCTCGGCCAGCGCCAGCAACGCCCCGAGCGCCATGCGGTCGTTGCCGCAGACGATCGCCGTCGGGACCTCGCCGGTGCGCACGAGGCTGCGGGTCAAGGCGTGGCCGGACGCCGCGTCGAAGCCCCCGTAGGCGTGGAACTGCTGCGCCGGATCGACGCCCGCTTCGCGGAGCGCGTCGAGGTGGCCTCGCAGCCTTTCTTGCGTCGCCCAGGACGTCTCGATGCCGGACAGCAGCGCGATACGGGTGTGCCCCGCCTCGAGGAGCATCCGGGCGGCTGCCTGACCGCCGTGGTACTCGTCCGGGAGCAGGACGGGCACGTCGTCGTCGGTCGGGAGCATGTTGACCAGCAGAGCGGCCGTGCCGCGCAGGAGGGTAGGGACCGTGACCGGTCGGGTGCCGACGGCCGCGACGATGATGCCGTCGACCCGGCGGTCCAGGAGCTCGTCCGCCGCATTGCGCAGCCGCGTCCCCTCGTGATCGGTGTTCACCACCACGAGGGCGGCGCCCCACTCCCATGCGGCGTCGTGCGCACCAGAGAGCAATGGCCCTGCGAGGGGCTCTCCCGGCCGTTCGTGGTTGATGAACCCCAGGGTGTCCGTCCGGCGGTTCTTCAGGCCCTGCGCCGCCCGGTTCGGACGGTAGCCGAGCTCCTCCACTGCGGCGAGCACGCGGGCGCGGGTCGCCTCGCTGATGGTCTGGTCACGCCGGTCGTTGACGACGAACGACACGGTGGTTGCAGACACGCCTGCTCGCCGCGCCACATCGGTCATCGTGGGCGGCCGAGCGGCGTTGTCCTCGAGGCCACGGGTGGTCATGACCGAGAGGCTAGCCGATCTCGCGGTCGTCATGTGTCACGATTTGATAACGACTATTGACATGTGAACCAAAGAGTTCAACGGTATGCAACTAACACGTCGTAGTAACTGCTACGGCGGACTTGCGGGCGGCCCCCTGCCGGCCGACACCGTCGTCGGAAGAGAGAGATCGCGATGAAATTCACCCGAGCCGCCAAGGCGGCCGTAGCAGCAGGGATCGTCTGCCTGGGCACCACCGCGTGCCTCGCCGACTCAGGGACAGAGACCGGTGACGGCGGTGGTGGGGGTGGTGGAGGTGGCAACACCAACACGACCGACAGCATCGAGATCATGTACGGCTTCACCGGGCCCGGCTCGGACAAGTTCCAGGCGGCTCTTGCGGATTTCGCCGAGTCCGAGGGCATCGACATCGAGTTCGCCTCGACCCCCGACTTCAACTCGCTCATCAACACCAGAGTCCAGGGCAACGACCTGCCGGACATCGCGATCTTCCCCCAGCCGGGGATCATGGCTTCGATCGCCTCCACCGGAAAGCTGGCGGACCTCTCTGAGGTCCTCGACATGGACGACCTGGAGCAGAACGTCGTCACGGGTGCTCTTGCGGCAGGCGCCGTCGAAGGCACCCAGTACGCGGTCCCGCTCATGATCAACGTCAAGAGCATCGTCTTCCACCCCAAGCAGGCCTGGGAGACGGCGGGCTACGAGGCGCCGCAGACCCTCGATGAGCTCACGGCTCTCACCACGGAGATCGCCGCCACCGGCACGACCCCATGGTGCCTCGGCCTGGAGTCCGGTGCAGCAACCGGCTGGCCGGCCACCGACTGGATCGAGAACCTCCTGCTCGCGCAGCAGGGCGCCGAGACCTACAACTCCTGGGTCCGCCACGAGATCCCCTTCAACGACCCGGTCGTCGACCAGGCTGCCGCGACGATGGAAGAGCTTCTCTTGACGGACGGGCACGTCAACGGTGGACGTGCCGCCATCGCGGCGAGCAACTTCGGCACGGCGGCCAACCCGATGTTCGACGAGACGCCGGGCTGCCTGATGTACCGCCAGGGGAACTTCGTCGCGGAGGCCGGCGGCTTCCCTGAAGACGTCGTCGCCGAACTCGACGAGCGGGTCGGGATCTTCCCGATGCCGGGCACCTCGCCGCAGGACAAGCCGGTCCTCGGCGGCGGCGACCTCGCCGCGCTCTTCAGCGCCGACAACGAGGCTGCTCAGAAGGTGCTGGCGTTCATCACCGCGGAGGGCTTCGGCGCGGAATGGGCCCAGCAGACCGGGTTCATCTCCCCACGCAAGGACTTCGACCTGAGCAACTACCCCAACGAGCTCACGGCGCAGATCGCGCAGATCGCCTACGACTCCACCGCGTTCGTCTTCGACGGCTCCGACCAGATGCCCGGTGCGGTCGGGTCCGGTTCCTTCTGGCGGGAGATGACCGCCTGGGTCAGCGGCGGCCAGGACCGCGAGGAGACGTTGGCAAACATCGAGGCCAGCTGGCCGGCGAGCTGATGTCGACGGGCGTGGGTGCACCTGCAGCCACGCCCGCCTCACCGCTCGGTCGCCGACGCACCAGGAGGATCCAGTGCTGATCAAGATCATCAATGCTCTGCTCGCCGTGCTCGCGGGCGTGGGAGGGGCTGTTGTCCTCTTCTGGGTCCTCAACAAGGCCGCGGACGTCTTCCCGATGAAGGCGCGGGAGCGCGTCCGGCCCTACCTGTTCATTCTCCCCGCCTTCCTGGCGATCGGTCTCTACCTCATCTACCCCGCGGTCCAGACGGTTGTCTTCAGCTTTGCCAACGCCCGAAGCACCGCGTTCGTCGGTGTGGCGAACTACCGCGAGCTGCTCGCGTCCTCGGCCTTCCAGAGCACGCTGCTCAACACCCTGCTGTGGATCGTCGCCGTCCCGGTGGCCACGATCGTCGTCGGCCTGCTTGTCGCGACCTTGGCGGACCGCCTGCGTCCGCGCGGGGAGAAGCTCAGCAAGACGTTGATCTTCCTGCCGATGGCGATCAGCGCGGTCGGTGCGGGCACGATCTGGCGCTTCGTGTATGCGTCCAACCCACCCGGGCGGCCGCAGATCGGACTGCTGAACGCCGGCGTCGTCGGCCTCGGCGGCGACCCCGTCGCGTGGCTCCAGATGTCCGACGGCAAGCTCAACAGCTTCTTGCTCATGGCGATCCTGCTGTGGGTGCAGGCAGGGTTCGCCATGGTCCTTCTCTCTGCGGCGATCAAAGGCGTTCCCGTGGACACTCTCGAGGCCGCCCGGATCGACGGCGCCGGAGAGCGGGCGGTGTTCTTCCGGATCGTCGTCCCGCAGATCCGCGGAACTGTGATCACCGTGTTCATCACGGTCCTCATCGGTGTGATGAAAACCTTCGACATCGTCTACGTGATGACCAACGGCAACTTCGACACCAACATCATCGCCGTGGACTTCTACAACCAGCTCTTCACCAACGGCAACACGGGCTACGCAGCGGCGATCGTGGTCATGCTCATGGTCGCGATCATCCCGATCATGATCTACCAGGTCCGGCAGTTCCGCGCCCAGGAGGCACAGCGATGAGCGGCACCCACGCAGTCACGTCAGTGCCCGTCCCCAGGAGCGCAGGCCCGGCCCGATCCACGAGCGGCACGGGCGGGCGACGCGGTCTCCGCAGGTTGCCTCGCCGTTCCGGGCGACCCCCGATGGAGGGCGCCGCGGCACCGCTGTGGGTGCGGATCGTCCTGGTGCTGATCTGTGCGTCCTGGATCGTCCCCACGCTGGGACTCGCTCTGACCTCCTTGCGCCCCGCCGACGACGCCAATTCCAGCGGCTGGTGGACGGTCTTCAGCAACCCTGCCTCGCTCACCCGCCTGACCCTGCAGAACTACGGCCAGGTCTTCGAACAGGCTGACATGGGCAGGGCCTTCGTCAACAGCATGGCCATCGCAGTGCCTGCAACGATCATCCCCATCCTCATCGCTGCATTCGCGGCCTACGCGTTCACCTTCATGGTCTTCCCCGGCCGCGACGTGCTGCTGATCATCGTGGTCAGCCTGCTGGTCGTCCCCAGCCAGGTCGCGCTCGTGCCCCTGCTCCGGCTGTACGGCCAGCTCGGGATCACGGGGACGTTCGCTGCCGTGTGGGGCGCGCACATCGGGTTCGGCATGTCGCTGGCCATCTACCTGCTCCGCAACTTCATGGCGACCCTCCCGAAGGAGATCCTCGAGTCAGCGAAGATGGACGGCGCGAGCCACTTCACGACGTTCTGGCGGCTCATCGTCCCGATGTCGGTGCCGGCGCTCGCCTCGTTCGCGATCTTCCAGTTCCTGTGGGTATGGAACGACCTGCTCATCTCCCTGATCTTCATCGGACCAGGCCCGAACGAGCCGCTCACCCTGGCACTGGTGTCCTTGCTCGGTCGGCAGGGCCAAGGTTGGCAGCTCCTCACCGCGGGCGGCATGATCACCATGATCGTTCCGATCATCGTGTTCCTTGCCCTCCAGAGGTACTTCGTCCGCGGCCTCACCGCAGGGTCCGTGAAGGGCTGACACCGCACCGACCGCGGCCTCACCCTTCGCGATAGGCGATGCCGTAGCCCCCGCGCGGGTAGTGCCACGTCAGGGCGCCCGGCGCTGCGACTGCCAGACAGGTGCCGCACTCGAGGCACGCTGCGTAGGTCGCGGTGATGGTGCCGTCCGCGTCTTCGGCGTAGACGTGGGCAGGGCAGATCTGCACGAGGAGGCGGCCGGTTCCGGTGGCTTGGGCCACCTCTTGGTCGATGACGAGGTGACTACGCGCCTCGTCCAGCGTGAAGCGGTTGCGCGCCAGGCGTTCGGTGATGCTTCCGAGCATGATCATGACTCCTCCTCACAGTGCCCGCAGGGCGGCGACGCCGTCCCGGA
>JBBRGX010000006.1:0-45717 GCA_038223605.1 Actinomycetales bacterium | reverse complement strand
GGTCCATGAGCACGGCCTACGCGCCTCAGGAGGGCGCCCCGATCGTCACCCTCGACGTGCCCGTCGTCGGCGGCTCGTCGGTGCGCGCGACCTCCGGGACGGCCGGACTGGAGCTCTCCGAGGTGGATCGGGCGGAGAAGTTCGTCCAGATGCGCGCCGGCGAGCTCGGCTCCCTGCACTCCTGGGAGCTCGTCACCGCGGTCGACGGCCCCGGAACCCGCCTGACCACCTTCCTGTCCGGCTGCCCGCTGCGCTGCCTGTACTGCCACAACCCCGACACGATGGAGATGCGGCGCGGTCGCCCCATCACCACGGTCGAGGTCCTGCACCGGCTCAAGCGCTACGAGAAGGTCCTCAAGGCCACCCATGGCGGCCTGACGATCTCCGGCGGCGAGCCGCTCATGCAGCCGGCCTTCGTCGCCGCCCTGCTGCGCGGCGCCAAGGAGATGGGCCTGCACACCGCCATCGACACCTCTGGCTACCTCGGCGCGCACTGCACCGACGCGATGCTCGACGACATCGACCTGGTGCTCCTCGACGTGAAGTCGAGCGACCCGGAGACCTACCAGAAGGTCACCAGCCAGAAGCTGCAGCCGACGCTCGACTTCGGGCGGCGGCTCGCGGAGCGCGGCACCGAGATCTGGATCCGCTTCGTGCTCGTCCCCGGCCTGACCGACGACGAGGCCAACGTCGAGGGTGTCGCGGACTTCGCGGCGAGCCTGGGCAGCGTCACCCGCGTCGAGGTGCTGCCCTTCCACCAGATGGGCCGCGACAAGTGGGAGTCGCTCGGCATGAAGTACGAGCTCGCGGACACCTCGGCCCCCACCCCCGAGCTCGTCGCCCGGGTCCGCCAGCAGTTCCGGGACAAGGGCCTCACGGTCTACTGAGCGGGACGGCTCCCGCCGGATGGCAGGCTGCTGCCATGGACCTGCGCATCTTCACCGAGCCCCAGCAGGGCGCCTCCTACGACGACGTCCTCGCCGTGGCCCAGGCCACCGAGCGGCTCGGCTTCGACGGGTTCTTCCGCTCGGACCACTACCTGCGGATGGGCAGCGGCTCGGGGCTGCCCGGGCCGACGGACGCCTGGACCACTCTCGCCGGGCTCGCGCGCGAGACGAGCAGGATCCGCCTGGGCACCCTGGTCAGCTCGGTGACCTACCGCCACCCCGGTGTCCTCGCGATCCAGGTCGCCCAGGTCGACCAGATGTCCGGCGGTCGCGTCGAGCTCGGCCTGGGCACGGGCTGGTTCGCCGCCGAGCACGCCGCCTACGGGATCCCGTTCCCGCCCCAGCGCTTCGGTCTCCTCCAGGAACAGCTCGAGATCGTCACCGGGTTGTGGCGGACGCCCGTGGGGGAGCACTTCGACTTCAGCGGAGAGCACTACACGCTGAGCGACTCACCCGCGCTGCCCAAGCCCGTCCAGCAGGCGGCGCTCGGCGGCGGGAGCGGGGTGCCGGTGATCGTCGGCGGACTGGGGCCGAAGCGCACGCCGGCGCTCGCGGCGCGTCGCGCCAACGAGTACAATGCCTCGTTCCCGGCGATCGCCGACCTCCGGCTCCTGTTCGGGCGGGTGGACGCCGCCTGCGAGCAGATCGGGCGCGAGCCGTCGAGCCTCGTCCACTCGGTCGCCCTGGTGATGTGCGTCGGGGCGGACGAGGAGGATCTCGCGCGCCGCGCCGCGGCGATCGGCCGCGAGCGGGCCGAGCTGCGCACGAACGGCGTCGCCGGGACCGTCGGCGAGGTCGTCGACCGGTTAGGGGCGCTCGCCGAGCTCGGGGCCGAGCGGGTCTACCTTCAGGTCCTCGACCTGGCCGACCTCGAGCATCTCGAGCTCGTCGCCCAGGAGGTCGCCCCGCGGCTCGGCTGAGGCGAGCGGCCGGCCTGAGGCCGAGGCGGCATCCGGGCCCCGGCGCAGCACGGAGGTGACGCCGAGCAGCGCCGCGGCGAGCAGCGCGAGGAGGAGGGCGTTGCGCAGCACGAGGGCGATCGTCAGCAGGGGGACGCCGCGCAGCAGGGCGTCGTAGCCCCAGGGGAAGATCATCTGGGTGAGCGCTGCGGCGCCGAGCGCGATCGTGCTCGCGGCGCGCAACCAGGGCGGCAGGACCCGCCACGCCGCTCCGGCGGCACGGAGCCGGCCCGTCGGCCGGGGGAAGGTCGGTAGGGCCGACCGGCTCAGGCCGACGGCGATCGGCGCGGCGACCCAGGTCAGGTACTGGGGCGAGCCGACCTTGTCGGTGACGAACAGCGCCACCATCATCGCGAGCGCACCGGGCAGCAGGACGAGGTCCGCGACGCCACGACGCCGAGCGGCGAGGAGCGCGAGCCCGATCGCGGCGACCGCGGCCACCAGGGCGACATCGAGCAGTCGTCCGGCGACCGCCGTTCCCGGACCGGTCACCTCGTAGGTGGTCAGCTCCTGGTTCAGGACGACGGACACGTGCCGCGAGAAGAATCGGGCGACCATCCAGCCCGTGCCGCCGACGGCCTCGATCTGCAGGCCACGGCTGCCCTGGTCGGTGAGGAAGTCGAGGAGGTGGTCGAGCGTCCCGCTGGCCCAGACGGTGACGACGACGAGCATCGTCACGCCGGCAGCGGGCGCGACCACGTCGCGCAGCGGGCGGCGCCGCGCGGCGACGAGCGGAAGCAGCAGCGCACCGGGCGCCACCTTGATCCACGCGCCGATGCTGAGCAGGGCACTGGCCACCCTGGCATGCGCCGGGCTGCGTGCGGCGAGGGCGAGGGCGATGACCGCGAGCGGGGCGACGACGGCGTCGAGACGGCCCAGGGCCACCGGCCCGAGCAGGGCGAGGAAGGCGATCCACCACCAGGCGCCGGCAGCGCGGCCCCGTCGCGTCAGGGCGACCAGGGCTGCCGCATCCAGCGCCGTGACCATGGCGCACCAGCCGAGCGCGTAGCCGGCCGTCGACCCGGTGCCACCGATGCCGGCGAGGATCATCGGCAGCAGGGCGCCGGCCGGGTAGACCCAGCCGGAGCCGAGCACCGTCGCCGGCCCGCCGGCCCGGACGAGCTCGACCCACCATCGATAGAGCTCGAGGTCGTGGAAGGACTCTCCCGGGAGGACGACGACGCCGAGGAAGGTCAGCGCGGCGTGCACGGCGACGAAGGCCACCCACAGGGCCAGGCGGGACGCGGGATCGCTGCGCAGCCCACCCCTGCCGCGCAGGCTCCGGCGCGGGGCGACCGCAGGGATCCGCGAGCCGGTCGACGTCCCCTCGCCCGTCATCCCCCGGAGCTGGTCGAGCCGGCGATGGCCAGGCCGATGACGAGGAGCACGACGGCCAGCAGGCTCAGCGCCACGACGATGTAGCCCATGACCAGGCCGGCGATCGCCATCCCGCCGCCCTCCTCGCCGGTCGTCGCGATCTGCCGCCGGGCCATGTGCCCGGTGATGATCGCGACGACGGAACCGAGGAAGGGGACGACCGTGAAGCCGCAGATCCCCGCGACCAGGGCGACGATCGCCATGGCGTTCGTCGTCCGGCCGGTCACCCCGGCGTACGACTGCTGGGGGTAGGCCTGACCGGCGTAGGGCTGCTGCGCGTACGGCTGGCTCGGGTACGGCTGCGCGGGGGGATGCTGCGCGTACGGCTGGCTCGGATAGGGCTCCTGCGCGGACGGCGGAGCGGGGTACACCGGCGGTTCCGCCTGCTGACCGTAGGGTGGCTGGGCTCCGTAGGGCGGTGCGGGCTCCTGCGGGGACATGCCGTCGGGTGGTGGGGTCGGCTGGCTCACGTGACACCTCGCGCTCTCGTCTGGTCAGGTGATCATCCCACGACAGCGGCCGGGGTGGCAGGGCTTCGGCTCACCCCCCTGCGTTCCCGACGACCGTGGCAGCCAGGCTCAGCACGCCGACGAGCAGGACCGTCTCCGCGACGAGGATCGTGAGGCCGAGGTACCCGGCGAAGAGTCCGCCCGTCGCCAACCGACGGTCCGTCCGGTCGGCCTTCGCGATCCTGCGGACGGCCAGGTGCCCGCTGAGGACGGCGACCAGCGAGGCGAGCGTCGGGAGCACGACCCACCAGCCGTGCGCCTCGAAGGAGCCGACGAACGGAAGGCTGAGCACGCCGAGGATCCCGGCGGCGACCGAGGTCACCGCGAGGGGGTGCGGCGGCCGGCTCACGGGATGGCTCGAGACGGGATCGTCGGTTCCGGCCGGCCCGTCCGACCCCGCCGCAGCGGCGGTCGAGGGCAGGGATCGTTCGGTCATGGCTCGTCTCGCTCCGCTCGGCTGCGCGGCAAGGATCGCACAACCCGTCCCACGAGGGTCGAGGGGCGGCCGGTCCCGCATGTCGGACCCCGTGAACCACTAGGTTCTGGCGCCAGAGGCGAACGGGCGTCTCAGGGTCGAAGGAGCAGCGATGGCGGAGATCTGGCGGTTGCACGGTGACGGTCGACGAGTGGCACCTGGTGCTGTGGTCGGCCCCGACGAGCGGCTCAGCTGGCCGCGCACGATCGGGATCGGCATGCAGCACGTGGTCGCGATGTTCGGTGCGACCTTCCTCGTCCCGCTCCTCACGGGTCTGCCGCCGGCGACCACGCTGTTCTTCTCCGCCGTCGGCACGGCGCTGTTCCTGCTGATCACCCGCAACCGGCTCCCCAGCTACCTCGGCTCGAGCTTCGCCTTCATCGCGCCCATCACCGCTGCGACCACGCAGGGCGGGATGGCGGCGGCGCTCGGCGGCGTGATGATGACCGGCGCCCTGCTGGCCCTCGTCGGCCTGCTGGTGATGAGGGTCGGTGCGCACTGGATCGAGGTCGTCATGCCGCCGGTCGTCACCGGCACGATCGTCGCGCTCATCGGTCTCAACCTCGCACCGGTGGCCTGGTCGAACTTCCAGACGGCGCCGATCACCGCCGTCGTCACCCTGCTCTCGATCGTGCTGATCTCGGTGTTCTTCCGCGGGATGATCGGCCGTCTGGCGATCCTGATCGGGGTCGTGGTCGGCTACCTCGTCGCGTGGCTGCGCCACGAGGTCGTGTTCACCAAGGTGCACGACGCCGCATGGATCGGGCTGCCGCACTTCACGGCCCCGTCCTTCGACCTCACGGTGCTCGGGCTCTTCGCCCCGGTCGTCTTCGTGCTGATCGCCGAGAACGTCGGGCACGTGAAGTCCGTCGCGGCGATGACCGGGCGTGACCTCGACGACTCGATCGGGCGCGCGCTGCTGGCCGACGGCCTGGCCACCACGCTCGCCGGTGCCGGCGGCGGTTCCGGCACGACGACCTACGCGGAGAACATCGGCGTGATGGCGGCCACGCGCGTGTACTCGACGGCTGCCTACTGGGTCGCGGCGGCGACGGCGCTGCTGCTCTCGCTCTCGCCCAAGTTCGGCGAGCTCGTCGCCACGATCCCCGGTGGGGTGCTCGGCGGGGCCACGACGGTGCTCTACGGGATGATCGGCATCCTCGGTGCGCGGATCTGGGTCCAGAACAAGGTCAACTTCTCCGACCCGGTGAACCTGACGACGGCAGCCATCGCGCTCGTCGTGGGGATCGCGAACTACACCTGGTCCGTCGGCAGCGTCACCTTCGGAGGCATCGCCCTCGGGACGGCCGCGGCGATCGGGCTCTACCACCTCATGCGCGGCGTGGCGACGTGGCGCGGCACGCACGACGAGCCGGCCAGCCCCGCGTCGGTGCCGGGAGGCACCGAGCTCGAGGACTACACGACGGCGACATCAGGCTCCTGACCGTCGACCTCGGTCGGCGGGCCGCACCCGGCCCGCCGACCGAGCTGTGCCCGGCGGCCGCGCGTCATCCGCTCGTTCGTCATCCGCTCGTTCGTCAGCCGGTCGTGCTTCAGCCGGTCGTGCCCGTCGCCGGGTCAGGGGCGGGAGCCGGGTCGCCGTTGGCGTCTGGCGCCGTGCCGTCGGCCGGTGCGGGCGCCGGCGTCGTCGGGGGCGGGGTCGGGCCGGGGACCGCGACCTTGAGGGCCTGCTCGATGGCGACGCAGCCGGCGACCCCGACGAGCGGCGTCCCCGGGTCGAGGGCGACGCTCGCGGCGTCGACGAGCCCCGGGAAGGTGTCGCCGAGAAGGAGGTCGACGCCGCCGTCGGGGCGCGTGTCGAGCACCAGGACCGGGGCGGTGAGGTTGCTCGCGAGGGTGTACGCCGCGGCGAGGCCCGTCTCGCCGAAGTGGATCTCCTCGGCGGCCTGCGTGCGGGCGGTGGCGTTCGCCGTCGTGCCGACCACGAACCCGCGGGCCGTCAGCCCGCTGGCCGTCTGACCGGCGATCCCCGCGCGCGCCGAGGCGTTGAGGACGTTGACCGTCACCGCGTTGTAGGCGACCGGAAGGGTCCCGGCCGGCGGGCACGGCGGGGCGAGCGCGTCGTCGAGCCCCGTCGGCGTGGCCGTCCTGAACTCGCGGTCGAGGAACGAGGCGGGGATGACATCGGTGAAGACCGCCGCAGCCCCGAGGCCGACCACGCCGAGCCCGGCGACGATCGAACCGAAGACCACGGCCTGCCGTTCGCGCTGATGCCGCTTGCGCAGGCTGCGAGCGCGCTCGGCAGCGGTGCTCACGACTCGTCCAGGACGAGCACCCGGGCGTGCAGGATGTTGCGCTGCTGCAGTGCGGTGCGCACGGCACGGTGCAGCCCGTCCTCCAGGTACAGGACGCCCTTCCACTGCACGACGTGGGCGAAGAGGTCGCCGTAGAAGGTCGAGTCCTCCGAGAGGAGGTTGTCGAGGTTGAGGTCGCGCTTCGTGGTGACCAGCTCGTCGAGACGGACCTGGCGCGGCGGGACCTCTGCCCACTGCTTGGGCGTGGTCAGCCCGTGGTCCGGGTACGGTCGCCGGTCCCCTACGGCCTTGAAGATCACTGCACGAGTCTAGCCGCGGGGCGGCCCGGCTCGGGGAGTCGTCCGTACCCCGACGCGGAGCGCGGCCGATCCTGCCGTGACGGGCTGCCCCGCGGCACGCCGCGACGAGGGCGGGACCGGGCCGAGAAAGGGGTCAGCGGCAGGTGCACTGCTGGGTGGCGGGCACGTTCGCCATGACCGATGCGACGTGCTGGCCGCAGCCGGACCAGGTGACCTTTCCGCAGGACGAGCAACGAGCGGGGCTGCACATGGGGTGTCTCCTCGAGATGGGTGCTGGTTCGTCCGAAGCATACCCCGGGGGGTATGCAAGATGCTAGTCGTGCGCCGCGCGGTGCAGACCGGCGACCGCGATGTCCGGCGTGATCGTGCGGGGATCGACCCCGCTGGCCGCGTCGTTCGCGAGGAGCGACTCGATCCCCTTGCCGACCCAGGAGGTGACCGACCAGGAACCCGGCACCCCCTCGAGGGCGACGATCCCCGTGTTGGGCACCGGGTGGGCGGCGAAGACCCCGAAGGGCACGCCCGCGCGGATCGCGCACCAGGCGCGGATCATCGCCCCGTGCGTGACGACGACGAGGTTCCTCGACCCCGCCTGGACGGCGGCGTCGAGCGCCGCGTCGAACCGGACGCAGGCCTCGCGTCCGCTCTCGCCACCGGTCACGCGTGCGTCCAGGTCGCCGGTCACCCAGGAGAGCACCGCACCGAGGTATCCCCGCATCGCCTCGGCGTCGCCTCGCATCTCGAGGTCACCGGCAGAGATCTCGCGGAGCCGGTCGTCGACCGTGGGCGGCAGAGCGCGGGCCCTCGCGAGCGGCGTGATCGTCTGCAGCGCCCTGGCCAGCGGCGAGACGAGCAGCGCGTCGACAGGCTCCCCGGCGAGGCGCCCGACGAGCCCGGCGGCCGCCTCGCGCCCGCGCTCGGTGAGGTCCGCCCCGGGAGGAGCGGTGTCGAGGAGGCCGGCGACGTTGCTGCTCGTCTCTCCGTGGCGCACGAGCAGGACGCGGACCGTCCCCGGGGGCGGGACCCGCCCGGCGCTCACCACGCCGGGTAGCGGTGCAACCATGCGTCGACCGTAGCGCTGTCGCGAGCGGTCGGCGGAGCCATCAGCTGGGTGAAGACGTCCATCGCCAGCTGGTCGGCGACGTGGCCGACATCGAGCCTGCTCACCGCGTCGACCGGGAACGCGTCGACGCCGTGAGCGGCCCCCACGAAGGCCCCCGCGACGGCGGCCGCAGCGGGCTGCCCGGTCCCCATCGCCTCGCTGACGGCCTTCGCGACCTCGTCGCGGCCCGGGTGCATGCGCGCGCAGCGCAGGCCCTCGGCGGTGGCCCGCAGCGCGGTGCGCGGCCCCGAGGGGAGCCCCTGCTGGGAGAGCTCGGTGACGGGCGGGTACGGGGTGCTCTGGGCGGCGAGGGTGAGCAGGACCGTCTGCGTCGCGGCGAGGTCGTCCTGCCCTGGCACGCCCTCGTACACGGCGCTCAAGGTGTCGAGGTCGAGGAGCCCGCCGACCGCACCTGCGGCCAGGCACTCGGCGAGCGCGCGCGTCAGGGCGACGGCGATGACCTGGGCCTCCAGCCCGTGCGTGTAGGCGGCGACGTCCCGCGCGACGGTGCTGATCCACAGGGCGTGCTCGGGGCTGAGCGGACTGCCCTCGGCGACCGAGCGTGGCTCCTGCCGGAGGCCGCCGGGGTTGGTCAGCCCCAGGAGCGCCACCGAGAGCGTGCGGGAGAGGACCAGGTCCCCGGCGCTGTCGCCGCCCGAGCGACCCGGCCGGGAGTCGAGGTCCTCCTTCTCCAGCGCCGCCTCGACGGCCGGCGCCGATCCGCGCCCGTCGGCGAAGAGGGCGAGGTCGGAGAGCCAGCCGTCCGGCCAGCGGTGCGGTGCGGCGGCATCGGCCCAGCGGCGGACCCCCGGGAGCGTGCCCTGACGGGTGCGTGCGGCCCACCGGGCGGTCGCATGCCATGAGCAGTCGGGGATCGCGCCGGGCCGGCCGGTCACCTCCTCGCGCACGAGCCCGCGGATGAGTCCTTCGACGCCGGCGAGGAACAGCAGGCTCGGTGTCCCCGAGACGAGCGGACCGCGGGCAGGCTCCGGTGAGCGTGCCAGGGCGTCGCCGAGGCAGTAGCCCACGACGAGCCCGCGGACGCGATTGAGGACCTGCACAGGACGATGGTCCCATGCGGAGCGGACGGACGGAACGGTCCCGAGGGCTCAGCCGCGAGGCTCCGACGAGGGCGAGGGGCTCGGTGAGGCGTGGTCGTCGTCCGGGTCGTCATGCTCGGACGCGCTCGGGCGCGGGGTCGGGGTCCCGGTGCTCGGCGTCCCCGTCGAGGGGTGCTCAGTGGTCGGGGTGCTCGCCGGCTGTCGCGGCGCGGGTGCCGGGGCGGGTGCGGGTGCGGTGCCGTCCTCCAGATCGCCGGACTCGTCGATCTGCTGCACCGGTTCGCCGTCGACGCACTGCGCACGGACGATGATCTCCTGAGGTCCCCGGTGCAGCTCGACCTCGAGCCCCGCAGGCCCGGGGGAGTGGACCTCGACGGTCCAGCCGTCCTGCGGGGTCGCGTAGAGCAGGCCGATCGACGTGCCGGTGCATGCCGCCGCGACCGTTCCGCCGGCCACGGCCCAGGTCCGCGCGATCTCGTTGCCGGGGACCGAGGGTGCGGTAGGCGTTGCGGAGGACGAGGCCACCGGTCGCGGCGTCGCCGCTGCCATGGCCTGAGCGTCGCCCAGCGCCGTGCGCACCTGAGAGGTGCTCAGCAGGCCGGTGCTCTCGCCGCCGGCGTCGAGCACGGAGACGGCGCGCCATGCGATGGTTCCGGTCGCGCCGGCCGCGGCGAGCCACGCCGTGGCACCGAGGAGGGCAGCACGGGTGAGCACACTCCTCACCACTCGTCGACCTCGCGCATGTGCCCATCATGCCGGTGGCGCTGCCAAGGGAAGGTTAAGGAGGCGACAAGACTGCAGGTCCGCGCGATCCTCCGGGGCGTCGGAGCCCCCGCGGGGCCCCGCGATGGCCTACCGTCCAGCTGTGGCAGACGTGCTCATCATCGAGGACGACCCGACGATCCGGACGGCTCTCGTGCGCGCCCTCACGGCGCGCGGGCACTCGACGATGACCAGCCCGAATGCCCTCGACGGCTTGCAGAGCCTCCTGCGGCAGCGGCCGGACCTCGTGCTGCTGGACCTGGGTCTTCCCGACCTCGACGGCGCCTCGCTGCTCGCGATGATCCGCGCGGTCAGCGACGTGCCGGTGATCGTCGTCAGTGCACGCGACGAGGGTGCGGGGATCGTGGCGCTCCTCGATGCCGGCGCCGACGACTACCTGGTCAAGCCCTTCGCTGCCGACCAGCTCGACGCCCGGATCCGTGCCGTGCTGCGTCGGGCGGACCCGGCACAGCCCGCCGGTCCCCTCACCGTCGGCGCCCTCCTCGTCGACGTGCGCTCACGCACCGCAGAGCTCGACGGCACGCCGCTGGAGCTGAGCCCGAAGGAGTTCGACCTCCTCGCCTACCTCGTGGCCCACGCCGGGGAGGTCGTGAGCAAGCGTGAGCTGCTCGCCAAGGTCTGGAACCAGCCGTACGGCGGCGCGGACAAGACCGTCGACGTCCACCTGCACTGGCTGCGCCGCAAGCTCGGCGAGTCGGCGGACGAGCCGCGGTACGTCCATCGCGTGCGCGGTGTCGGGGTGAAGGTCCAGGCACCCGAGTGAGGCGTCTCCTGGTGCGGTACGGGTTGGCGATGACCTCCGTGGTCGTCGTGGCGTTCCTCATCCCGCTCGGGATGCTCGCCCGCTCGCTCGCGGCCGAGCGCGGGCTCGCCGCCGGGCGACAGGACGCCCAGTCGGTGGCCGTGTTCGCCGGCGGGACGGGTCAGGACGCGGCACGGCTCGAGGCTGCCGTGCTCTCGGCGAACAGCGGTCAGCGGCGTACGACCGTCTTCCTTCCCGGCGACGGGACGGTCGGCGCGCCGGCCGACCGCAGCCCGTCGGTCCAGCTCGCAGCCCTCGGCCGCGCGCTGACCGCGACCACCCCCGGTGGCGCCGAGGTGCTCGTCCCCGTCGGCGGGACCGCCGGCGTCGCCGTGGTCCGCACGTTCGTCCCGCAGTCCGAGCTCAGTGAGGGCGTCCTGCGATCGTGGATCGTGCTCGTCGCCGTCGGAGCCGTCCTCCTGACCGGCACCGCCGTGGCCGGGGACCGGATCGCCGCGCGGCTCTCCCGCTCGGTCCGTGACCTGGCGCTCGTCGCGGACCGGCTGGGCAACGGGGACCTCTCGGCGCGGGTGACGCCCTCGGGCCCGCCGGAGGTCAGGTCCGTCGGTGCCGTGCTCAACGAGCTCGGCGGGCGCGTCGGGGACCTGCTCGCCGACGAGCGAGAGCTCGTCGCCGATCTCTCGCACCGCCTGCGCACACCCATCACGGCGCTGCGACTCGACGTCGACCTCCTCGCCGACGCCGGTGAGCGCGACCGGATGGCCACGCACGTCGAGGAGCTCGTCGGCGCCGTCGACACGATCATCCACACCGCGCGCGCCCATGAGCGTCGGGGTCCGGTGGTCTGCGACGCTGCGGCCGTCGTCCGTGAGCGAGGCCGTTTCTGGACGGTCCTCGCTGCCGACCAGGGACGCGAGGTCGAGATCGTCGTGCCGGGGACGGCGCCGGTGCCGGTGAGCGCAGCGGACCTCGGTGCCGCGCTCGACGTGCTGCTGGACAACGTCTTCCGCCACACACCCCCGGGCACCGGCTTCGCCGTCCATGTCCAGGAGGCAGGCGGGAGCTTCCGCGTCGCGGTGTCCGACGAGGGTCCTGGCCTGTCCGAGCCCGGGCTCGCCGACCGCGGGCGCAGCGGCTCCGGCGGGACGGGGATCGGGCTCGACGTCGCGCGCCGGACCGCTGCGGGATGTGGAGGTCGGCTCATGGTGTCCTCGGGGGCGGGCGGGGTCGGCACGGTCGTCGCCCTCGAGCTCCCGGCGGCGGGGGGTGCAGGCAGCGGTGCCCGCGCCGGCTCGGCGGGCCCGGCGCTCTGACCCGCTGCGCCCGGTCGCGCTGGTGGACTCTGTCCCTTTCGTGCCGGTCTGCGTCGACGTCCTTAGCGAAGTCTTAGCCGGAGATTGCCGCCGTCCTGGCGCGGGGGGTCGGAAGGTTGCCCCAGCAGCACCACCGCTGCACCCACCGAGAGGGAACCGATGAGCTGGAAGACGCGCACCGCGCTCGCCACCACCACCGCAGCGATCCTTGCCGGCGCCGGCGTGATGGCGGTGGCCCAGGCCTCCGAGCCGGCTGTCCCCGCGAGCTCGGCCACTCCCGCTGCCACGACCGGCGGCGCTGCGGCAGACCTGCGGGACAGGCTGGCCGCGCTCCAGGCGCAGCTCGGCACCCTCGAGGGCACGCTCGCTGCACGGGCGGCCCAGGCCACCTCACCGCTGGCCGCGCCCCAGGTGTACCCGAGCCAGACGTCCTCCGCCGGGTCATGGGCACCGAGCGCTTCGGCCGCAACGGCCCCGTACTCCGAGCCGAGCGAGGAGCCCAGCGAGGCCCCGAGCGCGACGCCGAGCGCGAGCCCGAGCACGGCAGGCGAGCACGAGTCCGAGCCGCGCGAGGACGAGCACGAGAGCGACGACCACAAGGACGGCTCCGATGACTGACCGCGCCTCAGCCGGCCGCAGGGTCGCCGCTCTCGCTCTCGTCCCGCTCAGCGCCGGCGTCTTCGGCACGGGCGTCGCGTGGGCCAGCACGCACGACCCGCTGGCGACGCCGACCTCGAGCCCGTCCGCAACGCCCCAGGCCGCGCCGACCGCCGATGTGCAGCTCGCTGCCCTCGTCGCGCAGGTCCAGGACACTCAGGCCCGGGTGGTGGCTCTCCAGGCCACGCTCGACGCCCAGGCTGCGGCGCCGTGTGCCGCCCCGGCACCGGTGGTGGGCGCCGCAGCGGCCGCCCCGAAGGCCGCGGCCGCCGCCCCGAAGGCCGCAGCGGCCGCCCCGAAGGCCGCAGCAGCACCGGCCGCCCCGGCTCCGGCGCCCGCCCCGGCGGCGCCAGCAGCTCCCCCGGCGGTGGCCGCACCGGCCCCTGCCCCCGCGCCGCCGCCGGTCCAGGCGACCACCAAGGCATCTGGATGAGCACCACCGCGGCCCGGACGGAGCTCGTGCGGACCTTCAGGTCCATGGCGAGCACGATCGAGCTGCGCATCGTCGACCCGTCGCCAGCGGCTGAGGCGGCGATCGTGCGAGCGGAGGCGGTCGTCCTGGAGGTCGCCCGTCGGTGCACACGTTTCGACGACGACTCGGCGCTCTCCCGGATCAACCGGGACCCCGGGACCTTCCACCTCGTGCCGGCTGTCCTCGCCGATGCGATCGACGAGGCGGCCCGCGCGTACCGCGCGAGCGACGGGCTCTTCGACCCTCGCGTGCTCGACCTGCTCGTCGCCTGGGGCTACGACCGCACCTTCGCCGACGTCGTCGCCCGGACCGCACCGGGCTCCGCCGCTGGACCGGCGGGGCTGCCCGCTGACGTCATCGGCGAGCCGCGGGCGCCGTTGCCGTCGGCGCCGCGGCCGGTCTGGGAGCCGCTCGTCCTGCCAGGTCATGGCCGGCGGATGGCGCGTCCCGGCGCCCGGCTCGACCTCGGGGGGATCGCGAAGGGCCTCGCGGTGCGCTGGGCTGCTGCCGAGCTCTCAGGTGCCGGTGCCGCACTCCTCGTCGACGCCGGCGGTGACCTCATGCTCGGCGGTGGCGGGCCGGACGGCACGGGCTGGCGGGTCGGTGTCGAGGACCCTCTCGTCGAGGATCCTGCCGATCCTTCGGCGGCCGCCGAGGCGGCGTCGTCCGATGCGGCCGAGCAGCCCGTGCTCGTCCTGGAGCTCACCGACCTGGGCTGTGCCACCTCATCGGTACGCAGGCGACGCTGGCGAAGCGCGGGGGGCTGGGTGCACCACCTCATCGACCCGCGGACATCCCTTCCCGGCGGCGCGGGGCTCGCCTCGGTCACGGTCGTCCACCCCGATCCCGCATGGGCAGAGGTGTGGAGCAAGACGCTCTTCCTCGCCGGGGAGGAGGACGTCGCACGGGAGGCCGAGCGCCGTGGGCTCGCCGCCGCCTGGGTGAGCGCCGACGGGCGGATCGGCACCTCGGTCGCCATGGATCCCTACGTCCTGTGGAGGGCACGATGAACCACGAGCGTCCGCCCGTCCCGTTCCAGCTCGGTGCTGCCCTCGTCGTGCTGGCCGGGGCCGCGAGCCTGGCCACCGCCACCTGGCTCGTCCTTGACGCCCTGCACGGCACGGCCGCGACCTGGGTGCTCGGCCGCGCGAGCGGTGTCACCTCCTACGTGCTGCTCCTGCTCCTGGTGAGCACCGGCCTGGTCCTTGCCCACCCCTGGTCGCGGCACCTGCGCCGGCCGACCCCCCGGACCCGGCTCGCCCTGCACGTCTCGCTCGCGACGTTCACGCTCGTCTTCACCGTGCTCCATGTCGTGGTCCTGGCGACCGACCAGTACGCCCAGGTGGGCTGGCGCGGGGCCCTGCTGCCGATGGCCTCCGTGTACCGGCCGGTGCCGGTGACCCTCGGGGTCGTCGCGCTCTGGTCCGGTCTGGTGACCGGCCTCACGGCGCGCCTCGCCGGGCGCTTCGCCGCCCGCATCTGGTGGCCGATCCACAAGGTCGCCGCCGTCGCGCTCGTGCTCGTCTGGGCGCACAGCGTCCTGTCCGGCTCGGACATCCTCGCTCTGCGCGGGTTCTACCTGGCCTCGGGCAGTGCTGTCCTCGGGCTCGCACTGACGCGCTATGGCGCCCGTACCCCCGCCGACCGCGTCGCGGAGCTCGAGAAGAGCCTGGCCGACGGGGACCACGGGCAGCGCAGAGCACGGTCGCAGCGTTCCGGCCAGGGGGCGAGCAGGTGAACGACGACACCCTCCTGATGCCGGTCGTCGCCGGTCGCAGCCCCGCCTCCTTCGCCGGCCGCGCGCCCGGGCTGCTCCTTGCCGACACCCGGTTGCGGCGCAGCGGTCCGGCCGACCCCGTCGGCACGTTCCTCACCGAGGACCTCGCCGAGCACGGGGCGCGCTTCGGTCCCCGTCCCCGCGGCACGACCGACCTGCTCGACGTCGTCGACCAGGCGGGCCTGACCGGGCACGGCGGGGCCCACGTCCCCGCTGCGCTCAAGTGGCGCAGCGTCCTGCGCGGCCAGGGCCCACTCACCGTGATCGCGAACGGAGCGGAGAGCGAGCCGGTCGCAGGCAAGGACGGCACGCTCCTGAGGCAGCGTCCGCACCTCGTGCTCGACGGGCTGGAGATCCTCGCCGAGTCGCTCGGTGCCCATCGTGCCGTGCTGTGGCTGCACGGGGACGACGAGGGTGCGCGACGCTCCGTCGAACGGGCGCTGGCCGAGCGGTACGGGGTCGGGCACGAGCACGCCGCGCGCGGCTTCCAGGAGGCGATGCGCCGCGCGCAGACGGTGCGGATCGAGATCGTGAGCGGGCCGAGCCACTACCTCTCCGGCGAGGCGAGCGCGATCGTGCGAGCCCTGGCCGGTGGCCCTGCCCTGCCGACGGTCCGCCGACGGTCCACCGACCCGCTCGCCGCGCGCAGCCTGGTGCACAACGTCGAGACCCTCGCCCGTCTCGCCATCGTCGCCCGGGGGATCATGGCCCCGGCGACGCGGCTGCTCACCGTCCTGGCCACCTCCGTCCACGAGGGTCGTGCGGTGGTGGAGGTCCCGCTCACCACCACGTTCGCCTCGCTCCTCGAGGGGCTCGGGGAGTCGCCACCGCAGGCGGTGCTCCTCGGTGGCTACGGCGGACGCTGGGCGCTGTGGCAGACGGTCGCCGACCTGCCCGTCGACGAGGCGGCGCTGCGGCGCGCGGGGACGGGCCTCGGTGCAGGAGTCGTCGCCCCGCTGGCCACCGGTGCCTGCGGGGTACGGCAGACGGCCGCCGTGCTGGCCTATCTCTCGTCCATGAGCGCGCGCCAGTGCGGTCCCTGCGTCTTCGGCCTTCCCGCGCTCGCCGCAGGGATGGAGGACCTCGCCGCCGGGACCGGTGGTCGCGCCGTCGTCGGGACGCTCCTCGCCGACGCTGCGGTGATCGAGGGCCGCGGCGCCTGCCACCACCCCGACGGGGCCACCGGTCTGGTCTCCTCTGCCGTCGAGGTGTTCCGGGTCGACGTCGAGGCCCACCTCGCGGGTCGCGCCTGCCAGCACTCGCGACGCGTCGTCCTGCCGGGACTGGCCCAGTGAGGAGCGCACCATGAGACAGACCGCCGCGCACGCCCCCGTCCGGCTGCGGGTCGACCCGCTGGCCTGCGAGGGGATCGGGCTGTGCGCCCAGCTCGCCGGTGACTCCGTGGAGCTGGACCGCTGGGGCTACCCGGTGATCGAGGCGCAGCTGGCGGCAGGCGAGGTCGGTGCAGCGCGCCGGGCCGTGCGTGCCTGCCCCCGGCGCGCGCTGTGGATCGAAGAGGTCGACAACCGGCGCTGACGCGCCCCGCCGGAACGCTCGCCGGAGCAGTCTGCGGGCCGCTCCCAGGTGCGGGTGCCATCCTTGGCACGAGTCGAGAGCCAGGAGGTGGTGATCGTGGTCGGTCGACGGCGTGCCGGTGGATGGCTTCGTCTCCACCTCCCCCGCGGCCGCGCCTGGCTCTGGCCGAGCGTGCTGGCTGCACTCGTCGTGGTGATCGTCTCCGCGGGCGCCGCCGCCGCCATCGAGACGGACACGGTGCCCTCGTTCTGGCAGGGCCTGTTCTGGTCGATCAGCCTGATCACGACCGTCGGGTTCGTCGGTGGCGCGCCCCGGACCCCTGAGGGCGCCGCCCTCTCCGTCGTGCTCATGGTCGCGGGCTTCCTGCTCCTGGCGATGGTGAGCGCCTCCCTCGCCGCCCTCTTCGTTCGCGAGGAGGACGCTCCCCACGAGGCCGAGGAGCAGGCTGCCGAGGTCCGCATCCTGCTGGCGCTCGAGGCGGTGGAACGTCGGCTCGAGCGGCTCGAGGCAACCATGGCCGGCCCCGTGCCCGCCCCGAGCGGCGCGCACCCGGGCGCGCACGACGATCCCGGGGCCGACCGATGAGCGAGCACGGCGAGAGTGCCGAGAACCCCGGCGGGACGGACCCTGCGGTGCCGGACGCCGCCGAGACGAGGACGGCCCGCGGCCTCGTCGCTGCCCAGTTCGCGCTGATCGGCGTGCTCGTGCTCCTGCCCGGGCGAGCCGACTGGCCCGTTCCCGCCGGCCTGCGCGTGCTCTGCCTCGTCGGTGCGAGCCTCGGGGTGGTCGTGATGGTGCTCGCGGGCACGGCGCTCGGCCGCGGCCTGACGGCGGTCCCCCTGCCGAACCGGCACGCGGTGCTCCGCACGGGCGGCCTCTACCGCGCCGTCCGGCACCCGATCTACACGGGTCTGCTGCTGACGACGGGCTCCTTCATGGTCGCCTCGGCCAGCCTGCCGCGGCTCGCGGCGTTCGTCGCGCTCCTCGCCCTGCTCGGCGTGAAGGCGCGGTGGGAGGAGGTGCGGCTCGCGCGGCGCTTCGCTGCGTACCCGCAGTACGCCGCCAGCACCCCTCGATTCGTCCCCGGGCTGCGTCCGCGCCGGTAGGCCGCATCACCTCATGGCGATCCTCCTGCGGCCGATGAACGGGCGACCCCGAACCACGAGGAGATCCCATGCTCAGCACGCTCGGCCGCCGCCGCGCCCATGAGGACGTCGTCGTGCCCGGTGCGACGGCGGCGACGGTCTTCCACGAGCTCCCGGTGGCGGCCCTGGTGACGGATGCCTCCGGCACCGTCGTGCTGCGCAACCGCGCGGGCGCTTCCCTGGCCGCGGAGATTGTCCAGGCCAGGGGCGCCGTGATGCTCCAGCGTCTGCGCGAGCACCTCGCCCAGATCGCCCGCGAGGAGACGTCGTTCCCGCTCTCCCGGACGATCATCGAAGGCGAGGGTGCGGGCCGGACGGCGATCGAGGCCGTGGTCGACCGCATCCCCGGTGGGTTCACCGTGATCTGGCGGGACATGACGGAGGCGCATGACGCGCAGCGCGCGACCTCGGCCGTCGCACGTGAGCTCGCGAGCTCAGCGACGGAGCTCACCGAGATCGGGGCGGAGATCGCCGGGGCCACCGATGAGGTGTCCGTGCTCTCCGCGACGGTCGCTGCCGGAGCCGACCAGATGACGGCCAGCATCCGGGAGATCGCGGCCGGCGCCGCCTCGGCCAGCAACGGGACCTCCACGGCTGTCGTCGCCGCCGGGACCGCGACGAAGCGGCTGGGTGACCTCGCCGAGTCCACCGCGCGGATCGGTGCCGTGAGCAAGCTGATCACCGCGATCGCCGAGCAGACGCACCTGCTCGCCCTCAACGCGACGATCGAGGCCGCAAGGGCCGGCGAGGCAGGCAAGGGCTTCGCTGTCGTCGCCGGCGAGGTCAAGAGCCTCGCGAGCCGGACCCGCGAGGCGACGAACGAGATCACCGAGATGATCTCGGCGATCCAGGAGGCGAGCGACAGCGCTGCCGGCGCGATCGGCGAGATCCTGCGTCTCATCGACGACGTGCAGGCGCAGCAGGCGACAGTCGCCGGTGCCGTCGAGGAGCAGACAGCTGTCACCCAGGATCTCGCGACATCGATCGCCGCGGTGGCCGCAGCTGCGGCGTCGGCGGCGAGCGCGCTCGGCGGCCTGCGCGAGTCCGCCGGTGTGGTTGCCGCGCAGGCCGTCGCGCTGGACGCGATCGTCGCGCACTGACTCGTGAGGACGCCTCCCGCCGGCCTGGCGGCCGACCGCGATGCGCTGCGCGCCGGGACCACTGCCGGGGATGGACTCCCTGGAGAGCGGTCCTGGACCGGTCGCTCGACACCGGACCGCACAGTCCCCCTCATAGACCCGGCCGCTGTGCGACCCTCAAGAGTGTCACTTTCGCGCCGACAAGAGGGTGTGAGCTCTCCTCAGACCGGGCGGCCGCGCGTCGAGCGCGCGGAACCGGGCGAGCAGGCGGAGCAGGCCGGCCGCGACCCGCTCACCGGCCTGCCGGGCAGGGCAGCGCTCGGGGCGGCCCTCGCTCGCCTCGCCGGCGACGGCGCCCTCCCCGGCGACGGCGACGGCGACGGCGGGTCGGCCCTCCTGCTGATCGCGCTCGACCACTTCAGGGACATGAACCGCCGTGTCGGACGCACCGCGGCTGACGGCGTGCTCGTCGAGGTCGCGAGACGTCTGTGCGGCACGGCAGGCCGGGAGGCGACCCTCGTCCGGCTCGGTGGCGACGAGTTCGCCGCGTTGGTTCCCGGGCCGGTCGAGGCGGCGGAGGTCAGTGGCCTCGCCGCGTCGATGGTCCGGGCCGTCGCCCGCCCCCTCGTGCTGCCCGTCGGCCCGGTCGGACGCGACGAGCGCCGTCGGGTCGTGGTGGTCGGTGCAAGCGTCGGGATCGCCGCGATCGGCGACGAGGAGCGCTCCGCCGCACGGCTCGACGACGTCCTGCGGCGCGCGGATGCTGCGGTGCGCCGTGCCAAGCAGCACGGACGCGGACGGGTCGAGCACTTCGACGCCACGCTCGACAGCGACGGGCCCGCCAGCCGGCTGCTCCAGTCCCGCCACGCGACCGAGGGCCGCCTGCGCACCGCGATCGAGCAGGGTGGGCTCGGGATCCACCTGCAGCCCCAGGTGGAGCTCCCCTCAGGCCGGGTGGTCGGCTACGAGGCGCTGGCGCGCTGGGAGGACCCGGTGCTCGGGCGGATCCCGCCGGACGAGTTCATCCCCCTCGCGGAGGCGACGGGCCTCATCCTCGACCTCGGCACCTGGGTCCTGCGGGAGGCCTGCCGGCAGGGGGTCCAGCTCCCCGTGCAGGATGCCCATGGCCCGACGATCGCTGTCAACGTCAGCCCGCTCCAGCTCGCGGAGCCGGGGTTCGTCGACCTCGTCCTGTCCACGCTCGAGGAGACCGGGCTCCCGGCCCACCGCCTGTGCCTCGAGCTGACCGAGACGGCAGCGATCGAGGACCTCGAGACGACATCGGCCCAGCTCGACCAGCTGCGCGCCCTCGGGGTCGAGGTCGCCCTGGACGACTTCGGGACGGGCTACTCCTCGCTCACCCTGCTGCGCAGCCTCCCGCTGACGGTGGCGAAGATCGACCGCTCCTTCGTCGCGAACGTCGCGCGCAGCACCCGGGACGCCGTTCTCGTCCGCATGGTCATCGAGGCCGCGCACTCCTTCGGCCTCCAGGTCTGCGCCGAGGGCGTCGAGGACGCCGACCAGGCGCGGCAGCTCATCTCGATGGGATGCGACGCCGCGCAGGGCTGGTACTTCGGCCGTCCGGAGCCGTTGGCCCATCACCTGGTGCTCGACGATGCCGCGCGCCTGGCGAGGCCGGGACTCGACGCCGCCGCCACGCCGCGGATCCCGCTGGGCGCTGCCGACGCCATGGTGATGGTGACGGACCCCGAAGGCACCATCGTCTACGCCTCCTCGACCAGCACCCTGCTGACCGGCTGGACCCCGCAGCAGCTGGTCGGGACGAGAGCCGCCGCCTACGTGCACCCTGACCAGGGCGGCTCCCAGCCGGCGGGCGGTCCGCTCTCCCCGATCGGGAGCGGCGTCGCCACGTACCGCGTGCTGCACCGGGACGGCGGCGACCGCTTCATCGAGATCGACTCCCGCGGCCTGGACGGCGACGACGGCACGCTGCTCGAGGTCATCAGCGTCTGCCACGACGTGACCGACGCCACGAGGGCACGTGATGCCCTCGACGCGAGCGAGGACCGATTCCGGCACCTCTTCGACACCGCACCGATCGGGATGGCCCTCAGCGGGCTCGACGGCCGGATCTGGCGCGTGAACGCCGTCTACGCGCAGATGCTCGGCCACGAACCGGACGCCCTCGTCGGGCGGACGGTCGCCGAGCTCACCCACCCGGCGGACCGCGACCGCGACGAGGCGAACCTCAGCGCCTTGAGCGAGCGTTCGGTGGTCCAGCACGAGGTGGTCAAGCGCTACCTGCACGCCGACGGCCGCCCCGTCCCGGTCACCGTGCACGCCTCCCTCGTCGACGCGGGCCCGGCCCGGCCCGGCTACGTGATGGCGCACATCGTGGCTGCGGAGACCCGGGAGTGAGCTGAGCGATCGCCCGGCCTCGCGCCGCACCTGGTGCCGCAGCGTCAGGGACGGACCGAGACCGTCACGGTGAACTTCGCGTTCCTGGCGACCTGACGGGTCGGTCCGACGAGTCGCTCCAGGTCGGGGCGGTAGGCGAGGTGGGAGTTCCACACCGTCCACAGCTCCCCGCCGGGGCGGAGCACGCGCGCGGCACCGGTGAACAGCTTGAGGGCGACTCCGCGGTGAACAGCGGAGTCCAGGTGGAACGGTGGGTTGAGGACGACCAGGTCGGCGCTCGCCGCCGGCAGGTCCTGCGCGGCGTCGTCGCGGACGACGGTGACGCGGTCGCCGACGCCGTTCGCGAGCGCGGTCGCCCGCGCGGAGGAGACCGCCGCCGCAGACTCGTCGGTCGCGATGACCTGCGCGCCGGGCAGGCGCCGGGCGACGGCGACGGCGAGGACCCCGGTGCCGCAACCGAGGTCGACCGCGTCCTGGGCCACCGGATCTTCCCGGTCGAGCACCTCGAGCAGGAAGCGCGTGCCCACGTCGATCGAGGTCCCCGCGAACGCCTGCCCGTGGGCCGCGATCGTGAGCCCGAGGTCGCCGTGCTCCTTCGTCGCCGGCCACCCTCGGCTCGGGGCAACCTCGGTCCCCCGTGGGCCGGCGGCCACCAGGACCCGGGACTTCTGCCGGGCCAGGCGTGCCTCGACCGGCCCGAGGTGGCCGGCCAGGACCTCGTTCATCGCGCGGCTCATGTGCTTGAGACGGCCGCCGGCGATCACGACGACCTCGGCCGATGCCCGGCGGGCGATGACCTCCGCGATCTCGTCGAGCGCGTCGAGCGAGCGGGGCAGCTGGAGCAGGACGAGGCGGGTCCTGTCGACCACGCACTCGTCGAGCTCGTGGAGGCTGAAGGCCGCCGTGAGGTCGAGGCGTTCGGCGTTCGCGAGCAGAGCGCGCTCGCCGGCGAGACGATCGGTGTGCACCCGGATCTGCCGGGCACCGTGCAGCCCAGCAGCGCCGAGGGTCAGCGCACCGTGCCGGTCGCCGATGACCGCGACGGTGCCGGGCTCGGCCGCCGCGAGAAGGGCAGCTGCCTCGTCGAGCACCAGCCGGTCGGTGGCGTCGACGGCGACCAGCTCCGCTGCCTCGACGTCGGGGTAGCGACGGAGGGCACCGAAGCTGAACTCAATCATGGCGGGTCTCCCCTGGTCGGGCGCCCGGCCGGGTCGTCGGGGGACGGTCCACCGTAGTCCGTGCCGGTCGGGGCGGGCTCCCGAGGGCGTCGGACTCAGCGGGCGATCCGGACGGCATCGGTGAGCACGGCTGCCTGGTGCGGGACCTGTCCGCGGGCGGCCAGGTGAGCGGCGAACCATGCGCTGAGCTCGTCGGCGGTCCCGGGCTTCCGGTACAGGTAGCCCTGGGCGCCGGTGGCGCCGATGGACTCGAGGAAGGCCTGCTGCTCGAGCTCCTCGACCCCCTCGGCGACGGTCCGCAGCCCGAGCCGGCGTGCCATCTGGACGATCGCCTCGGTGACGGCTCTGTCCTCGGGGTTGTGGCTGCTGCCCGCGACGAAGGACCGGTCGATCTTGACGATCTGGATGGGCAGCGTCCGCAGCGTCTGGAGGGCGGAGTAGCCCGTCCCGAAGTCGTCGATCGCGAGGACGACCCCGCGGTCCGCGAGGGCGTGGAGCCGGCGGGCGGCATCGGGAGAGGAGATCGCAAGGCTCTCGGTCACCTCGATCACGAGCGCCTCAGGGTCGAGGGAGAACTCCTCCAGCACCTCGCTCACCTGGGTCAGGAGGTCGTCGTCCTCGAGCTGGAGTGCCGAGACGTTGACATGCACCGCAAGGGGCTGCTCGGGGAACTCCTGGTGCCAGCGGGCGGTGTCCTGCACCGCCTGGCGGAGCACGGCGGCGCCGATGGAGCGGATGGCGCCCGTCCGTTCGGCCGCGTGGATGAAGAGGTCGGGCGGGAGCAGGCCGCGATCCGGGTGCTGCCAACGGACCAGTGCCTCGACGGCCGTGCAGCGTCGGTCGGGCAGGGAGAGCACGGGCTGGTAGTGCACCACGAGCTCGCCTGCGCGTGCGGCGCCACCGAGCCGCCACTCGAAGGCAGCCTGACCGGCGTTCCGCCGAGGCAGGGCGCTGTCGTAGCTGGAGATCTGTCCCCTGCCTGCTGACTTGGCGACGTACATGGCGAGATCTGCCCGGTGCACGAGCTCCTCGGCGTCCGCATCGCCGTCGGAGGTGGCGACCCCGATGCAGGCACTGACGTGCATGGGGCTCCCATCCGGGTGAGTGGCGCCGCCGAAGGCCTGCGCGATCCGATGCGCTGTCGCGACGGCTGCCGCAGGCTCGGTCCTCGGGAGCAGGACGGCGAACTCGTCACCGCCGATCCGCGCGCACACGGTCGACGGCCCCGCCGCGCTGCGCAGCCGTCTCGCCACCTCCCGCAGCACCGCATCACCGGCCCGGTGGCCGAAGTGGTCGTTGACCCGCTTGAAGTCGTCCAGGTCGATGAAGAGCACGCTCGTCGGTCCGTCGACGTCCGCGCCGAGCGATGCCGAGAGGTCGGTGAGGAAGGACGAACGGTTGCGCAACGACGTGAGATGGTCCTTCCTCGCCAGCGCGGACAGCTCGTCGTGCAGCTTCCGGTTCCCGAGGGCGAGGCTCGTGTAGCTCATCTGGGTGCTGAGGGCGGCGAGGGCGACGGCCGGGACCGCACCGGGAGCGCCCATCGCGAACCACGCGCGGAACCCCCTCGAGCGCAGGTCGGGGATGCCGATCCACGTCCAGGCGCAGGCTGCCCCGGCGGCCGCGTCGAGCACGGCGACCGAGTGGTCGTGCGGCGGCACGAGCTGCACCCCGTCCGCCGTCAGTCCGCCGCTCGGCATCGGGACCCGGCCCGGCGGGTCGAGGAACGGCCCGACCGAGCCGATGCCCTCCAGCGAGTCGTCCCGCTCGGCGATCATCACGAGCCGCACGCCGGGCAGGGCAGTACAGATCGCCTCGTGCGCACGCCACGCGACGTCCCGGATCTCCTCGATGCCGCTCAGCAGGAGCATGTCGGCACCGAGCGCCAGGTGAAGGTCGTCGAGGCGGGCCTTCTGGGCGCTGGTGTGCACCGTTGCTGCCAGCCACCGGCCGATCATGCCGGTCAGCAGGATGATCGGGAAGGACCACAGGAGGACGATCATCGCCGAGCTCCGTGCGTGCTCCGGGCCGAGCCGGGCGAGCTGGATCGCGAGGGCCAAGGAGGCGATGTAGAGCACTGGGCGGAGGATGGCTGACCGGCGGGAGCCGTAGAGGCTGCGGAACCACAGTCGGGCGAACACGAGTCCGAAGGCTGCAGCCGGCTGAGTGGCGCAGGCGGCGAAGACCGTGAGCGCCACGACCTCGACCGCGTCCTCGAACCACCCCTGACGCGTGGTGCGGTAGGTGTGCACGAGGCTCAGGGCCATGGCGACGCTCGCCGCGACCGCGAGACTCGAGATCAGCGCCGATCCGGCGAGGAAGGCCTGCGGGAGCACGACGAAGCCGGAGGCCAGTGCGAGGAGGAGGAAGAGCCGTCGCGTCGTCGCGAGGATGTCCTGCCCTGGACCGAGGAGCTGCGCCGGCCGCGCGGCTGACGGTGAGCCGCCGGGTGCTGACGTTCGAGAGGGGATCGTCACCGCTGTGCTCACCATTCGACGCGTGGATCCGGCCGGGCCTCGCTCGGGTGCGCGAGCGTCCCGGCCATGCCGGTCCTATCGGTCCATCGCGCGCAGACTGTAGCGTTCCGCCGCCCTGATCGCCGCCGGGGGTCGTCACCACCCGCCGGCAGGTCAGGGGTCGCTGCGCGCGGCCGCCCGGTCGATGAACCCTCGCCCGGCCTGCGGAGTTGCCGACCTCAGCCCGGAGGCGCAGGGTGAGTCAGGACGCGAGGAGGCGCAGATGAACGTCGACCGCATGATCCGGACCGCGCAGGCGATCACCGCAGCGGGGCGAGGTGTCCTCGCCGCAGACGAGAGCAACCCCACGATCGCGAAGCGGCTGGCGAGCATCGGGGTGGAGTCGACGGAAGGCACCCGCCGCTCCTATCGCGAGATCCTCGCGACCACCGACGGCCTCGGGGAGTTCATCGGCGGGGTGATCCTCTTCGACGAGACCTTGCGCCAGCAGACGTCCGACGGCACCCCGTTCGCCGAGGCCTTCGGCCGGCAGGGCATCGTCCCGGGGATCAAGGTCGACGGCGGGACGCGTCCGCTCGCCGGCTCGCCCGGCGAGGTGGTGACCGAAGGGCTCGACGGCTTGCGCGACCGGCTGGCCGAGTACGCGACCCTCGGCGCGCGGTTCGCCAAGTGGCGCGCCGTGATCCGGATCGGCCCGGAGATCCCCTCGCGGGCCTGCGTCGACGCCAACGCCCATGCGCTCGCGCGCTACGCAGCCCTCGCTCAGGAGGCTGGCCTGACCCCGATCGTCGAGCCCGAGGTGCTGATGGACGGCGAGCACGACCTCGCCACCTGCGCTCACGTCACGCAGAAGGTGCTGCGGGAGGTCTACGCGCAGCTCGCAGCCCAGCACGTGGTGCTCGAGGCGACGCTGCTCAAGCCGAGCATGGTGCTTCCGGGCACGCACTGCTCCGACCAGGTGAGCGACGACGAGATCGCCGAGGCCACCCTCCGGGCGCTGTGCCGGAGCGTCCCGGCCGCCGTGCCGGGCATCGTCTTCCTCTCCGGCGGGCAGAGCGACCAGCAGGCGACCGCCCGGCTCGACGCGATCAACCGGGGCGGTGCTCAGCCCTGGGAGCTGAGCTTCTCCTTCGGCCGCGCGCTGCAGGCTCCGGTGCTGCAGGCATGGGCCGGCGACGAGGACCGGCGCGACGAGGCCAGGGCAGCCCTGCTGCACCGCGCCCGCCTCACCGCTGCCGCTCGCCGCGGCGAGTACCGGCCAGAGATGGAGGTCTGAGGCGGCGCCCCCGGCGCTGCGGACGGCGGGTCAGGCCAGGTCGCGGCGGCGGAAGCCGAGGAAGGCGACGAGGGTGAGGCCGAGCGCGACGAGGAGGAGCCACAGCGGGCCCGACCAGTCCGGCTGGGCGGCCGTGACGTTGGGCACGTGCCAGAGCGGGCTGATCCCGAGGATCCAGTCCCAGAGGTTGAAGATCGGCCCGAGGATCGTCAGCGCGAAGGACACGACGATCGCGAACCACGCTGCGGCTCGGATCGCCGGAGCGGCGCCGACGGTGGCCAGCGCGATGCCGACGAGCACCCAGACGGCCGGGACCGCGACGGCTGCCTCGCGCAGGACGTCGACGGCCCGGACCTGGTCGCTCCTGGCTGCCGCGGTCAGGCCGATCACGCCACCGCCCAGAAGCATCGCGACCGCCGGCCCGACGAAGGCGATGACGGCGTGGCTCGCGAGGACCCCCGCGCGCCGGACGGAACCCGCGAGCAGCGGGTCCAGGCGCAGCTCGTCCTCCTCGGCGTGCAGCCGCATCATCACCTGCACCCCGTAGACCGCAGCGATGAGCCCGACGAGCCGCACGATCGTCACGAGGAACTCGAAGGTCAGGCTGCCCGTCGTGGCGCCGCCTGCCGCGATGACCTGGGCGATCCCCGGGTTCTGCACGAAGAGCTCGCCGATGGTCGTCGCCAGGAAGCCGAAGACGAGGCCGAGGGCGGCAAAGGTGATCGTCCAGGAGATCATCGACCCCCGCTGCAGGCGCAGGGCCAGGCCCCAGGTCGTCACGACCCCTCGGCCACGAGCCGGTCCCGGCCGGGGCGGGAGCAGGCCCATGCCGAGGTCGCGCCGGGACTGGAGCAGGGAGGCCGCGAGGACGGCGAGCAGCCCGAGTGCCAGGCAGGCGAGCATCGGGCGCCAGTCGTTCGCCGCGGCCGGCTCGACCTGCTCCGTCCACCCGAGCGGGGTCAGCCAGATCGTCCAGGCCGGCGCACCGCTCGTGTCGATGTAGCCGCGCGCGATGAACGCCACTCCGAGGACGGTGACGGCCAGCGAGCTCGCGGTCCTGGCCTCCGAGCCGATCTGCGCGGTGACGGCAGCGATCCCGGCGAACATCAGGCCGGAGGCCGTGAAGGTGGCGGCCAGCGTGATCGAGTCGATCGCCCCGCCGCCGAAGGCGATCGTCACCAGGGCGGCGACGACGCCGAGCAGGACGGAGGCGATCGCCGCCATCGCCACCGCGACGACGAGTCGCGTGTTGCGCCCGACCACCCCGGAGGCGATGAGCTCGGCCTGGCCGGAGTCCTCGGTGGCGCGGCTGTTGCGCACGACGATCCCGATCGCCATCAGCCCGGCGAAGAACGCACCGAGCGCGCCCGCCCGCCAGGCGTTGAACCCGTCGGCCGTCATCAGCTCGCGCGCCGGACCGAAGATCAGGCTGAACGCGGGGTTGCCCTCGACGGTCCTGGCGAGGGCCGTCCGGCTCGCCGGGTCCGGGAACACCCAGCCGTAGGCGAGCACTGAGGTCACCGACAGGGCGGTGATCAGCCCGACCCACGGGGCGATGCGCCGGGCGTCCTGGTGCAGGGAGACCGTCAGCAGCGGGCGGACGCCGGTCAGCGTGCCGGTCATCGTGTGCGCCGGTGGGCACCGCGGCGGTGCGGGCTCGGCTCCGCCGGCTCGTCGCCCGCCGTGCCGTCGCCGTAGGCGCGCAGGAAGAGGTCGCTCAGCGAGGGCGGGGCGACGGTGAGCTCGCTGATGCCGAAGCGGCTGAGGGTCGCCATCGCCCCGTTGACCTGGTCGCGCTCGACGGAGGCCGTGAGCACCGAGCCGTCGAGCCGTCCGTCCTGCACGGGGGACAGCCCGGCGAGGTCGGCGGGCGGACGGGAGAGGACCGCCCGGATGGTCGTCCTGGTGTGCTGGCGCAGCGCATCGAGCGAGCCGCTCGCCACGATCCGCCCCTCGCGGATGATGCTCACGCGATCGGCGAGGGCCTCGGCCTCGCTGAGGATGTGGCTGGAGAGCAGGACGCTGCGCCCCTTGGCCTTCTCGGCCCGGATCTCGGCCTGGAAGACCTCCTCCATCAGCGGGTCGAGCCCGGACGTCGGCTCGTCGAGGATCAGCAGCTCGACCTCGGAGGCGAGGGCGGCGACGATCGCGACCTTCTGCTTGTTGCCCTTGGAGTACTGCCGCCCGCGCTTGGTCGGGTCCAGCTCGAAGCGCTCGACGAGCTCGGCCCGCCTGGCCTCGTCCAGGCCGCCGCGCAGGTGCCCGAGCAGGTCGATCGCCTCACCGCCGGTGAGAGCAGGCCACAGGCTGACGTCCCCCGGCACGTAGGCGAGGCGTCGGTGCAGCGCGACGACATCGCGCCACGGGTCCTGGCCGAGGACGCTGACGTGCCCCTCGTCGGCGCGGAGCAGGCCGAGCAGGATCCGGATCGTCGTGGACTTCCCTGCGCCGTTCGGCCCGAGGAAGGCATGCACCTCACCCTGCGCGACCTCGAGGTCGAGGCCGCGCAGGGCTCGGAACGAGCCATAGGACTTGGCCAGGCCTTGGATCGAGATCACGGGGTCCACGGGCCGACCCTACGCGTTCGATCATGGTCTGGATGGCCCCCGGAGGTCCCGTCCCGGACCCGTCGCTCAGTCCAGGGAGACGATCATCTTCCCGGTGTTCTCCCCGCGCAGCAGGCCGAGGAAGGCCGCCGGGGCGTTCTCCAGACCGTGCACCGTCGTCTGGTCGAAGCGGACGGCACCGGTGGCGAGCCAGCCAGCCATCGCCGTGGCGAACTCGCCGGCCAGGTGCTGGTAGCTGCCGACCAGGAAGCCGCGCAGCGTCAGCTCCTTGCCGATGGCCTGCACGAGGGTGCGCGGGCCCACCGGGGCGTCGGTGCTGTTGTACTGGCTGATCGCCCCGCAGAGCGCGACGCGTCCGCCTCGGCGCAGCGCGCCGATCGCGGCCTCGAGGTGCTCACCGCCGACGTTGTCGAAGTAGACGTCGATCCCCTCGGGCGCGGCGACGGCGAGCTGCTCGGCCACGGAGCCGTCGTGGTAGTCGAACGCGACGTCGAAGCCGAGCCCGAGCAGGTGGGCGACCTTCGCCGGCGATCCGGCGCTGCCGACCACCCTGGCGGCGCCCCGCTGCTTCGCGATCTGTCCGGCGAGGCTGCCGACGGCGCCGGCCGCGCCGGAGATGAAGACCGTGTCGCCCGGCTGCATGGCCGCGACGGCCGTGAGCCCGGCGTAGGCGGTCAGGCCCGTCATGCCGAGGGCCCCGAGGTAGACGTCGGCCGGGGCGAGCGAGGTGTCGACGACCCGCGTCGCGGCGGCGTCGACAACGGCCTCCGCGCGCCAGCCGAGCCCGTGCACGACCGTGTCCCCGACTGCGCGGTCGGCCGAGCGGGAGGCGATGACCTCCCCGACGGCCCCACCCTCGAGCGGCCGGTCGAGCTGGAACGGCGGCGTGTACGACCTGACGTCGTTCATCCGGCCGCGCATGTACGGGTCGACGCTCATCGCGGTGTTGCGCACCAGGACCTGGCCATCGGCGAGCTCGGGGACCTCGACCTCGACGAGCCGGAAGTTCTCGGCCGTCGGCCAGCCCTGGGGGCGGGAGGCGAGGTGGATCTGACGGGTGGTGCTCATGGGTCCTCCTTGGCTGCCGGTCGGCAGCGTCGTCGGGCCGGTCCGGGTCGGACCGGTGCCCGGGGATGCGGGGTGCGGAGCGGCGGACGTCGCCGGGTCAGGGCTGCGGGGCGACCTCGGCGAGGCCGGCGCGCAGGCGGTCGAGCGTGCTGCGCAGCCCGTCGAGCTCGGCGGGGCTGAGCCCCGTCGCCTCGGCGAGCCGGGCCGGGATGCCGGAGGCGCGGGCCTGCATCGCCCGTCCTGCGTCGGTGAGGTGGATGTCGACCCGGCGCTCGTCCGCGCGCTGCCGCCGACGTTCGACGAGGCCTTGGGCCTCGAGTCGCTTGAGCAGCGGGGAGAGGGTCCCCGTGTCGAGGTCGAGCGCGGTGCACAGCTCGCCGACGCCGCGCCCGTCCCGCTCCCAGAGCGCCATCAGGACGAGGTACTGCGGGTACGTGAGGCCGAGGTCCTCGAGCAGGCCGCGGTAGGCGGCGGTGGTCGCACGCGAGGCGGAGTGCAGGGCGAAGCACACCTGGGCGTGCAGGCTCTGGTCCGTCGTCATCCAAGAATCATAGGACACAACTAAATAGTGCACAACTTAGTTGTGCTCCCCCCGACCGTGGCCGGCGCCAGGCGGTCGTTCAGGCCGTGAGGAGCCCGCCGGTGACCCAGGTCCGGATCGCGACGACGTCCTGCGGGCGCAGGTCCATCCGGGCGCCCCGGCACAGACCGATGACGTGGTCGGCCCAGGTCTCGGCGATCACCTTGGCCGTGGGCGCCGTCGTGAGATCGAGCCCGGCGTAGAGGATCCCGGAGATGACGGTGTTGACCGAGGCCCGACCGATCTGCGCACCCTTGCTCTGGGCGGCGACGCGGACCCGTCGCGCCGTCTCGGGCCGGTCGAACCTCGTCGCCTTGACGTCCGTGGCGAGGATGTCCAGCAGGGTGCGGTAGTGGTCGGTGGGCAGGTTCGGGATCTCCGTGACGTCGACCACCTGACGTTGCAGGGGTGGAAGATCCACCTTCTCCAGGCCCGGCAGGTCGGTCTCGCTGAAGCGCTTCGGGTCCCAGACGAAGCCCGGGGCGGGCTTGGTGGCCCAACGCAGCTCGGGTGCGGCCGCCGAGAGCCAGGCGAAGAAGCCGCCGGCGCCCTCCCAGTCGGAGGTCGGGAGGCTCGGGTCGGACTTGTGCGCGACGTTGGCGACCTCGCCACCCTTCAGCGGCCGGTCGGCACCCCTGACCAGGCGAAGGACGGCTCGGCGCGCGATCGCACTCGCCGCCGGCGCGGGCGCAGCTGCCGGCTCCGGCGCCACGACCTTGGCCGCTCGTGGCTGCGTTGCTGCGGATCCCTTCGGCTCGGCGGCATCGGTCGCCCGTCGGGGGCCGGTCCCGGCCGCTGCCTTCGTGCCGCCGGACCGCTTCGCTCCTGCTGCGCCGTTCTCCACAAGAGTCGTCCCGGCGGGTCGCGCGGCGGGCGGCGCCGGGTCGTCGAGCGCCGCCTCGTCGTCACCCATGACGAGCTCGGTGAACTGGTCGGCCGTGATGACCGTGTCCGCGACCGCACGGTAGGCGCCGGCGGCCGGCCCGGCCGTGACGATCGTGACCCGGCGGTCGGCCGCGCGGCAGCGCAGCGCGAGCGGGGTGAAGTCGGCGTCGGCCGAGAGGATGACGAACTCGTCGTACCGGGTGGCGGCGCCGAGCGCGTCGACGGCGTCGAGCACGAGGTTGATGTCCGCGCTGCTCTTTCCCTGCTGGGTCAGCGAGGGGCAGTCCACGACGCTGAAGCCGGCCCTCGTGAAGTTGGGCCGGAACTGGGAGAACGCCGAGGGGTTGAGGTAGCAGGCGCGCACCAGGAACCGCCGGGTGAACTCCCCGTCGTCGTCGAGCCCGGTCTCCAGGGCGCTGAGCCACGTGCCGGGCGAGCCGGCGAAGGCATCGGCTGCCACCGGGTCGAGGCGCTTGAGCCCGAGGTAGACGTTGTCGAAGTCGACGAACAGGGCGCAGCGCAGGCGGCGGGGTCCTTCGGGGCTCTCGGTGGTCACCGGGCCATCCTCCACCCCGTGATCCTGCCCGGGCGACGCCAGGGGATGGCGGGGGATGGCGGCTCAGGCCTCGTCCGCCGCCCGCCGCGTCGTCGCCGCGGCGCTGAGGCCGCCCCGGAGCAGCACGAGCGTGCGGTCCAGCACGTCCTCGACCTGCAGGCCGGCGAGGACGGCCCTGGAGGCGGCCTGGACGGTTCCCATCACGAGACTCGCCGTGAGGGTCGGGTCGGGGGTGCCGAGCTCCGCCAGCGCTGCGCGGAGCGGGTCGAGCAGTCCGTGGTGCATCTCGGTGAGTCGCGCGGCGCACTCGGCGGGCAGGGGCGCGTCGGCGAGGTTCGCGAGCGCCCGGTGCGTCGGGTCCGTCGCGAGGGTCAGCGCCGACCGCACGTAGGCCTCGACCCGGTCCATGGGCCCGGCTGCGCCGCCGGTGCGGGCGGTCAGCTCCTCGAGCGCGCGGGGCATCGCGTCCTCGACGAGCGCAGCGAGCAGGGCCGGGGTCGAGTCGAAGTACTGGTAGACGCTCGACCGAGCGAGGCCGGCGGCGGAGCCGACGGAGCCGAGGCTCAGGGCGTCGAGACCGTCGGTGGCAAGGATCTCCTCCGCTGCGGCGAGCAGCGCGGCCCGGCGTCGACGGTGGTGCTCGGCGACGGTCGGCGCATCGATCTTCGGCATCGCACCTCCAGGTGCTGGGCGCGGGCGGCACCCGGTGACTTGTTACCGACGCAAGTGTCGGTATGATGCCGACATGAACGTCGACAACTCTACCCCGTCGGACCAGGGCGCCCCCCGCGAAGCCGCCGCCTCGACCCTCGTGCCCGCCGGTCGCTGGTGGGCCCTCGCGACGGTGGCGCTCGGTGTGTCGCTGATCATCATGGACGCGACGATCGTCAACGTCGCGCTGCCGGTGATCATCACCGACGTCGGCCTCACCGCCACCCAGGCCGAGTGGATGAACGCCGTCTACTCGCTGGTGTTCGCCGCGTTGCTGCTGACGGTCGGTCGCATCGGTGACCTGTACGGACGGCGTCGGCTCTTCGCGGTCGGCATGTCCGTCTTCGTGGTCGCGAGCGTGGTCGCGGGCGCCTCGGGCTCGGGCGCCGCACTCATCGTCGCCCGGCTCGTCCAGGGGGTCGGTGCCGCGATGATCCTCCCGGCGACGCTCTCGACCGTGAACGCCATCTTCCGGGGCCGCGAGCGTGCCATCGCCTTCGCCGTCTGGGGATCGACGATCGGCGGCATGGCGGCGGTCGGTCCGCTCGTCGGGGGCTGGCTGACCACCGACGTCTCCTGGCGGTGGGCCTTCTGGCTCAGCGTGCCGGTCGGCCTGCTCGTGCTCGTGGGAATCGTCCGCTACGTGCCCGAGACGAAGGACGAGCGGACCCCGCCCGGCCTCGACCTGCGGGGCGTGGTGCTCTCGGCCGCCGGCATGGGCGGGATCGTCTTCGCGCTCATCGAGAGCCAGGCCTACGGCTGGTGGCGGCAGGGATCGGGTGCCCTCTCGCCGGTGCCGTTCTCGCTCGTGGCTGGTCTCGCGCTCATGGTGGCCTTCGTCGCCGTGCAGTCCTCCCGCGCCCGTTCCGGACGCGTGGTCCTGGTCGATCTCCGGCTGCTGCGGATCCGCTCCTTCCGGTTCGGGTCGATCGCTGCGCTGATCGTCGCCCTCGGGGAGTTCGGCCTCATCTTCACTCTCCCGCTCGTGCTCCAGAACTCCCTCGGCTACTCCGCGCTCGGCACCGGGAGGTTGATCCTCTGCCTCGCGATCGGCACCTTCCTCATCTCGGCGATGACCCCGGAGCTCACCTCGCGGTTCGGTGGGCGGGCCGTGGTGCGCGCCGGGCTCGCCCTGGAGGCGGTCGCCGTCGCCGGCCTGGCGCTGACCCTCTCGGCCCAGGTCAGCGGGTGGCTGATCGCCGCGTGGCTCTTCACCTACGGTGCGGGGGTCGGGATGGCGACAGCGCAGCTGACCAGCGTGATCCTCGCCGAGGTCCCGGTCGACGAGTCGGGGCAGGCCTCCGGCCTGCAGAGCACCTTCCGTCAGCTCGGCTCGGCGCTCGGCGTCGCCGTCCTCGGCACGGTGCTGCTGACCACCCTCGGCTCGACCACGAGCAGCGACCTCGCCGACGCCGGCGTCCCCGCGGCGCAGAGCGCGCAGGTCGTCACGGCGGTCACCGGCTCGGCCGGAGCGGTGATCCCTCGTCTGCGGGCGGAGCCGACCACCGCGGTCGCCGGTGACGCAGCTGCGGCAGCGATGATCCGGGCCAGCAAGGTGACCACCGGCGCGGCAGCTGCCGTCATCGGTCTCGGCCTCGCGGCGACCGTTGCGCTCCCGTTCGTCCCGCCGACCCCCCGTGCTCCTCGGGAACCTCGGACGCCTAGGGCGTCCGGGGCGGAGCGAGATCGACGACGGGGCCGCCGAACCACCGAGCCTCCATCGGATCGTGCGTGATCAGCAGCGTCGTGCGGGACGCCGTCCGGTCCCGCACGTAGGCCATCAGGACCTGATGCCCGTCGGCGTCAAGACCCTTGAAGGGCTCGTCGAGAACGACGAGCGCTGCGTCCGCCATCAGGGCCCGCACGATCGCGACCCGGCGGCGCTGGCCGCCGGACAGCTCGTGAACCGGCTTGGCGCGCGAGCCCCCGTCCAGGCCGGCCGCCTCGAGCTCGCGGTCGACCTCGGCGGCCGGGGTGTGCTTGGCCAGGACCAGCAGCACGTTGCGCGTGGCGCTGAGCTGTTCGCAGAGGCGGTCCTCCTGGAAGACGGCGGACCGCGTGAGGCCGTCGAGGCCGTCGATCGTTCCCGCGTCGGGCCGGGTGAGCCCGAGCAGGATCCGGGCGATGGTCGTCTTGCCGACGCCGTTGGGTCCCATGACGGCGGTGACCTGGTGCTCCGGCAGGTCGAGGTCGAGCCGGTCGAGCACCACCTGCCCGCCGTAGCCCTTGCTCACCCCGCGCAGGCTGATCATCGGGTCGACCCGCCGGCGAGTCGCCGCTCGGCGCGGGACAGCGCTCCCAGCACGAGCCGCTCGAACCCGTAGCTGAGCGCGACGACGACGACCGTCCAGGCGAAGAGGTCGGCGGTGGAGAGGAAGATCTTCGAGTCGTAGAGCTTCTCGCCGATGCTCCCTTGCGGGAGCCCGATCACCTCGGCGGCGATCCCGCTCTTCCAGGCCAGGCCGACGCCGACCTTGCAGCCGGCGACCACGAACGGCAGCACGGCGGGGACGTCGATCGCCGCGAGGCGGCGAAGCCACGGCACCCGGAACACGGCCGCGACCTCGAGCAGCGAGCGGTCGCGGTGCCTGATCCCCTCGAGCACGTTCGTGTAGAGGATCGGCAGCACCATGAGGAAGCTGATGACGAACGCCAGCTGCCCGCTCCCGGCCCACATCAGGACCAGGATGATGAAGCTGACCACGGGAGTGCTGCGCACGGCGGCGAGCAGCGGGGTCAGCAGCGTGTCGACCACCTGGACCGCCTCTGCGAGGGCAGCGGCCACGATCCCGACGAGGGTCGCCGCGAGGAAGCCGGCGCCGATCCGCAGCAGCGAGTGCCCGACGGTGCCCCAGAACCCCGCAGTGACGACGAGCTCGCCGAGCCGCACGAGGGCGGTCCCTGGCGTGACGAGCAGGACCTGGTGGTTGATCGCCCGCGCCGCGACCTGCCACACCGCGAGCCAGAAGACCAGGGCGAGCGCGATCCGCGCCAGACCCCGGCGCCGGGTGCCGACGGTTCGGTCAGCCTCCGTAGTAGAAGTCATCGCCCGGCAGGCTACCGCCGACCGAGGCGGGTGCCGCATCGAAGAGCACCGTCAGGTAGCCGCCGAGGGACTTCTTCATCTCCGCGCCGGCGATGTAGGTGATGTGGCAGGCCGGGATCGCTGCGACCGCGATGGGCTCCGCCGGGACGATGCCGGCGGCGACGATCAGCGGTGCCGCCAGCTCCGGGTGGTCGTTGGTGAAGCGGGTGGACGCCTCGTAGTCGGTCAGGAGCTGGGCGAAGGCCTCAGGGTGCTCGGTGACGAACTGCGTGCGGACCACGAGCACACCGGTGACCATCGTCGAGTCCGGGGCGACCTTCGCCCACTCGTCGGAGAGGCTCAGCGCCGTCCGGACGGCGGGGTTCTTGGACTTCACGATCGTCACGTACGGCTGGGGGAGCACCCCGATGGCACCGGGCTCGGCGGCGAGCAGGGCCGTCACCTCGGTGGCCTCGCTCTTGTACTGGATGTCGACGTCCGTCGCGGGGTCGAGCCCGTTCTTCGTCAGGAGGTAGTCGAGGACGTACTCCGGCGAGGCCCCCTTGCCGGTGGAGTAGATCGTGCGGCCCTTGAGGTCGGCGACCGAGCGGATCGTGTCCCCTGCCTCGACGACCTCGAGCATGCCGAGGGTGTTGATCGCGGCCACCTGCACCTGCGCGCCGGCGTCCGTCTTCGTCTTGGCGTAGAGCACGGCCGCGAGGTTCGCCGGGACGAGCGCCACGTCGACGGCACCCTGGACGACGAGCGGGACGACCTCGTCGGGAGTGCCGTAGACGGTGACCTGGTAGTCCTCTGCTGCTGTTCCGGCCGTCGCGTCCTGCATCAGGCCGACGAGTCCCATCGTGGTGGGGCCCTTGAGCGACGCGATCGTGATGGTCGTGGGCTCGAGCGTCGGTTCCGGCGTCGCCGTCGCTGTCGTGCTGGAGGCGGCGGGCGTGACGGTCGGGCTCGCCGTCGAGCTGCAGCCGCCCAGCAGCCCGACGAGGACGAGGGCGACGGCGAGGACCGGGCGCTTCACGAGGCCGCCGGGGTCGCGGGCATCCCGGACAGTGCGACCGATCGGGCCACCTCGGGGCACGGCGGCTTGACGAACTGCTCGAACGTGGTGTGCAGCAGGTGGTGCGCGATCTCGGAGTTCGGCTCGCCGTAGAAGTCGTCGTAGAGCCGGAGGATGTCCGGGTTCTCCTGCGACTTGCGGTAGGTCGACATCTTGTCGATGTCCACCAGGACCTTCTGGCGGGTCGCCGTCTCGCCGACGACTGTCGGCATCGGGTGCCCGGCACCGTTGACGCAGCCGCCGGGGCAGGCCATGACCTCGACCAGGTCGTAGCCGACGTCCTCGCCGGCGATGATCCGCTTGACGAGGGGCTCGGCGTTGTTCAGGCCGGAGATCACCGCGACCCGCACCGTCACGCCACCTGCGGTGACCTCGGCCTCCTTGAGGCCCTGAAGCCCGCGCACCGCCGTGAAGTCCAGGTGGTCGACCAGGGGCACGCCGGTGAGCTTCTCCACGGCCATCCGCAGCGAGGCCTCGGCCACGCCACCGGAGGCGCCGAACAGCACTCCGGCACCGGAGACCCGCGAGTACGGCTCGTCGAACTCGGCCGGCTCGACGTCCTTGGGCTCCAGGCGCAGCATCTGCACCATCTCGAGGAACTCCGTCGTGGTCAGCACGGAGTCGACGTCGCGGATGCCCTCCGGCGCGAACTCGGGCCGGGCGGCCTCGTACTTCTTGGCCAGGCACGGGACGATCGAGACGACGTGCAGGTCGTCGAGGCTGATCCCGGCGAGCTGGGCGAAGTGGTTCTTCACCGTTGCCCCCATCATCTGCTGCGGGGACTTGCAGCTCGACAGGTGCGGGATCATCTCCGGCCAGCGGCGCTCGACGAGGTTGACCCAGCCGGGGCAGCAGGACGTGAAGTGCGGAAGGACCCCACCGTTCGTGACCCGGCCGAGGAACTCCGTCGTCTCCTCCATGATCGTGAGGTCGGCGGCGAAGGAGAAGTCGAAGACCTTGTCGAAGCCCACCTTGCGCATCAGACCCGCGATGAACGAGGAGGCTGCGCTCACGTCGAGGTCGTACTCCTCGGCGATCACGCTGCGCACGGCGGGGGCGACGAAGCCGACGACGACCTTGGTCGGGTCGTTGATCGCGGTGAACACGTCGCCACGCTCGCGGACGTAGTCCAGCGCGCCGCAGGGGCACGCACGGACGCACTGCCCGCAGGAGACGCAGTCGGTCATGCCGAGCGGCTGGCCGTTGTGCGTGCCGACCCGCAGCTGCCCGTCGTGGAACTGGAAGGCGAGGACCCCGGGGCCCTCGATCTCGGCGCACGCCGCGACGCACCGGCCGCAGGAGATGCACTTGTTGTTGTCGCGGATGATGAACGGGTGGTCGCGCACGATCGGCGAGTAGGGCCGCACGTGCAGCGGTGCGGCGAACGTGACCTGGTGCTCGGTGGCGGTCTCGCGCAGGGAGCAGGAGTTCTGCTTGCTGCACCCGCACTCCAGGCAGCGCGCAGCCTCGGCCCGTGCCTCGGCCTCGGTCAGGCCCGTCTCGATCTCGATGAAGCTGCTGATCCGCTCCTGCGGCTCGAGCTCGTGCATCGAGGCGCGCTCCAGGTGCGGGATCTCCTCGAACTCCGCCTTCGGCAGGTCCTCCAGGGTGCCGCGGCTGCAGGAGTAGTCCTCCTGGCTGGGGCGCACGTAGCCCTTGACCATGAACTCGTCGATCGCCATGGCGGCCCGACGCCCGGCGGAGACCGCCTGGATGACCGTCGCGGGACCGGTGACGCAGTCGCCGCCGGCGAAGATCTTCGACTCCGACGACTGCATGGTGAAGCCGTCGACATCGATGTCACCCCACTTGTTCAGGCGCACCGGGAGGTCGTTGTAGAGGAATCGGGTGTCGGTCGACTGACCGATCGCGCCGATGATCGTGTCGGCTTCGATGACGAAGTCGCTGCCGTCGACGGGAAGCGGGCGACGGCGGCCGGAGCGGTCCGGCTCGCCGAGCTCCATCCTCAGGCAGTGCAGCTGCTTGCGGCCACCCTCGGCGGTGATCCGCTCGGGGGAGGTGAGGAACACCATCTCGATGCCCTCGCGCAGCGCCTCGGCGACCTCGTAGGGCTGGGCCGGCATCTCGTCCTGCGTGCGGCGGTAGACGAGCTTGACGTGCGTGGCGCCCTTGCGGAGCGCGGTGCGCGCGCAGTCGATCGCCGTGTTGCCACCGCCGATGACGAGCACCGTCTCGCCGAGCGGGATCTCGATGTCCTTGGTGACCTGCTCCAGGTACTGGATGCCCAGCCACACGCCGTCGAGGTTCTCGCCGTCGATGCGCAGCGGGCTCGCCTGCCAGGAACCGATCGCCAGGTACACCGCGTCGAAGTCCCGCTTGAGGTCCTCGAGGTTGATGTGCTGGCCGAGCGCCTTGCGGGTGACGATCTCGACACCCATCGACTGGATGATGCCGATCTCCTCGTCGAGGGTCTTCTTCGGCAGGCGGTACTCGGGGATGCCGTAGCGCATCATGCCGCCGGCGTGGCTGCGACGCTCGAAGACCGTGACGTCATGACCGGCCAGGGCGCTGTAGAAGGCGGCGGACAGGCCCGAGGGGCCGGCGCCGACGATGGCCAGGCGCTTGCCGGTGGGCTCGCCGACCCGGGGGATCCACGGCTGGTCGCGCGCCATGTCCCAGTCGGCTGCGAAGCGCTTGACGTGGTTGATCGCGACCGGCTCGTCGGCCAGGCTGCGGCGGCACTCCGACTCGCAGGGATGCGGGCAGACGCGGCCGCAGACAGACGGGAACGGGTTGCGGTCCTTGATGACCCGGATCGCTGCCTCGTAGTTCCCGTCGGCGACGTGCTTGAGGTAGGTCTGGATGTCGATGTTGGCCGGGCAGGTCTGCACGCAGGGCGCGACGCAGTCGGCGTTGTGGTCGCAGAGCAGCTGCTCCAGGCGGACCTTGCGGTACGCCTCCAGGCGGGGGGTGTGCGTCGTGACGACCATGCCGGCCTTGACCGGGGTGAGGCAGGACTTCACGTCGACCGGCTTGTCCGTCCCGACCTCCACGACGCACAGGCCGCAGTTTCCGTTGGACCGGTCCAGGCGGATGTCCTGGCACAGCGACGGCACGTCGACGCCGGACTGCTGGGCGGCTTCGAGGATGGTCAGGCCGTCGCGGACCTCGACCTCATGGCCGTTCACCGTGATCGCGATGCGGTCGTTCGAGATGTGGCGCACGTCTAGACCCCCGTGGTCTCTGTCCGGCGCAACGTCGACGGGCGAAGGGCTACCTCGCAACCGCGGATAACGGTGCCGACGTTGGCTCCTGACAGCAGGGTAAGAGCGGGCGAGGCGACTTTCTGCGGACTTCCGGCCTAGGCCGGTGGAACCCCGTGCCGCGCGGGCCCCGCCGACGTCCGCGTCAGGGGGTCGTGCCGTCGAGATAGAGCCAGGTCCCGCCCTCGCGCACGAACCTGCTGACCTCGTGCCGGCTGCCCGCGCCGTCGGGCGAGCGGAAGTACGCCACGAACTCGACGGTACCCCTCGTGTCGAGCAGACCACCTCGCGTGGTGGCGAGGACGTCGAGCCGGTACCACCGCAGCGTGGGATCGAGCTCGAGGCCGGCCGGCCTGGTCGACGGGTGCCAGGTCCGGTTCACGACGGCGACGTCCCCGCGGGCGTAGGCGCTGAACCGGGAGCGCATGAGGGCCTCGGCGGTCCGTGCGGCACCCGTCCCGGCGTGCAGCGGGCCGCAGCACTCCTCGTAGGGCAGTCCGCTCAGGCAGGGGCAGGCGGCGGGGGTCACCTCAGAAGTATCGGCTCAGGCAGCAGCGGGTCCCGACTCGTCGGCGCCCCGCAGGACTCGGACCAGGGACACCGCCGAGACGATCGCCCAGACCCCCTCGAGGAGGAGGAAGCCCCACTGGTGACCCTGCCCGGCGTCGATCGCGAGCACCGTCGACCCGACGAGGTTGAGCAGGAGGTAGGTCCGCGAGCTCGGGGTGAGGCGTCCGGTCTGGCCGAGGACGAACGGCACGAGGATGAGCATCGACGCGGTGATCTGGATCGCGGAGTGCATGTCTCTCCCGGGTCGAGGGGTGCCCCTGGCCTCCGAAGGGTGGATCTCGTCGGAGGCTTGTCGCCGCGGACGGGCGTGCGGACGGCGGGCCGATCGTCCGCGTCGCCCGGTGCGGGTGGCGGGGCATCGGCCGATGGTCGCATGTCACCGGTAGGGGTGGCGAGAACCGGACCAGTCATCATCGTTGTGGATCGCACCGATCTGCGCGGAATTCGAGGTCTTCGGGCAGTTCGGCCACCGAATCGGTTGCCACGGTGCCGATTGATCGGTTGACTGTCCGCAGTCGACGGCGGACTCGGCTCTCGGCCGGGTCCCGGACGGGGGTCTCGGTGGGACGGCACGGCACGGACCTGAGCGGCGGGGCGGCCGATCTCGTGCTGCGCGGCGGGCCCGTGCTCACCTGCGACGCGGCCGGGACGCGGGCCTCCGCTGTCGCCGTGCGCGGGGGCCGCATCGTCGCCGTGGGGCACGACGAGTCTCTCGCGGGACTGATCGGCCCGGGAACCGAGCTCGTCGATCTCGCCGGTCGGATGCTCATGCCGGGCTTCCATGACGCGCATGTGCACCCCGTCTGGGGCGGCCTCGACCTGATGCGCTGCGACCTCGCCCCGCTGGCCACGCGGGAGCAGTACCTCGAGCGGATCGCCGCCTACGCCGCCGAGCGGAGCCGGGAGCCCTGGGTCCTCGGTGGCGGCTGGTCGATGCCGGCGTTCCCGGGCGGGACGCCCCGGGCGCGCGACCTGGATGCCGTGCTCGGCGACCGGCCCGCCTTCCTGCCCAACCGCGACGGTCACGGCGCGTGGGTCAGCTCGCGAGCGCTGGAGCTCGCCGGGATCGACCGCAGCACCCCCGACCCGCCGGACGGCCGGATCGAGCGCGACCCGGACGGCACGCCGAACGGGACGCTGCACGAGGGCGCGATGACCCTCGTCACCCCTCTGCTGCCGGTCACCTCCGACGAGGACATGCTGCGGGCGCTGCTGCTCGGCCAGGAGCGCCTGCACTCCGTCGGCGTCACGGCCTGGCAGGACGCGATCACCGGCGCCTACGGCGACGCGGGGGACGCCGGCCCTGCCTACGTGCAGGCGATCGAGCGGGGGCTGCTGACCGGACGCGTCGTCGGGGCGCTGTGGTGGGACCGTGAGCGGGGCCTGGAGCAGGTCGAGGAGCTCGTCGAGCGCAGGGAGCAGTACCGCGCGGCGGGCTTCGCCGCGACGAGCGTGAAGATCATGCAGGACGGGGTCGTGGAGAACGGGACCGCAGCGATGCTCGAGCCCTACCTCGACGCGGCCGGCCGGCCGACGGGCAGCACGGGGATCTCCTTCGTCCCGCCGGCGCTCCTCGCCGAGGCGGCGACGCGGCTCGACGCCGCCGGCTTCCAGCTGCACGTGCACGCCATCGGTGACCGCGCGGTGCGCGAGTCGCTCGACGCGATCGAGGCCGCCCTGCTCGCCAACGGGCCCTCGGACCACCGGCACCACATCGCCCACCTGCAGGTCGTGCACCCCGACGACGTCCGGCGGTTCCGTGAGCTCGGCGTGACGGCCAACCTCCAGTCGCTGTGGGCGGCCCTCGAACCGCAGATGGTCGAGCTCACGCTGCCGGTGCTCGGCGAGGCGAGAGGATCGTGGCAGTACCCCTGGGGCGACCTGCGGCGGGCCGGTGCCGTGCTGGCCTGCGGATCGGACTGGTCGGTCTCGACGCCCGACCCGTGGGCGGCGATCCACGTCGCGGTCAACCGCCGTGCGCACCGGGACCATGCGGAGGGCGTCCACCCCGCGTTCCTGCCCGAGCAGCGGCTCGACCTGGCGACCGTGATCACGGCGTACACGGCGGGCTCGGCCTGGGTGAACCATCTGGACCGGACCGGCACCATCCGGGTGGGCGCGCTCGCGGACCTCGTCGTCGTCGACCGCGACCCCTTCGCGGTACCGCCGGAGGAGATCGGTTCGACCAGGACCCTGCGGACCCTCGTCGGGGGAGTCAGCGTGTGGGAGGCGGACGATGCGTGAACCGACGGTCTTCGAGCGCAGCCCTGCTGACCCGGCGCTCGTCGAGCGCGCCCTGGCGGGCTCCCGCCTGCGGTCCTTCTGGCTGGACGACGTCGCCGGCGCCGAGCGCCACCCCGCGCTCACGAGCGACGCCGAGGCCGACCTCGCGATCGTCGGCGGTGGCTACACGGGGCTGTGGACGGCGCTGCTCGCCGCGCGCCGCGACCCCTCGGCGCGCATCGTCCTGCTCGAGGGGGGGACGGTGGGCTGGGCGGCCTCCGGCCGCAACGGCGGCTTCTGCGAGGCCTCGCTCACGCATGGCGAGGAGAACGGTCGCCGGCGCTGGCCGGAGGAGTACGACCACCTGGCCCGGCTCGGCCAGGAGAACCTCGAGGAGATCGCTGCCACGGTCGCCGAGCTCGGGATCGACTGCGACTTCGAGCGCACCGGGTCGCTCGACGTCGCGATCGAGCAGCACCAGGTCCCGTGGCTGCTCGACGAGGAGCCGGACGACGGCACGACGCTGCTCGACCAGGACGCCGTGCGGGCCCAGATCGCCTCGCCGACCTACCTGGCCGGCGCCTGGCACCGACGCTCGACGGCGATGCTGCACCCCGCCAAGCTCGCCGTCGGCCTCGCCCGGGCCGCGGCCGAGGCCGGTGTGAGCATCCATGAGCGCACCGTGGTCCGCGCCCTGCGGGACGACGACGCCGGGCCGCAGGGGCGGGTCGTGCTGGTGACGGACCAGGCCAGCGTGCGCGCCCGCCATGTCGTCCTTGCGACGAACTCCTTCCCGTCCCTGCTGCGTCGCAACCGGCCGATGACGGTGCCGGTCTACGACTTCGTGCTGATGACGGCTCCGTTGACCCGCGAGCAGCTCGCGTCGATCGGCTGGCAGCACCGCCAGGGCGTCTCGGACCTCGCCAACCAGTTCCACTACTACCGGCTCAGCGCCGACGACCGGATCCTGTTCGGTGGCTACGACGCCATCTACCCCACCGGGGGCCGGATGAGCGCTGCCCACGAGGACAGGGACGCCTCCTACCGACGGCTCGCGAGCCACTTCTTCACCACGTTCCCGCAGCTGGAGCAGGTGGGTTTCACGCACCGCTGGGCCGGCGCGATCGACACGAGCACGCGCTTCTGCGCCTTCTACGGCACGGCCCGCCGCGGGCGGGTGGCCTATGCGACGGGCTTCACCGGGCTCGGCGTCGGAGCGACGCGCTTCGCGGGGGAGGTCGTGCTTGACCTGCTCGACGGGGCCGCGACGGAGCGGACCGCGCTGCGCATGGTCCGGGAGAAGCCGCTGCCCTTCCCGCCCGAGCCGTTGGCCTCGATCGGGATCAACGCGACGCGCTGGTCGCTCGACGAGGCCGACCACCGGGCCGGGCGGCGCAACCCGCTGCTGCGGACCCTCGACGCGCTGGGTCTCGGTTTCGACTCCTGACTCAGGGACAGCTCTCGGCGGGTACCGCGAGGGCGGCGATCACCGCCGGGTGGTCCCCGAGCCATCGGTCGAGCTCGTCCGCGGGGAGCGGGTGGGACATGAAGAAGCCCTGCGCCTGGTCGCAGCCGAGCCGGGCGAGCTCGGCGTAGGTGCCGTGGTCCTCGACCCCTTCGGCCACCATGCGGAGCCCGAGCGAGTGGGCCAGGCCGATGGTGGAGGAGACGAGCGCAGCGGCGCGCGTGTCCTCGGACATCGGGAAGACGAAGGAGCGGTCGAGCTTGAGCTCGTCGATCGGGAGCTCGCGCAGGTAGGACAGGGACGAGTACCCGGTGCCGAAGTCGTCGACAGCGATGGTGATCCCCGTCTCGCGCAGCGCGACGAGGATGGCGCGGGCGCGTGCGCGATCGGCCATGAGGAACTCCTCGGTGATCTCCAGCTGGAGGACCGACGCCGGCAGCCCGCGGATCTCGAGCATGGCCGCGATCTGCCCGGGCAGATCGATGTCGATGAGGCTGCTGGCCGAGAGGTTGACCGCGACGCTGAGGTCGCGACCGGCGGCCCGCCAGACCACGGCCTGGTCGAGCGCCTTGGTCAGGACGGTGCGGGTCAGCGCCCCCATCAGGCCGATCTCCTCGACCCGGTCGAGGAAGGCGGCCGGGGGGAGCAGCCCGCGCACGGGGTGCTGCCAGCGGACCAGGGCCTCGACGCCTCGGGCCGCACCCGTGTCGAGGTCGAGCTTCGGCTGGTAGTGCAGCACCAGCTGGTCCTCGACCAGGGCAGTGCGGAGCTCCTCGGAGAGCCGCAGCCGTCCGTCGTCGGCCTCGTCGCCACCGCCGTGCATCCGGTAGCCGCCCGAGGCCTTGGCGCGGTACATCGCCACGTCGGCCTTGCGCATCAACGTCGAGAGGTCGGTGCCGTGGTCGGGGAAGAGAGCGATGCCGATGCTCGCGGCGGAGTGCACCGAGAGCTCACCCAGGTCGAACGGCTCCACGAGGCCGGCGGTGAGCGCCCCGGCGATCCGCTCGGCCTCGACCCGACCGGCCCCCTCGAGCAGGATCGCGAACTCGTCCCCACCGAGCCGGACCAGGAGGTCGTCGGACCGGAGCCTTGACCGCAGTCGTCCGGCGACCTGGACGAGCAGCTCGTCCCCGGCCTGGTGACCGAGGGAGTCGTTGACCTCCTTGAACCGGTCGAGGTCAAGCAGCAGCAGGGCCTGCGGGACGCGGGCGTCGCCGAGGCGCGCACCGGCCTCGTGGTGCAGGGCGCGACGGTTCGGCAGACCGGTGAGGTGGTCGCTGATCGCCTGCGTGTTGATCTGCCGGACGAGGGCGAGCATCCGCAGGGTGACGAGGGCGACGAGCGGGACGTAGAAGAGGGCGACGGTTCCCGTGCTCGGCGCGAGCCCCGCGGCGTACTGGACAGCGATGACGGCGGGGCCGGCGGCCAGTGCGATGCCGAGGCCGACGATCTGCCGTCCGTGCGGTCGGTCCGTCTGCGGTGGCGCGGCGGCGGTCATCTGCACCATCGAGGGGTGCAGGGCCACGGCGCCGGCCATCACGAACGCGAAGAGCCACTGCGTCGTGAGGGCCTCCGGCCTCGTCGCGACCCGCGGGAGCTCGGTGAGGACCTGACCGACGCCCTGGTACACGAGCATGAGCCCCAGTCCGCCCGCCATGACGAGCGGTACTATCCGGGCCGCGCCCGGGGCGTACGCGAGCCGGACGAGTGCACCGAAGACGAGCACGTTCGCCAGTGGGAACGCGACGTCCAGCCACCGTCCAGGCCCGGGGCCCGACGTCCATGCCGGGTTCACCAGGAAGACCGCCGACACCATCCCGGCTGCGGTGGTCAGGATCGCGGTGTCCAGGAAGACCGCCGGTCGTTGGTCGACGGTCCTGGCCCGGGTGAAGACCATCGCCCCGGCGGTCACCAGCGGGTAGGTC
>JBBRGX010000005.1:0-47126 GCA_038223605.1 Actinomycetales bacterium | reverse complement strand
GTGACGCGCGCGGCCGGCGCGATCGTCTTCGAGGTGCGCCGCCAGTTCCGCGAGCACCCCGGGATCATGACCGGTGACGTGCGGCCCGAGTACGGCCGGGTCGTCGACATCTGCACCCGCGACTCGCTGCGTGAGCTCGCCACCCCCGGCCTGCTCGCGGCCTTCGCCCCGATCGCGGTGGGCTTCGGGCTCGGCGTCGGGCCGCTCGCCGGCTTCCTCGCCGGCGCCATCGCGACCGGCGTCCTCATGGCCGTCTTCCTGGCGAACTCCGGCGGCGCATGGGACAACGCGAAGAAGATCGTCGAGGACGGCAACCACGGCGGGAAGAACTCCGCAGCCCATGAGGCAGCGGTGATCGGCGACACGGTCGGCGACCCGTTCAAGGACACCGCCGGGCCGGCGATCAACCCGCTGATCAAGGTGATGAACCTCGTGGCGCTGCTCATCGCTCCGGCGATCGTGACCCTGTCCATCGGTGACGGCGCGAACCACCCGCTGCGCCTGTCGATCGCCACCGGGGCGATGCTGGTCGCCTTCGGCGCGGTCATCGTCTCCCGCGTCCGGGCCGCGCGGGTCGACCGCGAGGGCCGGCTCGAGCGCGAGGCCCACCTCGTCTGAACCCCGACCCGCCGGCGGTGAGCGTTCCGTGCGCGTCAGCTGCCGGCGGTCGACCTCCCGATCGGATCGCAGATGAGCACCACCGGCCGTCCCGCACCGAAGGTCGACCCGGTGCTCGTCGACGCCCTGCGCAGGGACCTCGGCGCCGCGGACCTGAGCGTCCTCGGCGTGGCGGAGCTCCTCGGTCCGGTCGCCTCCGGGGCGCTGCACCGGGACGAGGTGCTCCCTGCGCTGCGCGCGAGCGCTGCGGCGGGTGCCGAGGAGCGTGAACCCTTGGCGAGCCTCGTCCGGCTGTTCGTCCTCGGGCACCCGGTGCTGCGGGGGGCTCTGGCCGACGCCCTTGAGACGCTCGGGGTCGAGGGAGCTGTGCTGCTCGGTCTCGTCGAGGCCGGCGGGCAGGGGGCTGACGACCTCGTCCGGCCGCTCGTCGACCTGCGTCCCTACGCGTCGACCGATGCGGCGGGTGATGCCCAGTGGTGGCTGGCATCTGATCTCGGGGAGTCCGTCACGGGCAGAGCCCTGCGCCGCGACCACGTCCTCGGCGTCGGCGGTGCGTCGACGACGCTCGCCCAGGCGACGATCCGCACCCCCGTCGCTCGGACGCTCGACCTCGGGACCGGTTCTGGGGTGCAGGCGCTGCACGCGAGCCGGCACAGCACGGCTGTCGTCGCCACGGACATCTCGTGGCGGGCGCTGGCGTTCGCTGGTTTCAACGCGGCTCTCGCCGGGGTGGGGCTCGACCTCCGCGCCGGATCGATGCTCGATCCGGTCGCCGGGGAGAGGTTCGACCTCGTCGTCTCCAACCCACCGTTCGTCATCACCCCGCGCGGGACCGACGGCGGCCCGGTCTACGAGTACCGCGACGGTGGCCGGTCGGGCGACGACCTCGTCCGTGACCTGATCACCGGGGTGGGCGGCGTGCTGGCGCCGGGCGGGGTGGCCCAGCTGCTGGGCAACTGGGAGCACCGGGCGGGCGAGCCGTGGGCCGAGCGGGTCGGCGGCTGGCTCGACGAGTCCGGTCTGGACGGCTGGGTCGTGCAGCGGGAGGTTCTCGATCCGGCCGAGTACGCCGAGATGTGGCTGCGCGACGGCGGGACCTCGCGAGCAAGGGACGCGGCCGGCTGGGAGGCCGGGCTCACCGCATGGCTCGACGACTTCGCCGGCCGCGGGGTCGAGGCTGTCGGGCTGGGGCTGGTCGTGCTGCGGCGTCCCGTCGTCGGTGCGCCGAGCCTGCGGCGGCTGGAGGAGCAGCCCGGCGCCATGCGCCAGCCCCTGGGCGAGCACCTGGCCGGTGCCCTGGCCGGGCACGACTGGCTGCGGGCGAACGATGACGACGCGCTGCTCGCTGCCCGCCTCGTCGTCGCGACGGACGTCACCGAGGAGCGCCATCTGCGGCCCGGCGCCGCGGACCCGAGCATCGTCCTGCTGCGGCAAGGGGGCGGGTTCGGCCGCACGGTGCAGGTCGGGACGGCCCTGGCCGGCTTGGTCGGCGCCTGCGACGGAGAGCTCACGGTGGGGCAGATCCTCGGCGGGCTCGCTGCCCTCCTCGACGCCGAGGTCGCCGAGCTGCGCACGAGCCTGCTGCCGGCGGTCCGCGGGCTCGTCGGCGACGTGCTCCTCGTGCCCTGAGCTGCCGAGCGGACCCGCAGCGCCCTCCTGGTCGCGGATTCTCAGGGAGCTCTCAGGTGCAGCAGGGCAACGACAAGGGTCAGCAGGTGAGACTCGGGGCATCGACCGATCCACCAAGGAGACAGCCATGTCCGAGAACGCCTCCCCGCCGACGCCTGACGAGCAGCCGACCGCACCCCTTACGCCGGTGACCCCGGAGCCGGCCGTTCAGGGGGCACCCGCGCCGGGCGCCCAGCCCGTCCTCGCCGCCGGCCCGAGCACCACGGCCTACCCGGCCACCACGGCCTACCCGGCCACCACGGCCGCTCCGCCCACCGGCCGGGTGCCCACGCGCAGCCGGATCCCCGGCTGGGCCGTCGCGGCCTCGATCGTCGGCGGCCTCGCCCTGGTGGGCATCGGCTTCGCCGGTGGGCTCGGCACGGGTCTGCTCGTCGCGCACCGCGAGGGCGGCGTCGTCGAGCGGGCTGGTCAGGGCGGTCCGATGCTGGATCGCTTCGGCATGGGTCGGGCCGGCGACCCCTGGGGCCAGGATCGCCGTCAGGGCAGCGGCCGGGACCAGGGCGCGGTCCCTGGCGGAGGCAACGGTGGATCGACCCAGGGTGCGACGCCCCAGCCCTGATCGACGGCGTCTGCGGCTCCCGCTCGGCTCAGGCCGCCGGGAGCCGCACCGTGAACGAGGTGCCGCGCTCGGTCTCGTCGAGCACGATCGTCCCCGCATGGGCAGAGACGACCGCATGCGCGATGGCCATCCCGAGCCCGGTCGAGCCGGTGCCGGGGGACCGCGCGGCATCCCCCCGGGTGAAGCGCTGGAAGAGGCGGGGGCGCAGGTCGGCAGCGATCCCCGGGCCGTCGTCGTGGACCCGGAGGGTCACGGTCCCGCCGTCCGCGCGCACCGAGGTGACGACGGTGGTGCCCGGCGGGGTGTGCACGCGGGCGTTGGTCAGGAGGTTGGCGAGCACCTGCTGCAGCCGGTGCGTGTCCCCTCGTACGAGGCAGGACGGCAGCTCGTCGTTCTGGTCGGTGATGCCGAGGTCGAGCTGCCACAGGTGCTCGGGCCCGGCTGCGTGCGCGTCGGAGACCGCGTCGACGGCGAGGCCGGCGAGGTCGACCTCGGCGTCCTCGATCGCGCGCCCGGCATCGAGGCGGGCGAGCAGGAGCAGGTCCTCGACGAGGCTCGTCATGCGGAGGGACTCGGACTCGACCCGGGCGAGCGCTCGCAGCGCGTCGGGCGGGAGCTCCTCCGGAAGCCGCCGGACGAGCTCGGCGTAGCCGCGGATCGACGCGAGCGGGGTGCGCAGCTCGTGGCTCGCGTCGGCGACGAACTGCCGCACCTGCGTCTCGCTCTCGTGCCGCGCGGCCAGTGCCGCCTCGACATGGCCGAGCAGGCGGTTCAGGGCCGCGCCGACCTGGCCCACCTCCGTGCTGGGGTCCGTGTCTGCCGCCGGCACCCGCTCGAGCGTCACGGCTCCGCGGTCCAGGGTCTGCTCGGAGACGAGCGTGGCGGTCGCGGCGACGCGCTCGAGCGGGCGCAGCTCGCGCCGGACGAGACCGGCACCGGCGAACGCGGCGACGATGATGCCCAGGACGACGATGAGGGCCTCGCCTGCCAGGTAGCGCTGGGTGGTGGTCGAGGTCTCGGCCATCGACACCCCGGTGACGAGCGTGCTCCCCGACGGTCCTGCGGTGGCGATCACGCGGTAGGCGCCGAGCCCTCCCAGGATCACGGTGCGCGGCCGGTCGATCCTCGGGACGGCAGCGAGCACGAGGTTCTGCGCAGCGGTGAGGGGCGCGTAGTCGCCGCCGGGGTCGATGTACCCGGAGGCCGTCGTCCCCGCCACCACGGAGTAGGTCACCGTGCCGGCCGCCTGACCCGGCACGTCAAGGCCGGGCGGCGCGCTCGGGGTGGCGGAGCGACCGAGGTCCGGCCGGGGCGGGACGGAGTGCGGCGAGGCGCGCTGGGCGCGCTGGCTCGAGTCGAGAAGTCGCTGGTCGAGCTGGTCCACCAGCGTGTTGCGCAGGGCGAGGGTCGAGACGACCCCCATCGTCCCGCCGACGAGCGCGAACACGCCGACCGTGAGCGCGACCAGCCGTCGGTGCAGCGTCCACGCCCGACGGGGGCTGCGTCCGGTCATCTCGCGAGAGCCGCCTCCGTCGGCTTGAGGACGTAGCCGACCCCGCGCAGCGTGTGGATCATGGGCTTGCGGCCGGCATCGATCTTGCGACGCAGGTAGGAGATGTAGAGCTCGACGATGTTCGCCTGGCCGCCGAAGTCGTACTGCCACACGCGGTCGAGGATCTGCGCCTTGGACAGGACCCGGCGCGGGTTGCGCATGAGGTAGCGGAGCAGCTCGAACTCGGTCGCCGTCAGGTGGATGTCGACGCCGTCGCGACGCACCTCGTGGGAGTCCTCGTCCATCTCGAGGTCGCCGACGACGATCGTGGCGTTCTCCCGGGCCTCAGAGGCCCCGGAGCGTCGCAGGAGCGAGCGAAGCCGAGCCACGACCTCCTCGATGGAGAAGGGCTTCGTCACGTAGTCGTCCCCGCCGGCGGTGAGGCCGGCGACGCGGTCCTCGATCGCGTCCTTCGCGGTGAGGAAGAGCACCGGCACCGACGGCATCGTCGACCGGACACGACGCAAGACGTCGAGGCCGGAGAGATCGGGAAGCATGACGTCGAGCAGGATGATGTCCGGCTCCCAGGACCTCGCGGCACGGACCGCGTCGTGGCCGGTCATGGCCGTCTCCACGAGCCAGCCCTCGTAGCGCAGGGCGGTGGCGAGGAGCTCGCCGAGTGCCGGCTCGTCGTCCACCACGAGCGCCCGGATGGGGGTGCCGTCCGCCCGGGTCAGCTGCTCTCGGGCCGCCATCGGTCGAGTTCGTGTCGTCGTCGTCATGAGGCGAGAGTCCTCGCCGTACCTGCGATCTGCCTGGAACGAACCTGTGAGAACCCTGTGGCCGCGGTGTGCGGCTCGTCAGGGCGTTCCAGGACGGGTCTGCACAGCACACTCCGGGGTTGGTCCCAGGGTGCGTCCAGCAGCCGCATCCAGGCTCAGGGCTTCCGGTGACGGAGCCGGCTCGATCCCAAGGAGCGACCGATGAACGCCTCGACCAGCACGATGTCCCCGGCCCGTCAGGCGGCGCTCCTCGTCGCGGCCGGCGGCGAGCCCGACCCCGCATGGCTGACGGCGACCGTCCGCCCCGCGGGATCCTTCGGTCGGGAGGACGTCGGTCGGCTCCGGAGCCTGCTCCAGGCGCTCGCCGCCTGTGCGTCGATCGTCGTCCTCGACCTGCAGGCGGTCCGGCTGCGCAGCCCCCGCGCGGCGGGGGCCATCGACGAGGCGGCGGCGACGCTCGAGGCCCACGGCGGCTGCCTCATCTGCCTGAACGCCGACGCGGCGGCGACGGCCCTGCTCGGTGCCGGCCGCCATGCGGTGATGGTCGGCTGAGGGCCTCGGGATCGGCCACGGCGTGCGGTCGCCGCGCGGTGCATGCCTGACCGCCGGCTCGCGTACCGTTGACCGGTGACTGCCGACCTGAGGACCGAGCGCTCGGCAGGGCGCAGTCGCCCTCGCGGGCTGCGCCACCGCGTCGCCGGTCTGCTCGTCGCGGTGGCCGCCGTCGGTGCGGTCTGGCTGGTGTGGCGCTCAGCGATCGACACCACCGGCCTGCGCTTCGCCGATCAGCTCTCGCTGGACGGAGCGGGCGTCGAAGGAACCGGATCGGCCTGGGGCGCGCACCTCTGGGCCTTCGCCGAGCCCGTCGTCAGCGTGGTCTCCATCACGGTCATCTTCGGTGTCCTCGTCGTCGCCTGCGGGCTCGCCCTCTACCGCAGGCGCGTGGCGCTCGCGGTCCAGCTCGTCCTGCTGGTCGGCGGGGCGAACCTCACGTCGCAGTACCTCAAGTCCCATGTCACCCGGCCGGACCTCGGCCTCGGCGACACGTTCAGCGACAATTCCTGGACGAGCGGTCACACGACGGCGGCCGCCTCGATGTCCGTCGCCCTCGTCCTCGCGGTCCCGCGGCGGTTCCGGCCCGTCGCGGTCGTCGTCGGCCTCCTCTACACGACGACCACCGGCGTCGGCACCATGATCGGGAGCTGGCACCGGCCGAGCGACGTCATCGGTGGACTCCTGGTCGTCCTGGCGTGGACGGGTCTCGTGACGGCGCTCGACGGGACGCTCGAACCCGGCCGCGCCCCCAGGGCCGCCGCGACGACGGTCGCGCTGCTCGCGGGGGCCGCCGTCGCCACCGGTGCTGCGGCCTGGGTCGCCATCGACCGCACGCTCGGGCTCGGGGTCGTGCAGGAGCCCTCGCGGGCCGACCTCCTCGTCGCCTTCGGGGGTGGCTCGCTCGCGGTCGTCGCCGTCGCCTGCCTCGTCTTCGCCTGCCTCGCCGGACTCCTCGCGCTGGCCGACCAGGACACGAGCGGACCGGCGGCATTGCCCGCACAGGGTTGACAGGTCGTAGAGTGCGAGCCCGACGGCCGGGGTGGACCCGCCGCACAGTCGAGGAGCAGGGATGACACGCAGGCTCGTGATCGTGGAGTCGCCGGCCAAGGCGCGCACGATCGCCGGATACCTCGGCGAGGGGTACACGGTCGAGGCCTCCGTCGGTCACATCCGCGACCTTCCCCAGCCCTCCGAGATGCCGGCGGACATGAAGAAGGGCCCCTTCGGCAAGTTCGCCGTCGACGTGGACAATGGCTTCGAGCCGTACTACGTCGTCGACGCGGACAAGAAGAAGAAGGTCGCCGAGCTCAGACGCGCACTGAAGGACGCCGACGAGCTCTACCTCGCGACCGATGAGGACCGTGAGGGCGAGGCGATCGCCTGGCACCTGCTCGACGAGCTCAAGCCCAAGGTCCCCGTCCACCGGATGGTCTTCCACGAGATCACCCGCGAGGCGATCCAGCGGGCGCTCGAGTCCCCGCGTGAGCTCGACCAGCGCATGGTCGACGCCCAGGAGACCCGGCGCATCCTCGACCGCCTGTACGGCTACGAGGTCTCGCCCGTCCTGTGGCGCAAGGTCCGCCAGGGGCTGTCCGCCGGACGCGTGCAGTCCGTCGCGACGCGGCTGGTCGTCGAGCGGGAGCGCGAGCGGATGGCGTTCCGCTCGGCGCAGTACTGGGACGTGACCGGCACCTTCGCGCAGGCCGTGACCTCGACGCCCGAGCAGGAGGGCGCTTTCGCCGCCCGCCTCGTCGGCCTTGGTGAGCGGCGGGTGGCGACGGGTCGGGACTTCGACGACCGTGGTGCGCTCAAGAGCACGAGCGCCGTCGTCCTGGACGAGCCCGCCGCGACGGCACTCGTCGCCGCGCTCGCGGCGGCGTCGTTCAGCGTGCTGAGCCTGGAGACCAAGCCCTACACGCGCAAGCCGGCGGCGCCGTTCACGACCTCGACCCTCCAGCAGGAGGCGAGCCGAAAGCTGCGGATGGGGTCGCGCCAGGCGATGCGCACCGCTCAGGGTCTGTACGAGAACGGCTACATCACCTACATGCGGACGGACTCACCGGTCCTGTCGACGCAGGCGATCGACGCGGCGCGCCGCCAGGCGGCCGAGCTGTACGGCCCCGAGTACGTCCCCGCCTCCCCGCGGGTCTACGCGAGCAAGGCCAAGGGTGCCCAGGAGGCGCACGAGGCCATCCGTCCCGCCGGTGACCAGTTCCGCACCCCCGCTCAGGTCTCCGGCGAGCTGTCCGGCGACCAGTTCAGGCTCTACGAGCTCATCTGGAAGCGCACCGTCGCCTCGCAGATGGCCGACGCGAAGGGGTCGACCGCCTCCGTGCGGATCGGCGCCGACGTGACGCTCGACGGCCTGCCCGACCCCGTCGGCCCCGCGACGCTCGCGGTCTTCGCCGCCTCGGGCACCGTCGTCACCTTCCGTGGATTCCTCGCGGCCTACGAGGAGGGCCGCGACGCCGAGCGCTACGAGGGCGAGGGCGCCGAGGCCAAGGGTGGCGAGAAGGCCGAGGCCCGCCTGCCCGTGATGGCCGAGGGCGACGCGCTGACCGCTGCTGACCTCACCGCAGACGACCACAGCACCTCCCCGCCGCCGCGCTACACCGAGGCGAGCCTGGTCAAGGCGCTCGAGGAGCGCGGGATCGGCCGGCCGTCGACCTACGCCGCGACGATCTCCGTCATCCAGGACCGTGGATACGTCGGCAGCCGTGGCCAGGCGCTCGTGCCGACCTGGCTCGCCTTCGCCGTGATACGGCTGCTCGAGGAGAACCTCGACAAGCTCGTCGACTACGACTTCACGGCCTCCATGGAGGAGGACCTCGACGCGATCGCCGCCGGCGAGAAGGACCGCGTCGCCTGGCTGACGACCTTCTACTTCGGCGCGGGCCCCGGCGCCGACGCCGGGCTGCGCGACCTCGTCGCAAGCCTCGGCGACATCGACGCCCGTGAGGTGAACTCCATCGAGATCGGCGACGGCATCACGCTGCGCGTCGGCCGCTACGGGCCGTACCTCGAGGCCGAGACCGACGGCGAGCAGCGGCGTGCCTCCGTCCCTGACGAGCTCGCCCCCGACGAGCTCACCGTCGCCAAGGCCCGCGAGCTGCTCGAGTCGCAGCCCGACGGCGACCTGGTGCTCGGCGAGGACCCGTCGACCGGGACGACGATCGTCGCGAAGAAGGGCCGCTACGGGCCCTACGTCACCGAGCTGCTGCCGGAGCCGGAGCTCGACCCGGGGCTGTCCGCCGCGGCCAAGAAGAAGGCGCTCGCTGCCCAGCCGAAGCCGCGGACCGGCTCGCTGCTCTCGACGATGCAGCTCGAGACGATGACCATCGACGACGCCCTGCGGCTGCTGTCGCTGCCCCGCGCCGTCGGTAAGGACCCGGACTCGGGGGACGAGATCACAGCCCAGAACGGCAGATACGGCCCGTACCTGAAGAAGGGCACGGACTCGCGGACGCTGGCGAGCGAGGAGCTGATGTTCACCGTCACCCTCGAGGAGGCGCTGGCGATCTACGCCGAGCCGAAGCGTGGGCGCGGCGTCGCCTCGACGGCCGCGCTGCGCGAGCTCGGTGAGGACCCGGTGAGCAAGAAGCCCGTCGTGGTCAAGGACGGCCGCTTCGGTCCGTACGTCACCGACGGCGAGAGCAACGCCACGCTGCGCAAGGACGACTCGGTCGAGCAGATCACGCTCGAGCGGGCCGCCGAGCTGCTCGCCGAGAAGCGTGCCCGTGGCCCGGTGAAGAAGCCGGCCCGCAAGGCTCCAGCTCTCAAGCCGACCGCCGCGTCCGCGGCGAAGAAGAAGGCCTCGACCAAGCGCTGAGGCCGGCCGTCCCTCAGCGCGCGACCAGAGCGCTCAGCTCGTCGGCGGCGCCGGGCACCTCGAGCCAGCCCCGCGCACCGGCGGCGGCGCAGGAGCGTCCGGCGACGGCTGCCGCGACGGTCAGGCCCTCCGCGAGCAGGTCGAGAGCCGTCGACGGGTGCCCGGCGAGCCAGGCCAGCAGGGCGCCGTGCAGCACGTCCCCGGCGCCGAGGGTGTCGACGACCTCGGCGTGCGGGACGGGCACGGTGAGCGTCCTGCCGTGGCTCCACAGCTCGATCGGCTCGGGCCCGTGGGAGCGGGCGACCGCCGTCGGGCCCGTCGCGGCGACCTCGCCCAGCGTCGACGTGGCGGGCGTCCGGCCGGGCAGGGCGAAGTCCGCGGACAGGACGGCGACGTCGACGTGCGCGAGGAGCCGTTCGAGGCCCGGCTTCCACGAGCCGCCGTCGAGCAGCACCAGGATGCCGCCGGCGCGTGCGGCTGCGGCGACCGGGACGGCGAGATCGAGGTGATGGCCGTCGACGAGGACGGCCAGGACCCCCTGGAGCAGCTCGTCGACGAGCGCGGCGGTCGGTGTCCCGGTCCCGGTCGCGGCGGACCCGGCGCCCGGCCCCTGACCCCGGAGCGTCGCGTTCACCGACACGACCGCGCGCTGACCCGTCGATCGCGTGACCAGGACGGTCGAGACCGCTGGGTCCGTCCCCGCCGCGCCGAGATCGACGATCGCCACGCCCCGCCCGGCGAGATCGTCCGCGACGAGGCGCCCGACGCTCCCGGTACCGATCCGGCTGAGGAGCCGGGCCGGGCGGCCGAGCGCTGTCGCCGTGACGGCGGCGTTCGCGGCGGGGCCGCCCGAGCTCACGAGCAAGCCGGTCGCGACGACCTTCTCGTCGGGGCCAGGGAGCCGGTCGACCGTCTGGACGAGGTCGAGCGTGGTCAGACCGCAGGCGAGGACGCTCGGGCCGGTCACCGGACGAGCGTAGCCAGGTGCGCTCGGCAGGGCGCACCACCGACTCGCAGCTCTCGAGCCGCAGTAGGTTGTCGTCATGACAACGACGTTGGACCCCCGTACCGCACCGCCGCTCCGCTGGGGCATCCTCGCACCGGGTGGCATCGCCGCCGTCTTCGCCGAGGCGGTCGCCCACCACACGCGCGGCCAGGTGGTGGCTGTCGGCTCCCGCAACCGCGAGCGCGCCGAGCGGTTCGCGACGCACCACGGCATCCCCACCACCCACGCCTCCTACCGGGCGCTCGTGGAGGACCCGCAGGTCGAGGCCGTCTACGTCGCCTCCCCGCACTCCGAGCACCGGGCGCACGCCCTGCTCGCCATCAAGGCGGGCAAGCATGTGCTCGTCGAGAAGTCGATCGCCCGCTCCGCGGCGCAGACGCAGGAGATCGTCGACGCCGCGGCAGCCGCCGGCGTGTTCCTCATGGAGGCGATGTGGACGCTGTTCCTGCCCCATGTCGACGCCCTGCGCGGGGTCATCGCCCGCGGCGAGATCGGCGAGGTCGTCAGCGTCATTGCCGACCACGGCCAGAACATGCGGCACCTGCCGCCCGAGCACCGGATGCACAACCTGGCCCTCGCCGGCGGAGCGCTGCTCGACCTCGGCGTGTACCCGGTCTCCTTCGCCCACGACCTGCTCGGCACGCCCGACCGGATCCACGCGACGGGCAGCCTGACCGAGACGGGTGTCGACGGGCAGGTGAGCATCGCGCTCGGCTACGGCGAGCGGGTGCAGGCCTCGCTGCACACCACGTTGTGGTCGCGCACGTCGACGACAGCCGTCATCGCCGGCACCGAGGGTCGGATCGAGATCGACACCGACTTCTACCGGCCGACCTCCTTCACGGTGATCCGTGACGACGGCACATGGTGGTCGTTCGACCGCGAGGTCGACGGTGGCTTCCAGTTCCAGGCCGCCGAGGTGGCCAGGCGGGTCGCGGAGGGCGCGACGCAGAGCCCGCGCCTCACCTGGGAGGACAGCCTCGCCGTGATGCGCACGATGGACGAGGTACGCCGCCAGATCGGCCTCGTCTACCCGGGGGAGTGACCGGGCTGTCGTGCCCGGCGCGGCCACTACCCTGACCAGGTGAGTGACGCACCGATCGCGCTGCCGGGCCCACCCGTCCGCGACGGTGGGCCGGGGGTGTTCCTCTCCTTCGAGGGCGGCGACGGCGTCGGGAAGACGACCCAGATCGGCCTCCTCACCGAGGGGCTGCGAGCCGCAGGGCACGAGGTCGTCGCGACGCGCGAGCCCGGGGGGACGGCCCTCGGGCTCGAGCTGCGGGCCGCCGTGCTGCACGGCGGCCATGTGAGCCCCCGCACGGAGGCGCTGCTCTACGCGACCGATCGCGCGCACCATGTCGACACCGTCGTGCGACCCGCCCTCGCCAGGGGCGCCGTCGTGGTCACCGACCGCTACCTCGACTCCTCCGTCGCCTACCAGGGCAACGGTCGCGACCTGGGCGCCGAGGACGTGGAGCGGCTCTCGCTCTGGGCGACGGAGGGTCTCCTGCCGGCGCTCACCGTCCTGCTCGACCTTGATCCTGTCGTCGGGCTCGGGCGCCTCACCGGCAGCCCTGACCGCTTGGAGAGCGCCGGCGCCGAGTTCCATGCGCGCACGCGTCGCGCCTTCCTCGAGCGCGCCGCAGCCGACCCCGGTCGATGGCTCGTCCTCGACGCCGCCGCCCCTGTCGAGCAGATCGCTGCGGCCGTGCGCACCCGGGTCGACGCGCTGCTGGACGGCCGCCGATGAGCGTCTGGGACGGGCTCGTCGGCCAGGACGCCGCGGTCGCGGTGCTCAGCCGAGCGGTCGCGGACCGGGCGTCGATGACGCACGCCTGGTTGATCACCGGCCCGCCGGGCTCCGGCCGGTCGACGGCCGCCCGGGCCTTCGCCGCTGCGCTGCAGTGCGAGGAGGGCGGTTGCGGGCACTGCACGGCCTGCCGCACGACCCTCGGCGGCACGCACGCCGACGTGACGGTCGTCGCGACGCAGAAGGTCACGATCTCGATCGACGAGGTCCGCGGCCTCATCGGCCTCGCCCAGCGCAGCCCGTCGCAGGGCCGCTGGCGCGTGATCATCGTCGAGGACGCCGACCGGATGGTCGAGCGGACCTCCAACGTGCTGCTCAAGGCCATCGAGGAGCCGCCGCCGCGCACCGTCTGGCTGCTGTGCGCCCCGAGCGCTGAGGACGTCGTGGTGACCATCCGCTCGCGCAGCCGGGCGCTCGCGCTGCGGGTGCCACCGGTGGCGGACGTCGCCGCCCTCCTCGTCGCGAGGGACGGGATCGCACCCGACGTCGCCGAGGCCGCGGCTCGAGCCGCCCAGAGCCATGTCGGCCTCGCTCGCCGGCTCGCGCGCGACCCGGCCGCGAGGGAGCGCAGGGCTCGCACCCTCGGGCTCGCCGCCGGGATCCGCGGCGTCGGCGACGCGGTGCTCGCTGCCGCCGATCTCGTCGAGGTCGCCACCGCCGAGGCGAAGGCGGCGACCGAGGACAGGGACGCCGCGGAGAAGGCAGCCCTGCTGCACACGCTCGGAGCAGGCGACGCGCAGACCCTCCCGCCGACCTTGCGTGCTCAGGTCCGTCAGCTCGAGGAGGAGCAGAAGCGGCGAGCCACCCGTGCCTTGCGGGACGAGCTCGACCGCGCAGCCCTCGACCTGCTCTCGATGTACCGGGACGTCCTCGTGCTCCAGCTCGATGCGGGGGTCGACCTGATCAACCCGGGCCCTGACGTGCACCGGCTCGCTGCCGAGGGCAGCCCCGAGCAGACCCTGCGCCGGATGAACGCCATCGGCGAGGCACGCACCCGCCTGGCGGGGAACGTCTCCCCCCTCCTGGCGATGGAGGCGATGGCCGTGGCCCTGCGGCCGCAGGTCTGAGTGCCTCGTCCACCGGTTACCGTAGGGGCGTGCCACCGAGCGACACCTCCCGTGCCCTGACGACCACCCACCGCGGGAGCCGCGATGGCGGCCGCCGGCGTCGGCACGTCATGACGCGACTCGTCGCCTCGGTCGGCGCCCTGCTCCTCGTGCTCAGCGGCTGCGTGGCGAGCAAGGTCCAGTCGACGCCCGTGGAGCCGACGGCGGGATCGACCACTGCCGGCACCGCGGTGACGGCGGACGGGCTCTACGCGCAGAAGGTGGCGTGGGCGGCCTGCGGGGAGGACCAGTGCGCGACGGTCACCGCTCCGGTCGACTGGGCAGACCTGTCCCTCGGCACCATCGACCTCGCCCTCGAGAAGCATGTCGCGACCGGCGCCGACCGCAAGGGCTCGCTGCTGATCAACCCGGGCGGTCCCGGTCAGTCGGGCATCGACTTCCTCTCCTCGGCCGTCTCAAACCTGCTCGGTCCCGGCATCCTCGCCGCCTACGACATCGTGGCGTTCGACCCCCGCGGGACGGGTGCCTCGACCGCCGTGCGCTGCGGTGGCGGGACCCTGGTCGACGACTACCTCACGGCTGACGTCGAGATCCGCAGCCAGGCCGAGCTGGACGCCGCGCGCGCCCGCGTCGCGGACGTCGGCAAGGCATGCCTCGACGCGACCGGTCAGCTGATGGGGCACGTCGACACGGTCAGCGCCGCGAAGGACCTCGACCTGCTGCGCGCGCTGGTGGGCGACCCGAAGCTCAACTTCCTCGGCTACTCCTACGGAACCTTCCTCGGATCCACCTACGCCGGCCTCTTCCCGGACAAGGTCGGCCGGTTCGTGCTCGACGGGGCGCTCGACCCGTCGATGACCAACGACGAGCTGTCCCTCCAGCAGGCCGAGGGCTTCGAGAAGGCGCTGCGCGCCTATGTCGCCGACTGCCAGGCGGCGCGGGGCTGCCCGCTGACCGGCACGGTCGACGACGGGATGAAGCAGATCCGCCAGCTCGTCGACCGGGCGAAGGTGCGTCCGCTCGACGCCGGGGGCGGCGCAACGGTCAACGGCGCGCTCGCCTCGTACGGGATCATCGTCACCCTCTACGACGACTCCTCGTGGCCGTACCTGACCGCGGCGCTCACCGAGGCGCTCACGCAGAGCTCCGGGGCGACTCTCCTGCAGCTCGCGAACATCTACCTGGACCGCAACGCGGACGGGACCTACACCTCGAACGCGATGATGGCCTTCACCGCGATCAACTGCCTCGACTACCCGGTCGTCTCGCGCAGCTACGACGACCTCGTGGCCTTCGCCGCGACGGCGGCCGCCGTGGCACCGACCTTCGGTGACCAGTTCGCGATGACGGCGGGCTGCGAGGCGTGGCCGGAGCAGCCGACCAGGGAGCCCGCAGCGATCCACGCCGTCGGCGCCGGTCCGATCCTCGTCGTCGGGACGACCGGTGATCCCGCGACGCCCTACTCCTGGGCGCAGGCGCTCGCGTCCCAGCTCGACTCCGGCCACCTGCTGACCTGGAAGGGGCAGGGCCACACGGCGTACGGCCGCTCGAACGCCTGCGTGTCCGACGCGGTCGACGGCTATCTGCTCGACGGCACGGTGCCGGCCGACGGGACGACCTGCTGACCCCGCTTTGGCAGGCTGCCGAACCGCCGGTACAGTAGGCGCGGCTCGCCAGGCGGTGGGCCGCGCCGCCTTAGCTCAGTCGGTAGAGCGTCTCACTCGTAATGAGAAGGTCAACAGTTCGATTCTGTTAGGCGGCTCCGCTTTCACGCCCCTCACCTGCAGCGATGCGGGGGAGGGGCGTCGTCGTGGCGGCCGGGTGCGCGTGGACGGGTGAACCCGTCCCCGGAGCCTCGCCCTCCTGCTGCGGATCGGTCATGATCCTCGTATCGGTGCCCCCGTCGTCGATGCTCGGCCCTGCGGTCGACGAGCCGCGCGCCAGGAGGGATCCGGACCGATGGACGTCGTCCAGGTCGTGTCGACCGTTGCCGTCGTGGCAGCGGTCGTGACCGCCCTGATGACCCTGCGCGAGCGACATCGGCCCGGGCCGGCGCTACCGGTCGCAGCGATGCTCCTGCTCGCAGCCCTCTGGGCGATCGTCGGGCTGCTGCTCGGCGCCGTCGACTCGGTCGGCGCGAAGGCTGCCGTCTTCCGGCTGATCTTCCCGATCGGTGCCCTGCTGGCCGGTGCAGCACTGTGGCAGGCGGCGGTCCTCGCCGGCCGGTCGGGCTTCCTGCGTGGCCGGCGCCTGCTGCTGCTCCTGCTCGAGCCCGTCGTCATCGCTGTCGTCGCGGTCACCGACCCCGCTCACCACCTGCTCCTTGCGAGCACGCGGGTCGAGGGCGAGGCGTTCTACCTGACCTTCGGTCCGCTCGCGTGGGTGCACATCGTCCTGTGCTTCGCGCTCGTCGGCCTCGCTGTCGCCTGGATGGTCGCCGCGATGCGGCAGGCGATCCCGGCCCACCGCTGGCGGTACGGCGCCGCGATCCTCGCTCTCGGTCTCCCGCTCCTGGGCGCGATCATCTCGGTCGACCAGGTCTCGAGCGTCGGGGCACGGGACCTCGCCGGCGCGCTCTCCGTGGTGACGGCGGCGGTCTGGTGGTGGGCCGGGCTTCGGCACGAGGCTGCGGCCTCGGTGCCGATCGGCCTGGGTCAGGTGCTCACGGCGCTCGGCGACGCGGTCGTGGTGGTCGACCCCTCGGGCCGGGTGGTGCAGGCGAACCCGGCGGCCGAACGTCTCGTGCGCTCCGCAGCGCCGGACGTCGCGCAGGTCACGGGGGTGCACTGGGCGAGCCTGATCGACTCAGCGACGGCCGAGCAGATCCGCTCGCCGGCTCAGCTGGTGACCCTGAACGGGAGGGTCTTCGACGTCCGGGTCACGGGGATGCATGCTGCGGGGCGGCGGAACGGGACCGTCGTCGTGCTGCGGGACGTGACCGACGTCGAGCGTCTGCGCGCCGAACTCGCGGATCAGGCGACGCACGACGGGCTGACCGGGATGCGCAACCGCCGGTACCTGGACCAGGTCGCCGACTCCCTCGTCGCGGGCGCCCGACGGCGAGGCGTACCCCTGGTGGCGGTGATGGTCGACATCGACCACTTCAAGCTGGTCAACGACCTGCACGGCCACGCGGTCGGTGACGTGGTCCTCCAGGCCGTCGCTCGCGAGCTCATGGCGCAGACGCGTCCGGACGACGTCTGGGTGCGTTTCGGCGGAGAGGAGTTCATCGCCCTGGTGCCCGACGCCGACCTCGGGACGGTCCTGGCCAGGGCTGAGGAGCTCTGTCGGCGATGCCGGGACCTGCGTGTCCCGTCGCCCACCGGGGAGATCGCGGTCACCGTCAGCATCGGTCTCGTCGCGCGTGCGGCCGACGGGACCCTCGACGAGCTGCTCCGCGCGGTCGACGTCGCCCTCTACCAGGCGAAGGCCTCAGGCCGGGACCAGGTGGCCGTCGGCCTCGCGGTGGCAGAGCCGGTCAGCCTCGACGTCAGGCTCGCCGTCGACTGACCCAGCCGGCCCGACGGCCCGAGCGCCGCTGCGCGACGGTCGTTCAGGCCCGATCGGCGGCGACGACGCGGTCGCGGCCGAGCCCCTTGGCGGTGTACAGCGCGGCGTCGGCACGCTCGAGCCACCGCGTGATGCCCTCGCTCGGGTCGAGCACGGCCACCCCGACGCTGACGGTGCAGGTGAGCCCGGCGACGACCTCCCCCCACGGGTGCGCGTGGACCGCCCCGAGCAGTCGCTCGCAGGCATGGACGGCCTGCTCCGGCGTGGTGTCGGCGAAGACGAGGAGGAACTCCTCCCCACCGATCCGGATCACCAGGTCGTTCTCCCGCGTGGCCTGCCGCAGGACCTCGGCCATCACGACGAGCACGCGGTCGCCCATGGCGTGGCCGTGCACGTCGTTGACCTCCTTGGAGTGGTCGAGGTCGACCATCGCAGCGCTCGGCTCGTGACCGGCCGCCAGCTCCTGGCGGACCAGGACCGGCAGGTCTCGGTCGAGGGCGCGTCGGTTGGGCAGCCCGGTGAGCATGTCGGTGTGGGCCGCGCGCTCGAGCTCCTCGGCGCGGGCCTCGGCGCGGTCGGCCTCGCGCTGCGAGTGCTCGGCCCGATGGTGCGCCTCCTCGATCTCGAGCGAGCTCAGCAGGATCCGGGACTGGATCCCGGCCGTCTGGGCCGCGAGACCCATCCGCACGGCGTACAGCCGTTCGTGATGGCTCAACGCCGACTCGTACCTGCCGAGCTCCTTGTGCATCTGGTGCAGGGCCGAGTGCAGCTCGGTGAGCAGCAGCGGCTCGTCCGCGACCTCCGGCAGCTCGAGCAGGGCCTCCATCGCTGCGGCCGCCTCGGCGGTGCGCCCTTCGGCGCGCGTCACCTGAGCGAGGTTGATGTCGCTGGTGAGCTCCAGGCTCCGGTAGCCGTGGGCGTGCGTGAGCTCCTTGGCTCGGGCTGCGAGGGCCCTCGCGTCGTCGAACCGCCCGACGCTCGTGAGCACGCCGACGAGGTTGCCCAGGGCGAGGGCCTCGCGTGAGGTGTGCCCATGGTGCACGGCGATCTCGAGCGCGCCGATGAACAGCTCGCGCGCCTCCTCGAGAGAGGCGGCAGCCCTCAGCGAGTCGGCTGCGCCCCCGTCGCGGAGCGCCTGGGCGAGCGTGACCAGCGAGTTGGCGAGGTTGTTCAGCCCGGCGAAGAGCACATCGGGGTCCTCGACGGTGCGGGCCATGAGGAGTGCCTGCCGGTTGACCTCGATCGCACGCGGCATGTTCCCGGCGTCCTCGTGCACCATCCCGGACCGGCTCAGCGCCCAGAACTCCGCCGTCGCGTCCCCGCTCGCGCGTGCTGCCGCCATCGCACTGACGACATGCGGGACGGACTTCTCGTGCAGGCCGGTCTCGTGGAAGGCGAGGGCGAGGGTGCAGTGGGTGCGGGCGAGCGTCGCGGCGTCCGTGCCGTCGGCGAGCAGCTCGATCGCCTGCAGGCCGCGTTCGACGGACGACTCGAAGCTCCCGAGGCGCAGGTGGTGCAGCGCCAGCAGGTCGAGGCACCGGGCACGGTCGATCCGCCGCATCGAGCCGGCCCCCAGGGCAGCCTCGGCGAGGTCGACGCCGTCCCGGTGGTCGCCGGTGCGTTCGGCCTCGCGGGAGAGCTCGATGAGCCGCAGGGGCTCGGTCGCGCAGGCATGGGCGTCAGCGGTCGTGCGCGACAGCGTCCCAGGCTCCACGCCGGTCCCATCGACCGCCGAGCGCGCGACGGGAGGAGTCGGTGCGGACATCGGACCGTTCGGCCCAGTGGGACCGAGCCGGGCCGGCTCGTCACCTCGCGCGGTCACCGGAGCCGGTCGATCGATCGACCAGCGGGGACGACCTCACCTGGCGCGTTCGGCAACGGGTTGCGGGGCGCGCGCATGGGCAGAGACCTCCGGGGGGCGATGGCCACGCCCCGCATGCTAGTGAGGTGCGGTGCCTCCGGGAAGCATGCCCCGCGGGTGGCGGCATTCACAGTCCGTCCACAGGTGGCGTCAAGCCTGCACAGCGTCGGCCCGCGACCTCCCTACGGCAGAGCCCCGCGGGGGTCCCTGCTGTCCTAGCGTACTGATCATGAGCGATGTCGCCCGTCCGGTTGCCGCAGCCTGGTCCGATCCGCCCCGCCCGCCCGTCTCTCCAGGACCCGCCGTCTCGCTTCCTCGGCCGCCGGGCCGGTGGGAGGTCGCGATCGGACGCTTCTGGCAGGCGAGGACCGTCCCGATCGACCGTGCTCGCCTCGGTGCAGCCGCAGCTCTCGGGCTGCTCGGCGGTGCGGCGCTCCTCGGGCACCGGCTCGGGCTCGGGGTGAGCATCGTCGGCATCGGCCTCCTCGGCACGGCGGTCCCCGGCCTCGTCCGCCGGCGCGCCGTGCGCGAGGTCCTCACCCTTGCGCTGGCCGCCGCCCTGCTCGCGATGGTGACCGTCCGCGCCGCCGAGTGGGTCGTCGCGCTGTGCCTGCTCGGGGCGACGGGTGTCGCAACGGTGGCGCTCACCACCGCCCGCAGGCCCGCAGCGGTGCTGCTCGCGCCGGTCGTGGCAGCGCTCGGCACGCTCCGGGCGCTGGTCGCCGTCCGCCGGGCGCTGGGCTCGCTCGCCGGCCGGCGACGGGAGTCCGTGCTCGTCGCCCTGCGCAGCCTCGCTGTCACCCTGGTGCTCGTCGGGGTCTTCGGGGCGCTGTTCGCCAGCGCCGACGCCGTCTTCGCGGCGCTCCTGCCGCGGGTCGACCTGGGCCGGGTACCGGGGCAGGTGGTCGTCGGCCTGCTCGTCGCCGTCCTCGCTGCCGGGGTCGCGCACCTCTCGCTCGCCTCGGTCCCCTGGCCGGGAGCCCCGGCGCCGACCGTCCGCCGTGCCGTGCGTCCGGCGGAGTGGCTGCTGCCGATCCTTGCTCTGGACGCAGTCGTCGTGGCCTTCGTGCTGGTGCAGGTCGGGGCGCTCCTCGGCGGGCACGCCTTCGTGCTGCGGACGGCGGGCCTCAGCTACGCCGGCTACGCCCGTGCCGGTTTCGGCCAGCTCGTGGTGGTGACCCTGCTGACCCTGCTCGTCGTCGCGGTCGCGGCCAGACGGGCGCCGAGGGCGACTCCTCGTCAGGCGGCCGGCTCCCGCGTCGCGCTCGCCGTGCTGTGCATCGGGACGCTCGCCGTCGTCGCCTCGGCGGTGCGACGCATGTCCCTCTACGTCGACGCCTTCGGCTTGACGCGGATGCGGATCACGGTGCTCGTCGCCGAGGTCGCGCTCGGCGTCGTGCTGGTCCTGGTGGTCGCCGCCGGTGTCAGGTGGCGAGGCGGCTGGCTCCCGGTGGCTGTCGTCCAGGTGGCCGCCCTCGCGGTGCTCGGCCTCGCGCTGGCGGACCCGGACGCGCTGATCGTCCGGCACAACGCGGGGATCGAGCGCTTCGTCGACGGACGGGCTGCGCCGGACCTGGACTACCTGCGGGGGCTCTCCGCCGATGCCGTGGCCGCCGCCGGCTCGGTCGACGACCCCGTGCGGTCCGCTGTCCTCACGGACGCCCGGCTTCCCTCGCCGGACGGCTGGGCCGGCTGGAACCTCGGCCGTGCGCGGGCGGCAGAGGTGCTGGAGCAGAGCCGCCGGTAGCCGCTCGGCTCCGGGCGATCCGGGCGCTCCGTGCGCCGCCGGGGCCCGCCGGCCGCGGACCTCGCTACCGGCGCGGGTCGACGTGGAACTTGGGGCCGTCGCCGGACCCCGGCGGCCGGCGCCCGGCGAGCACGTCGCTGACGTCGGCCAGCCCGACGGTCGCCGCGACGATCGGACTCGGGTCCACCGCCCCCGAGGCGTACTGCTCGATCGTCCCGCGCAGCCCGGGGGAGCCGCTGAGGATCCCTGTCGCGGTGACGTCCTTGAGCAGCAGCTCGCGCGAGTCGACCATGCTCGGGGTCGTCGAGAGCCCGATGTAGGCCACGCGGCGTCCCGGCTCGACCAGGTGGACGGCGAGGGCCGGCATCGCGGCCGCGTTGGTCGCGTCGATCACCCCGTCCCACGGCACGTCCGGACGGTCGTCGATGGTCGAGACGGCGAAGCCGAGTCCGGCCGCGAAGTCCCGGGAGCGTACGGATCGGCCCGCCAGGTGCACCTCGACGCCGGCGGCGCCGGCGAGCATCGCTGCGAGCAGCCCGATCGTTCCGGGTCCAAGGATCAGGAGGCGTTCGCCTGCCTCGACGCCGCTCGCCCAGACCGCTCGCAGGGCGTTGCCGCCCGGTTCGACGAGCGCGCCGGCCTTGTCGTCGACGGAGTCCGGCAGCGGGTGCAGGCTCGTGACGGGGACGGCCATCCGCTCGGCGAGCGCCCCGGCGAAGCCGCCGCGGATCCCGAGCTCGTAGCGCTGCTCGCAGACGTGCTGGCGCCCGGCCCGGCATCGCGCACAGGCACCGCAGCCCAGCATGGTGTCCCCGGTGACCCGACGGCCGACCCAGCTCGCCTCGACGTCCTCCGCGACCGCGATCACCGTCCCGCACCACTCGTGCCCGAGGCGCATCGGGTAGGCGGCGTGCCCCTGCTCGAGGTAGGCCATGTCGCCCCGGAAGAACTCGACGTCCGTCCCGCAGACGCCGACGCGCGCGATCTCGACGAGGACCTGCCCCGGCCCCGCCGCCGGTTCGGGAAGGTCCTGGACGCCCGACTCGCCGGGACCTGTCACCACGAACGCGCGCATCAGTGCTCCGATCGCCGGGGACCGGGGGACGGCAGGCGGCCGTTCCACGGGGTGGAGGGGACGCCCGTGGCCTCGACGTCGACGGTGAAGAGCCGGCCGGACAGGGGGAACCGGGTCAGCTGGTCCGCCGTGAGCTCGGCGGCGGCCGTCGTGACGATCAGCGTGCGGAGGTCATGGCCGGCGAAGGCCACCGACGAGGTGTGCGGGGCCGGCACGTCGACGACGTGCAGCAGGGCTCCGTCCGGCGCATGGCAGCGCACCTGGCCGGCGCCCCACACGGCGACCCAGAGGTTGCCGTCGGTGTCGCTGCTCATCCCGTCGGGGTAGCCGTCGACGTGCAGGTGCAGGCGGCGCTCGCCGACGGCTCCCGTGACCGCGTCGTAGTCGCGCGCCCAGACGAGGCCGGGAACGGTGTCGATCGAGAAGAGGGTGCCGCCGTCGGCCGACCACGCGAGGCCGTTGGACTGCGCCAGGTCGTCGTCGAGGACGGTGAGGCTGCCGTCCTCCTCGACCCTGACGAGCACCTCGGTGGTCGAGGGCGTCGCGAGGGACAGGGTCCCGACGACGAAGCGACCAGCGGGGTCGCAGGCGCCGTCGTTCAGCCGGCGGCCGGACCCGGCGGCCAGGATCCGCGGCGCCGGGGCGATCTGGCCGCCCGCATCGACGACCCACAGCCGCTCGAGCCCGGCCACGAGCAGGCGCCCGTCCGCCGACCGCACCGCCGCGCCGACCATCGTGTCCACCTGCAGGCGGCGACCCGGCTCGACGCGCCCGCCGTTCAGGCGGCCCTCGTGGACCTCGCCGGCGAGGATGTCGACCCAGAGCGCGCCGACCGCCGGGTCCCAGACGGGTCCCTCGGCGAGCCGATGGCGCTGCTCGGCGGCGGGCCGGGCGAGGTAGGTGGTCATCGGGTCGTCCCGATGTGGGCGTCGGCGAGGTCGCGCAGGATCGCGGGGACCTCGGCGACGAGGGTGGCCAGGGGGGTCCGGTAGAGCAGGGCGCTGACGGAGACCGCTCCGCTCGGGACCGTGGGGGAGACGAGGTAGACCGGGAAGGCGACGCAGCCGATCCCCGGCTCGTTCTCCTCGTCGTCGATCGCCCAGCCGCGCCGGCGGATCACGGCGAGGTCGGCGGCGAGCGCCTCGGCGCTGGTCAGGGTCGCGGGGGTCCGGGGACCGAGCTCTCGTCCCCCGACCCACTCCCGCACGGCGTCATCGTCCGGAAGGCTCAGGGCGAGGAGCATCTTGCCGACCCCGGTCGCGTGCGCAGCGTTGCGGCCACCGATCGTCGAGGTCAGCCGGACCCCGCCGCCGATCGGGTCGACCTTCGCCCGGTAGACGACGTCGGCCCCGTCGAGGACCGCGTAGTGGGACGTCTCGCCGTAGCGCTCCGCCAGCCTGCGCAGCAGGGGCTCGACGCGGACGTGGTCGGGCCGGGCCTCGTGGTGCGCGAAGGCGAGTCGCAGGAACTCGTCGCCGAGGACGTAGTGACCGGGGTGGTCGAGCGTCGCGAGGCCGGAGGTGCGGAGCGAGGCCAGGGCGCGATGGACGGTCGGTTTTGGGCTGCCGACCGCGCGGCTGAGGTCGTCGAGCCCGATCCCTGCCGGGTGCCGGGCGAGCTCGACCAGGACGGCGAGCACGCGGTCCGCGCCGACGACGCGCGGGCTTCCGGTGGAGGGTGCGGGGCGAGTAGTGTCCATGGCGTTCCGAATACTAGTACGGCTTTCCAACTAACGGAAAGAGCGAGAGATGCCGATGCGCAGCGACCAGTGGTACGCCGGTGACGGCCGGGACCCGTACATCCACCGCGCCTGGATGCGTCGCGGACTGCCGGCGCACGCCTTCGACGGCAGGCCGCACATCGCGATCGCGAACACCGCCTCCGACCTCACCCCGTGCAACATGCACCTCGACGAGGTCGCCGCAGCGGTGAAGCAGGGCATCTGGGAGGCCGGTGGCGTCCCGCTCAACCTGCCGGTCGTCTCCCTCGGCGAGACCCAGGTCCGCCCGACGGCGATGCTCTGGCGCAACATGGCGGCGATGGCAACCGAGGAGATGCTCCGGGCCAACCCGATCGACGGCGTCGTGCTGCTCGGCGGCTGCGACAAGACCATCCCCTCGCTGCTGATGGCGGCCGCATCGGTCGACCTTCCCGCGGTCGTCGTCCCCGGCGGCCCGATGCTCACCGGGACCTTCCGCGGTCAGCCGATGGGCTGCGGCACGTCGACCTACGCGCTCGCGGAGGAGGTGCGCGCCGGCACGATGGACCGGGCCGACTTCCTGCGCTCGGAGTCGTCGATGATCCGCAGCAAGGGCCACTGCAACACGATGGGCACGGCCTCGACGATGGGTCTGCTCGCCGAGGCGCTGGGCACCACGATCCCCGGCATCGCCGGCACCCCGGCACCGGACTCCCGGCTGCTGGAGGGCGCGCACGAGACGGGGCGCCTCGCGGTCGAGCTCGTCGCTCAGGACCGCCGCCCGAGCACGATCCTGACGCGCGGCTCCTTCCTCAACGCGATCGTCGCGCTCGCCGCGCTCGGCGGCTCGACGAACGCCGTCGTGCACCTGCTGGCGATCGCCGGCCGGCTCGGCGTCGAGCTCAGCCTCGACGACTTCGACCGGACGGGCTCCGCCGTCCCGCTGCTCGTCGACCTGCAGCCGGCCGGGCGCTTCCTGATGGACGACCTGCACCGGGCGGGCGGGCTGCTCGCCGTGCTGCGCGAGGTCCGCGACCTGCTCGACCCGACGGCCCTGACGGTCACCGGGCGCCCGCTGGTCGACTACCTGGACGAGGCACGGATCTGGGACCCGGAGGTCATCCACCTGCGGCTCGAGCCCCTGCAGCCCGAGGCGGGGATCGCCGTCCTGCGCGGGAACCTCGCCCCGCTCGGCGCCGTCATCAAGCCGGCGGCCGCGACCCCTGCGCTGCTCCAGCACCGCGGTCGCGCCGTCGTGTTCGAGTCGGTCGAGGACCTGCACGCCCGGATCGACGACCCCGACCTCGACGTCGACAAGGACTGTGTGCTCGTGCTCCGCGGCTGCGGGCCGAAGGGGTACCCGGGCATGCCGGAGGTCTCGAACATGCCCTTGCCGACGAAGCTCCTCCAGCAGGGGGTGCGCGACATGGTGCGCGTCTGCGACGGGCGGATGAGCGGAACGGCGTTCGGCACCGTCGTGCTGCACGTCGCGCCGGAGGCCGCCGCCGGGGGAGTGCTCGCCCTGGTGCGCGACGGCGACATGATCGAGCTCGACGTGGCCGGTCGCCGCCTGGTCCTGGACGTCCCGGCGGCGGAGCTGGCCGCGCGGGTCCCCTCACCTGCTGCCGCCGCCGCCTACGCCGCACCCGCCCGGGGCTGGGAGCGTCTGTACATCGACCACGTCCAGCAGGCCGACACCGGTGCCGACCTCGACTTCCTGCTCGGCTCGAGCGGGTCGGCCGTCGGGCGCGAGTCCCACTGACGGCGCGGCAGCGCCGTCCCACCCACCCGAGCGAGGAGCCTCAGTGATGATCGAGAACCGTCTGGACGTGCGGGGGGCAGCGCACCTGCGCGCGCTCTGGGCCGAGGACCGACCGGCCTTCGGCCTGTGGAGCCTGCTCACCGACCCGGTGGTCGCCGAGCTCGTGGCCACGACGGACCTCGACTTCGCCGTCGTGGACCTGCAGCACGGCTTCGCGACCTTCGGCGAGCTGCCCACGCTCCTCCAGGCGATGCGGGCCGGCCGGATGGCGCCGCTGGTCCGGGTGCCGTGGAACGAGCCTGCCGCGATCATGCGGGCCGCCGACTCGGGGGCCGCCGGAGTGGTCGTCCCGATGGTCGACTCCGCCGCGGGGGCAGCGGCAGCGGTCTCGGCCTGCCGGTTCCCGCCGACCGGCAGCCGGAGCTGGGGACCCATGTGGGGCGGGGTGCGGGCGGACGGCGCACCGGCGCCGGAGCCGGCGAACGCGGCCATGCTCTGCTTCGTGATGGTCGAGACCCAGGCGGGCATCGATGCCCTGGACGAGATCGTCGCCGTCCCGGGCGTCGACGGGGTCTTCGTCGGGCCGAACGACCTCGCGCTGAGCTGCGGGTTCGGCCGCTCGACCTACCGTGACTCCGTCGGGGTGACCCGGCTCCTGGACCGCGTGATCGCGGCCTGCGTGGCCGGCGGCGTGGTGCCGGGGTTGTTCTGCTCGGATGCCGAGATGGCACGCCACTGGGCGCGGCGCGGGGCGCGACTGGTGTCCGCCGGTGTCGACACCGGGCTGCTGCGCGCCGGGGCGGACGCGCTGGCGGTCGAGCTCGGGCGGCCGGCCTGAGCGACTGGCGTCACCCCTTGAGGTCGCGGTCCCTGCTCGGCTGGACCCGCTTCGGCTCGCCCGGCATCTTCGGGTACTCCGGCGGGTACGGCAGGTCGCCGAGGCCGCGATCCCGCTCGTCGCGGTCCGCGAGCTCGAGCAAGGCGTCGAGCGAGCCGCGTGGCGTCGCGCCCGCCACGAGAGCTGCGGCGAGGTCGCCGACCTCGGCGAAGCGGGCGGGCATCGTCGTGACGTCGAAGTCCTCCGGGACGACCTGCTCGACCTCAGCCCAGCGCAGCGGAGCGGACACCGGGGCGGTCGGCCGGGCCCGGATCGAGTAGGCGGAGGCGATCGTGCGGTCGCGTGCCATCTGGTTGTAGTCGACGAAGATGCGCTCGCCGCGCTCCTCCTTCCACCAGGCGACCGTCACCTCGCTCGGCAGCCGGCGTTCGAGCTCGCGGCCGAGCGCGATGGTCGCGCGGCGGGCCTCGGTGAAGGTCCAGCGCGCCTCGATCGGCACGAAGACGTGCAGTCCGCGCCCGCCGGAGGTCTTCGGCCAGCCCGTCAGCCCCATCTCGCCCAGCAGCTCACGCAGGTGCAGGGAGACGCGGGCGGCATCGGCGAAGTCCGTCCCGGGCTGCGGGTCGAGGTCGATCCGCAGCTGGTCGGGGGAGTCCAGGTCGGGCGCGGCGACCGGCCACGGGTGGAAGGTCAGGGTGCCGAGGTTGGCCGCCCAGGCGATGACGGCGAGCTCGGTCGGGCAGACCTCGTCTGCCCTCCGGCCGCTGGGAAAGGTGACCGATGCGGTCCGGACCCAGTCCGGTGCACCCTGCGGGATGCGCTTCTGGAAGAAGGCGTCGGCCTTCGGGTCGGCGCGCGTCGCCAGGTGCGCTCCCTCGACGAGACCTCGAGGCCAGCGCTCCAGCGTCGTCGGGCGGTCCCGGAGCGCACCGAGCACGCCGGGGCCGACGTCGAGCAGGTACTGAACGACCTGGAGCTTGGTGATCGCCCTGGCGGGGAAGACGATCCGGTCAGGGCTGCTGACGCGGACGACGCGGTCCCCGACGGTCAGCTCCACGGCAGGTGAGGACGAGGGCATGCCTGAGCGTACGACGGCCCCGTCGACCAGCCCAGGGCATGGTGACCGGGATCGGCGTATGGTCGAAGCATGCCCACGACGAAGCGGGCTCGCCCGCAGCAGATGGAGCGGACCGAAGAGTTCGACGCCTTCGGTCCCTGGGTCCTTCCGGTGTCGACCGCCGAGGAGGTCCCGCGGCTGTTCCGGCCGCATGCCGGCGACCCGGGCACGGCTCAGGTCGTGCTCAAGATCCCCCGCGCGATCTCCCGGCGCGACGCGAACTCCTCGATGGACCTCTACGAGCACCTGCTCCTGGTCCGCGAGGGAACCGTCGTCCTGCTGAGCAGGGCCCCGGGGGAGAGCGGCGGGGTGCGGCGCCGCTCGCTCGCCGCAGACGAGCTCCTGGCGATCGAGGAGAGCGTCAACCTCCTGGACGGCCTCCTGGTGCTCTACGCGAAGGAGGGTCCGGCGCTGCGGGTCTCGTTCAACGGGGCGTCCCGGGACACCGTGCGGCTCCTCGTCGACGTCGTCCGCGCGCTGTGGACGAGCGGCTCCGACACGGCTGCTCCGCAGCCCGACCTGCACCCGATCCCGCTCGGTCTGCGTGACCTCGGCCCCGATGTCGCCCTCGTCAACGACTACCGCGCCCTGGTGGCAGCCGAGCCCGCGATGAGGTTGCTGGGTGCCCACCCGCGCCAGGCCGTCGAGCCGATGGCGACCGGAGTCCCCGGTCAGCTGACGCGCCTGGCGCACCGCCTCCTGCCGATGACCCTTCAGGGCGCGATCGTCTGCACCGACGGCCGGGAGGTCATGGTGCTGCATCGCCGCCCCTGGTGGGTCCGCGGCCAGCGCCCGGTGCACTCCAGCGCCCGGACGATGCTTCCGGTGGCCAGGGCGGGCGAGCTGCAGGTCCGCGACCATGAGGTCTACAGCGGTGTGCGGGTGCTGCGGATCGGCACGGTCCTCGAGATGCCCGTCCCGGCGGGATCCGCCGGCGAGAGCGCCCTGCGGACGGCCCTCGGCTGACCGGGCCGTCTGCGGTGCCGTCGAACGGTCCGGCGATGGGCCAGACTGGCTCCGTGACGAGTGACGAGCCGGTCAGTGCTGCCCTGCGCGATGCGAAGGCCCGTGCCCGGTCGACTCACTACACGGTCGGGACGTTGCAGACGGACGGCGACGGGACGGTCTGGCTCGAGTGCTCCTGCGGCACGGTGCTGCGCAACGGCCCGACGTGGACGCTCGACGAGCACGTCCGGCTGCACCGGGCCGAGGCGAAGTATCTCGAGCTCTCTGCTGCTGCACCTCGGGGCATACCTCGGCTCATCCCGCTGCCCTGAGGCAGGGGCTGGTCCGACGTGCCTGGGTCAGAGGCGGTGCAGGCGGGGGCTGTCGAGCGCGACGCGGACGAGACCGCGGCCGCTGAAGTCGATGATCACGGCTTTGGTCCCCTCCAGGGAGACCGCTCGGCCGAGGCCGTGCCGGTCGTGCGAGACGGACTGGCCGACCTCGATCGGGATGATCTCGGTGACCTCCGCAGCACGTGAGGCGTTGAAGGGACTGGTGGCGAGGTACCGGGCGCGGCCGGCAGGGGCAGGGGACATCCCCTCAAGTGTCTCCCCTCTTGGGCTGCAAGGACAGCCCTCGGACCCAGAGGATTGGCCTCGGGCCGTGCGTCGGCGGTTGCGCTACGGGCGGCTTTGTCCGTCATCGTGCGCTGTCTGCATTGAGACCTCGACTATTTCACCCGCGATCTGGCGTCCGAGGGGGCAGACGTGCGCCCCGGACGGTGATGGAATCGGGGGGTGTCGGCGCGCCGGAGGACCCGGAGGTCGCAGCCCTGGGAGGGTTCTGACGTGCGTGACTCGACGAACCGTGACCGTGAGGAGGGCTGGATGCCGGGCGACCGCGAACGTCGCACGACCTCCGGGAGCACCTTGCGCCTCGTCGGTTCGCAGGGCTCCCGGGTCGCGGCGCCTGGATCCGGCTTCCCCGACGGTGAGCAGAGCGTCGTGCTCCCCGGGCAGCGCCAGTCCGTCGCCGTCGGCCGGCACTGGGTGCTGAGCTGCGCCTCAGGCCATGGGCTGACCGGCGTGCTCGGTCAGGTCATCGAGCTCCTCTCCAGCGAGCTGCTCACCAATGCCGTGCTGCACGGGGCAGACGGGGGCCCCGTCGCGCTCGCGCTCCGGGTGAGCACCACCGCCGTCCGCATCTCGGTCAGCGACGCGGCGCAGCAGGCTCCCGTCGTGATGCACTCCGACCCGTCGGACCTGCACGGCCGGGGGATGGCGATCGTCGAGGCCATGTCCCAGCGCTGGGGCGTGGAGAACCACGACGAGGGCGGCAAGACCGTCTGGTTCGAGCTGGACCGCTCCGAGTTCTGAGCAGCTGTCCGCGAGGCTCGACCCCACCACTCCTCCCGGAGCGCGGGACCCCACCCTGCACGACGAGGGCCCCGAGGCGTGTCGCCCCGGGGCCCTCGGGTTCAGCCGGTCATCGCCGGCCGGTCAGTACCGCCCGGACGCGACCACCCGGATGTCGACCGTCGTGCTCGACCCGGCGACCGATGCGCTGCCGTCGTAGCTCACCGTCAGGTGGTGAGCACCGACGGAGAGCCGTGGCAGGTTCACCACCGCGACACCGGTGGTCCACACCGGGAAGAGCGTCGCCGTGCCGAGAGTCGTCCCGCCCTCGCTGACCGTCACGGTTCCGGTCGGGCGTGCGATCGACTGCACGAGCACGGTCACCCGTGACGTGCTGCGCGAGGTGATGACCGACGGTGCGAAGGCCGAGGTCGTCGATGCGGCCCGGTCGGCGATCGTCCAGCGGGTCGCCGCAGACGTCGACGGGAGGAACGCTGCGCTCGCCGGGACGAGCTCTGCCGTCAGCGAGTGCTCACCGACCGGAAGGCTCACGGTGAGCCGGGCCGTCCCGCGGACCACTGCCGCCGTCCCGAGCTCTGTCGCCCCGTCGAGGAACCGGACCGTCCCGGTGACCGCCCTCGGCGTGATCGTGGCGCGCAGCGTCTGCTGACCGCCCGCCGTCCTGTCCCCGGTCACCTGGAGAGCGGTGGTCGTGGCCGTGGCCGCTGGGGCTGTCACGGAGACGACCTGGGCACGGGTGCCCACGGCGTTGTGGGTGTGCAGCAGGAGCAGCTGTCCGTTGCCTGCACCTGGCTGGCGGTGCACCGTGACCGGTGTGCCCGCGGCGTCCTGCGTCCACAGGGAGTCGGGGCCGCCGAGGTCGAACCATGACGTCGGCGCGAAGGGGTCCGCCGTGAACGGCGCCACCGAGTCGAGCACTCCGCTCGGGTCGGAGGCGTAGGAGGACACCGTGTACACGTCGAAGCTCGGCTTGTCACCGGCGACGATCCCGACCGCGTCGAGGTTGATCGGCGCGACCACGACGTTGCTGTCGAAGACGCTCGTGTCCACATCTCCCCACAGCCCGTTCACCGGGCTGAGGTCCAGCAGGTTCCCGAGGGTCAGGCTCCCGCCGGAGTTGACGATCTCGTAGGTCTCGACCGTCGTGAAGTCCATCGCGGCGTCGTACTTCCAGATGAGCGTCTCGAGGTCGGGCACGCCGTCCCCGTCGACGTCGGTGTCGATCACCGGGATGGTGTTCGTCCCCAGCGATGCCCACTCCCCGTCCACGGCGATGCCGATCCCGATCGTGCCGTGGCCGGCGGTCGCGGGATCCGCACCCGCAGCGACCAGCTGCGGGGCGGTCGAGGTGAAGCCGACGTACCGCAGGTCGCCGGAGGCGATCACCGATGGCGAGGCGCCGACGGCGGCAGCGGCGTCGAGCTTCGGGCTGGTCGCGACCAGGTCGAACGGCGCGACCAGCGAGGTCCAGCCACCCGAGTCCACGCCACGGCCGGTCAGCGTGAGCGGAGCGCTCGTGCCGCCGGGTGCGAGGGTGACGGGCGTGGCCGCCATCTCGCTGACGAGCCGCGGTGCTGCCTGGACCGGTACCCGGAGCGTGCTCCCGCCGGTCGAGGTGAGCACCAGGCGCCCGGAGACGCTCGAGACGAAGTCCCGCGGCACCGGGATGCCCAGGTCGTAGCTGGGGACCGAGGTCGGGTCCAGCTGCTTGGCCACGGTCGCGGGGTCGACCCGCAGGGTGACCGTGACCTCGCGTGAGCGACCCGCAGGGATCGTCAGGGTCGATGGCGACACGGAGATGGTCGCCCCGCCGGCCGCGGTCGACTGCGCGAACGAGGTGCTGAATCGCTGCGTGCTCGTCCCCGTGTTGGCGACGGTCACCGTCTTCCGCTGGACGACCGTCCTGGCACCGACCGGGACCACGCCGAACGTGACCGACACGAGGGCAGGGTCGTCCTTGGCGTAGGCAAGCACGCTGTTGGTCGTCGCGGCGAAGGCGTCCACCCGGCCCGAGCCGATGCGCTCGGGTCCGTAGAGGGGCCCCGTCCCGTTCGAGCCGGAGGAGACGTCATGCGTCGCCGTGTTCATCACGTCGGCCTTGATCTGCTGGGCCGACCAGTCCGGGTGCTCCCCGGCGACGAGGGCAGCGATCCCCGCGACGTGCGGAGTGGCCATCGACGTGCCGGACTTCGTCGACCTGTCGTTCCCGGATCCGCTGGACGCCGAGGAGATGCCGGTCCCTGGTGCTGCGACGTCGGGCTTGACGATCCCGAGCGAGCCGTGGACCCCACGTGAGGAGCTGGAGTTCAGCGTGTCGGCGACAGCCGGGACGGGGATGAACGAGGCGTTCGCGAACGAGGGGCCGATGGTCATCGTGAGCGAGCCCGCCGCGATCTCGGGCAGGAGGGTCGTCGTGGACTCGGCCGTGAGCATCGCGCCAGGGATCGACGCGTTGCCGGAGATCCCGTAGCTGAAGACGGGGTCGGCGGTGCCGATCAGGACGCCGGCGGCACCGGCGGCGGTGGCGTTGTTCCAGCGCCCGACGCTTCCGCAGGCGCGCGCGTCGTCGCCCCAGAAGAGCCAGACGATCTTGCCGGCGATCGCCGCAGCCTGGTCGGCAGGGAACGCCGAGCAACCGGTCACCGCGGCCCCGAGGAAGACCACCGGTGCGGTGACGTCCGCACCGCCGTACGCGACGGTGTTCTGCGCCGCGTGCAGGCCGAGGAGCGCGGGGTCGGCCGCTGCCGTGACGTCGACGGCGTCGACCGTCTGCGTGTTGCCCACCGAGTTCGCGACCGTGAGCGCGCTGCGCGCGTTGCCGGGGGTGCCGCCGACGTCGGTGATGTCGCCGGCGTTGCCGGAGGCGATGACCGAGACGACACCGAGCTTGGTCAGCTGGTCGATGAAGAGGTTGTCCGGGTCGTCGGCGGGGGAGCTGTCCGAGCCGAGCGACATGTTGATCACGTCGAGGTGGTCGCTGTAGTCGCCGTCCCCGTTCGGGTCGGCCGACCACTCGAGGGCGTTGATCGTGAGGTCCGTGCTGCCCTCGCCGTCACCGAACACCTTGAGCGCGTAGATCCCGGCCTCGGGAGCGGATCCCGGGCCGATCTTCATCCCGGACAGGTCGGTGAGCGTCGAGTAGTCGCCGGCGAACGGCTGGCCCTCGGCCGTCACACCGAAACCGGCTGCGGTGCCGGCGACGTGCGAGCCGTGCCCGCTCACGCCGTCGACGCCGTCGATCGGGTTCGGGTCCGGCTGCGGGATGAGCGCTGCGGGGTCGCTGGAGCCGGCGTCGTAGCTCATCCCGGCGAAGTCCCAGCCGCCGAGGTACTTCTCGGGGTCGAAGAGCCCGGCGGCCGGTGCCACCGTCCCGTCGGTCCCGTAGGCCTGCGCGTACGCCTCGGGAGTCCCGGGGCCGCCGAAGTCGGCGTGCGTGTAGTCCAGCCCCGTGTCGATGATCCCGATCCGGACGCCCTCGCCGGTCTGGCCGGTGGCCTGCCAGGCCTGCAGCGCCCCGGTGAAGGCGTCGGTGCCCCTGTTCAGCGGCTTCTTGGGCACCATCAGGTGCACCCCGAGGACCTTCGGGTCCGCCGCGAGCGCGCGGATCCTTCCGGCGTCACCCGTGACGACGATGCCGGCGACGAGGTCGGAGGTCACCGTGACCGTCGTGGGCGTGCCGGCCGCGACGCGGCTCGTCGTGGTGTCGGGGACGACCTCCGCCGCGATCTGCTCGACGGTTGTCGCTGCCGCCTCGACTGCTGCCTTCCCGCCGCCGGCCTCGGCCGTGTCCACGCCGGACGGTGCGTCGAGCTGGACGAAGGCGGTGACCGGGCCAGAGGCCTTCGCGATCGAGGCGCCGAGCTTCGCCGTCGCACCCGTCGGCGCGGGCAGGTGGGCGAGGCGGTGGACGGCCAGGGGGTGTCCGCTGTCGGGTGGCGGCGTGGCCGCGACCGCGATCCCGGCACTGAGAGGAAGGCTGAGGGCCGCGCAGGTGAGGGCGGCGAGGACGCGACGAGACATGACGCTCATTTCCCCTGTCGGGCGGCACGAGGTGCCAGGACAGCGCGACCGGCCCCCAGGATCGGGCGAATCGGACGGCCGCGCTGATCGCACCCTAGCGGCGGGTCATGGCAGGGTAAAGAGGAAGGGAGGCCCCAGTCTCGTGCTCGATGACAGGGCGGCGTCGGTTCGCGCTCCGGGTGACTTCCGCACCGCGGTACCAGATCAGCAGGCGGTCAGCCGCACGAACCCTTCGAGGTCGCCCGGGCTCGCGGTCGACGGGGCGAACTCCGGCGGCGGGCCGCCGACGAAGCAGTGGCAGGGGCCGTCCAGGTGGACGAAGCCGGTCGAGGGGCGCGCTGCGCACGGCACCGTGACGGTCCGCGGTGCGGTGCTCTCCTGGATCCCGGCAGGCACCATCGCCAGCTGTGCTGCCACGGTTCGTGCCCGGTGTCCTTCCATGACCTCTCATCGACCGGACCGGTCGGGGTCTGAGGCAGGAGGGGGGTGAAGCGGTCCCGGCAGCGAGCGACTGCCGATCAGCGCGCGAATCTCCCGACGAAGGCCGCGAGGAGGCGACCCGGTGCGTCGACCTGCGAGGTCTGCACCCGGGCGATCACGGCGTCGAGCTCGTCCGGGGCGAAGTAGCCCGAGTGACGGTAGGTCTGCACGCGCTGGACGATCCCCGCCACGTCGAGCTCGGGGTGGAACTGCGTCGCGTAGAGGTTCTCCCTGACGCGGAACGCCTGCACCGGGCAGTCCGGCGAGGTCGCCAGGACGACGGCGTGCGAGGGAGGGGTGTGCACGGCCTCCTTGTGGCCGACGAAGGCCGCGAAGGTCGCGGGCATGCCGCCGAAGAGCTGGTCGGCCAGCCCCTCGTCGGTGAGGGTGACCGGGACGGCGCCGACGGCCTCGCCGTAGGTGCGGTCGACCACGCCGCCCTGGTGGACGCCGAGCGTGCCCACGCCGTAGCAGGCGCCGAGGAACGGGTGGTCGCGGTCGACGATCTCGTCGAGAAGTGCGGCGAGCTCTCGCTCGACGCGTCGCTGGAGGGCCGGCTTCTCCTGGTCGGGGTCCGAGGCGTTGAACGGGCTCCCGCCGAGGATCACCCCGGAGTAGTCGTCGAGGTCGAGTGCCGGCAGGGGGCCGGACTCCAGCCGGACCCGGACCAGCTGCTGCTCGGTGAGGCCACCGAATCGCCGGAACGCCGAGTACTCCAGATCGGCGGCCTCCTCCTCGGGGCGGGTCGCGAGCAGCAGGAACGGCTTCACGAAGGTCGAGCGTAGTCAGCGTCGAGCCCGTCGGGCTCGCGGCGGGTGCGCTTGACGCGGTACATCGCCGCGTCAGCCTGCGCGAGGAGCTCGGCCGGGCTGGTGGGCGGGACCGCGAGGACCGAGCCGACGCTCGCCTCGCAGACGACCTCCGTTCCGTCGGGAAGCGGGTACGGATCGGCGAGCGCCGCCGCGATCCTTGCCAGGACGGCAGTGGTGCCCTCGCGCTCGCACTCGTGGATCGTGACGAACTCGTCGCCGCCGAGGCGGGCGACGACGTCGGCTCCGCGGATCGTCCCGGTCAGGCGTCGGGCGACCTCGACGAGGAGGGCATCCCCCGCGGCGTGCCCGTGCGTGTCGTTCACGGCCTTGAAGTCGTCGAGGTCGAGGAGGGTGACCAGCAGCCGCGCGTCGAGCGACACCGACCGGGCGAGCGCTGACTCCAGGAGGATGTCCAGCAGGCGGCGGTTCGCCAGACCGGTCAGCGGGTCGCGCAGGGCGAGCACGGCCAGGTCGTCCTGCAGGCGCCGCACCTGGGTGACGTCGCGTCCGATGCCCTGCCAGCCGTCCGGCACCCCGACCACCTGGAGCTCCAGCACGGTCCAGGTCTCGTCGGGCCGCCGGACCCGGAGGTCGAACCGCTCGGGCGGCTGGTTGCCCTTGACGGCCGCCTGGACGATGGCCATGCCGTCGGCGTCCAGCTGGGGGAAGAGGACGCTGAGATCGTCGGCGAAGTCCGATGGCGGCCAGCCGGTCAGGCGCACCATGGACGGGCTCGCGTAGGCGAGGTGGGGGATCGGGGTCAGGGAGAGGCGGAAGACGAGGTCGCTCGAGAGCTCGGCCATCGCGCGGAAGCGCGACTCGGACTCCGCGAGGCGGTCCTCTGCCGTCTTGCGCTCGGTCACGTCCCTGCCGACGGCGAGGATGTGGGCCCCGTCCGGGCCGTCCAGGTAGCGATCGGCCCACTCGACCCATCGTCCCGGCTCGCGGGAGGCCGGCCGCACCTCGGTGTCGGCGAGGTAGGGAGTGGCAGGACTGAGCCTGGCCAGCTGGGAGTGCAGCCCCCGCATCTCGGCGGGGTCGAGGAAGCGGGAGATCGGCTGCCCGACGAGATCCTCTGGCGCGGCATCGAACTGCGCGGCCCAGGAGCGGTTGCAGTAGACCAGCACGAGGTCGCTCACCCGATAGCGCGCGACGCGTTCGCTGAGCAGGTCGAGGGTCTGCGCGAGCCGTCCGGTGGCATCGGCGAGCTCGTGCTCGGTGCTCATCGACCCTCCTCGACCCGGGCCCGGGCGGGGTGTGCCGAGCCGACCCGGGAGCTGACCGGGATGCTCTGCCCATCGGCGCACACCTCGGCGACATGAGCAGGTCGCGATCGGCACGCTGCCCCCGGCACCCCGGTGTCACCCGAACGGGTGAGCTCTTCGTCGGGAGGTGCAAGGCTGGACGACCTGAGCACACGGAGAGGACGAGGCCTCTCGTGGCGTTCGACGACGGTAGGAGCACCGGTGCGCGACGACGCATGGTTCGAGGACCTCTTCCGCGAGCACGCGCGTGCCGTCCACCGGTACGTCGCCCGTCGGTGCGCCCCGTCGGATGCGGAGGACCTCGCGGCCGACGTGCTTCTCGTGGCATGGCGACGTCGGCAGGACGTCCCCGAGGGTGCCGAGCTCCCGTGGCTCTACCGGACGGCGTCCTACGTCCTGGCCAACCATCACCGCAAGGGCCGCCCGGTACCCGTCGAGCACCTCCCGGAGAGCATGGACGACGTCGACCCGGCCGATCTCGCGATCAACGACGACGAGGCCCGCGCCGTGCTCGCTGCGCTGAGCCCGCGCGACCGCCGCATCCTCCTGCTCCATGCCTGGGAGGGTCTTGACGGCGACGGTCTCGCCGCCGTCCTCGAGATCTCCAGGGGCGGAGCTGACGCGGCGCTCTCGCGCGCGAGGGCCCGTCTCCGGACCGTGTGGTCGGCGCAGGAGTCCCTGCAAGCGGGGAGCCCCACCTGACATAGACGGGGTGAACGACCACAGGAGGTCACCATGAGCACCCCGCCGCCCCTCGATCCCCCCACCGGCTCCGACGAGGACGCCTATGTCGACCGGCTCCGCGCCGTCGACCCGGCTGCCCGCCTCGACACGGACCTGACCACCTTGCGCGCCGCCGTCGGTGCCAGGGCCGGCGAGGGCAGCCCAGCTGCTCTGGTCCCTGACCAGCTCGCCGCCCGTCGCCGCAGCCGGTTCGGCCGGCCGCTCCAGGTGGCTGCCGCTGCGGCCGCGATCCTCGCCGTCGGTTCCGGCGGCTACGCGGTCGGCCTCGACCGGGCACCGTCCTCGGTGCAGGACGCTGCGCCTGCCATCACGCTCGAGGGTGCCGGCGGCGCCAGGGACAGTGCTGCGGCCGGCTCGACCCCGATGGCGCCGGCGCCCGGTGCCGAGTCACTGAGCTCGAGCAAGATGGCGGACTCGGCCGCCGGCTACGGGGGCTGGTGGGGACGGACCGTCTTCACCTCCGCAGGGCTCTCGACGCAGGGCGGCACGGCAGAGGCGTGGGCCTTCGACCCCTCCTCGACGTTCTCCGAGGCCACTGCTGCGGCGGCGGCGGCGGCTCTCGGGCTCGCCGGCGCACCGGCCCTCCTCAACGGGGCATGGCAGGTGGGCCCCAACGACGGCTCCGGCCCCAGCCTGACCCTGTCGCCCGACGGTCAGGGGAGCCTCTCCTTCTACGACCCGACCGTCGACCCGTGGAGCTGTCTCGCCACGGACGCGCCCCCGGTCGCGCCCGACGCGAGCGCGACGCTCGATCCGGCGATCGCCCCCGGAGAGCCGCAGTGCGCACAGCGCGATCTCGGTCCGGTGCCGAGCAAGGACGCCGTCGCGGCGCGCCTGAGCGAGGTCCTCGCCGCCCTGGGCATCGATGCCTCGAGCTACGAGATGGTGGGGGAGGACTACGGCGACACGACGTGGACCTACGTGACGGCCTACCAGGTCGTCGACGGCCAGCGGACCGGGGCGACCTGGTCGGCGGCGATGACCGGGGCCGGGCTGTCCTCGCTCTACGGGGCGACCGCCCCGCTCGTCTCGCTCGGCCGGTACGACGTCGTGAGCCCCGCTCAGGCCGTCGCCCGGCTCGGTGACCCGAGGTTCGGGGCGTCCGGTGGTGGCTACCCGCTCGCGACGGACACCATGATGGGCGCCAAGGAGGGCGCCGTCACGAGCTCCGGCGCCGGTGAGGTCGCCCCCGCTCCGGAGCCCACGCTCCCGGCGGTCCCCCGGGCAGGCCTGGCGTTCTCCTGGCCCGTCCAGGCTGTCGAGATCACCTCGGCCCGACTGGGTCTCGCGCAGACCTGGCAGCAGGACGGCTCCGTCGTCCTGGTTCCCACCTATGCGCTCACCGGCACCGACGGGTCGACCTGGAGCGTCATCGCCGTGGCCGACGCCGCACTCGACTTCTCGACCGCCGGCTGAGCCCGAGGGTCCGGGTCGCGGAGGGCGATCCGGACCTCTCGTCGACAACGGGGCCTGTGTCCTGCGCTGTGGCGCAGGACACAGGCCCCGTTCCTGCGGCAGGGTGTCCTCATGCACGCAGATGCGTGGAGCCTCTGCTCCCGCGTCCCGCCCGATGCAGGACCAGCAGGAGGACAGCCGTGGACGAGCGAGAGCCCGACAGCACCGGACGTCCGCTGACTCGCCGAGAGATGCGTGAGCGGGACACCCTCGGCACGGTCGCGGAGGCGGTGCCAGGCGAGGACGTCATGCCCGTCGACGAGGCCCCCGCGGCCGCACCCCGCGAGGAAGGCGCGCCGGAGCCGGACGATGCGGTGCAGGCTCGCGAGGAGGCGCCGCAGGAGCCGTCCAGCGAGACGGGCTGGGACGCGCAGGTGCGCTGGTCCCTGCACCACGAGCTCCCGCCGGCGCTGCACGAGGAGCTCGACGAGGACGACGTGCGCTGGGAACCGGCCGCGCCGGCGCCCGCCGGCACCGACCTCGGCGACGCGGGCGGCGAGCACCAGGACCCGCACCCGTCGGAGGAGAGCGCCGCGTGGTCAGCGGCGGCGGAGGTCGACGAGGGGCCGGAGGCGCTGACGGCCGTCCTCCCGGTCCCCGGCGGCGTGCCGCGTCGGCGCTCGGTCTGGCTGGTCGGCCAACCGGACCAGGACGAGCCGGCGCCCCCGGAGTCGCCGGGAGGCCTCGCCGCCGCCGAGTGGGTACCCGACCCGGTCGCCGAGGCCCAGCCGGGTCCGTCGCTCGCGTTCGACGAGCCCGAGCCCACCCCGGTTCCCGACCTCTTCCCGGTCGGTGCCGAGGCGCCGACGTCAGCGCCGCTCATGCCGGACCCGCCGCCCCCGCCTGCGGCCGACGCGCCCCTGCCGACGCTGTCCGACCTCCTTGCGGCCCGGCCGCACCCGACGGCCGGACCGGCCCTGCTCGGTTGGCAGGGTGTCGTCCGCCGGATGACCGGTGGGCTGCTGCGCCTGCGTCCGGGACCGACGGAGCGAGCGCACCGCGACGCCGTCGTCTCCGTGCAGCGACCCCTCGACGGGCCGCGCACCATCGTCGTCATCAACCCCAAGGGTGGGGCGCACAAGACCACCGGCACCCTCCTGCTGGCCGCGGCATTCGGCGAGCACCGGGGTGGCTACACCCTGGCCTGGGACAACAACGAGACCAGGGGGACGCTCGGCTGGCGCTCGCTGCCCGGCTCCCACCAGCGCACCGCCGTCGACCTGCTGCAGAACCTCGACCGGTTCACCGAGGGTGGCGCCGCCCGGGTCGGCGATCTCGACGGCTATGTCCGCTCGCAAGGATCCGCGCAGTTCGACGTCCTCGCCTCGGACGAGGACGCGGCCTCGGCGGCCTCCGTCGACGCGTTCGCCTTCCGTGCGCTGCACCGCACGCTCTCCCGTTTCTACCGGGTGATGGTCGTCGACACCGGCAACAACATGCGGGCCTCGAACTGGCAGGCGGCCATCGACGCCGCCGACCAGGTGGTCATCGTCTCCACGGTGCGCGAGGACACGGCGCAGTCAGCGGCATGGGCCATCGACGCCTTGCGGGCGACGGGGCACGCCGACGCGGTGCGCAACGCCGTCACGGTCCTCTCCGACCCCGCTCCGCAGCGCGACGGGGTGCTCGCGGCCCGGCTGCACGAGCACTTCGGCCAGCTGACCCGTGCCGTGGTCGACGTCCCGTACGACGCCTCGCTGGTCGGGGGGAGCCCGCTGGTGGTCGAGCATCTGGACCGGCGCACGCGGGAGGCATGGCTGCGGGTCGCGGCGGTGGTCGCCGAGGGGCTGTAGGGCCCCTCGGGAGGTGCGGCGGCCGGTCTGTCGTCGGCTGTGGCTGCCAACGAGCGCTGGGTGCCGGCCGTGCGCGAGCTCGGGCCCGAGGAGCGCCCCGACGTCCTCGAGCGAGCGAACCCATGCCCGGGGTGACAAGTAAGTTTGACTTTGTGTCAGGTAAAGTAGACACTGATCTCATGGTCAAGACGACGGCAGCCGGCCGAGCCACCACGGTGCGCCGGTATCGACAGATCGCCGGCCTCACCCAGGCGCAGCTCGCCGCCAGCTGCGACGTCAGTCGGCAGACCGTCGTGGCCATCGAGGCGGGCGACTACGCGCCGTCGGTCTATCTCGCCCTCCGGCTGGCCGCAGTGCTCCGCACGGACGTCGAGTCGCTGTTCGCACCGAATCTCGAGGAAGAGGGATCACGCCCATGAGCACGCCGACCAGCACCTCGGTCTTCATCCGCTTCGCGTCGGCGGTGGCCGACTTCGGCGACCCGTTCTACTCCGAGGAGCGCCAACGAGATGTCTGGAACGAGGCCTCGGCCTTCGGCTTCCAGCTCCTGCTCTGGGGCGGGTTGCTGCTCAGCGCCGCCATGCTCTGGTTCGGCGGGAGCGATGCCCTTCCGTATGCCGCCGGGCTGCTTGTCGTGACCGGTCTCGCCTCTGCGATGACGATCGGGTACGCCCAGCGGCTCGGGGTCGATGCGGCAGCGAGGAAGTTCCGCTCCCGCAGCCTCCCGCGCGTCGTCCTGCTCGTCGCGCTCCTGGTCATCCTCCTGCTCGGCCTTGTCCGCTCGCTCCTCCTCGCCGACTCCGGGGACGCCGGGCTGGACCTGAGCGGGTCGATGCTCGCGGGTTTCGCCACCGGCGTGGTCATCGCGGTCGCGGCGCTGCTGCTCCTCGCCCGGCGGTCCCGAGGTCGCCGGCGGCGAGCGGAGGTCGACATCGACCAGGACGGCGACGAGGGCAGCGACTAGGCACGGGCGGCGCACCGGGTCGAGCCGCCCGGCCGCCGAGATCGACCTCGGCGCCACCGCGGACCCGCAGCCCCGCGGGCGCGGCCGCCGCCCGCCTGGCGTCGCTGCCGGTGGCACGAGCCGTCGCTGCCGGTGGCACGATGGCGCGATGACCGAACACCGCCGTACCGCCGTCGTCACCGGGGCCGGCCGGGGTATCGGGGCCGGCCTTGCGCTCGGCCTCGCAGTGCACGGCTACGACCTCGCCCTCCTCGGCAGGACCCCCGCCCACCTGGACGCCGTCGCACGGCGGATCGCCGAGGCGAGCGACGCCCGCGTGACGACCGTTGCCGTCGACCTCGTCGACCCGGAGGCGGTCACCGCGGCCGCGAGCGTCGTCGAGGCGGCGCTCGGCCGGGTCGACCTCCTGGTGCACAACGCCGGCGTCGTCGAGCACGACGAGCTCCCGTTCGCGCTGGACGACGTCGAGGACACCTGGCGGGTCATCGAGACCAACGTGCGCGGTCCCCTCCTCCTCACCCACGCCCTGCTGCCCGGGATGCTCGAGGCCGGTGGCGGACGGATCGTGCACCTGAACTCCGGCGCCGGGCACAAGCCGGTGCCCACGACCACCGGGTACGCGATCAGCAAGGGCGCCCTGGCCAGGCTCACCACGATGCTCGACGCGCAGTATCGCGACCGAGGGATCCTCGTCTTCGACCTCGCCCCGGGGGTCGTCCGCACGGACATGACGACCTCGATGCCCGTGCACCGGGAGCGGACCGGGTGGACCCCGGTCGAGGACGTCGCGGCGATGCTGGCGGCGATCGGCGACGGCGAGCTGGACGCGCTCGCCGGCCGCTTCGTCCACGCGGGCCTCGACACGGTCGGTCAGCTGCGGGAGAGGACCGACCGCATCCTGGCGAGCGACGCCCGTCGTCTTCGCCTCTCGCTGTGGGGCGAGGACGACCCCTTGCGCTGAGCGAAGTTCGCGGGTCCAAGGTCCTTCCCGGGTGGCAGGGGTAGGCAGCACCCTGGGAGGGCTGGCAATGGAGCCGGCTTCCCGTGCAGAGAGGCGCATCGTGGCCAAGTACGTCTACGACTTCAGCGAGGGCAACAGAGACCTCAAGGACCTCCTCGGCGGCAAAGGTGCAAACCTTGCCGAGATGACGAACCTCGGGCTGCCGGTGCCGCCCGGGTTCACCATCACCACCGAGGCCTGTCGCACCTACATGACCACCGGCGATCTCCCAGCGGAGCTCCGTGTCGAGGTCACCATGGCCCTGCGACGCCTCGAGGACGCCCTCGGCCGTAGCCTCGGCGACTTCCACGACCCGTTGCTCGTCTCGGTCCGCTCCGGTGCCAAGTTCTCCATGCCCGGCATGATGGAGACGGTCCTCAACATCGGCCTCAACGACGCGTCGGTGCAGGGCCTCGCCCAGTTCTCCGGCGACCCGCGCTTCGCCTGGGACTCCTACCGTCGCCTGATCCAGATGTTCGGCAAGACCGTCCTGGACATCGACGGCGACCGTTTCGCGCACGCGCTCGACTCGATGAAGAAGGCACGCGGCGTCGCAGCGGACACCGAGCTCACCGCCGAGGACCTCGAGGCCCTCGTCGAGGAGTTCAAGGCGATCATCCGCGAGGAGTCCGGCCGCGACTTCCCGCAGCACCCGCGCGAGCAGCTCGACCTGGCCATCGAGGCCGTCTTCAACTCGTGGAACACCGACCGGGCGCGCCTGTACCGCCGCAAGGAGCGCATCTCCAACGACCTGGGCACCGCGGTGAACATCGTCTCGATGGTCTTCGGCAACCTCGGCGCCGACTCCGGCACCGGCGTCTGCTTCACGCGGGACCCCTCCACCGGCCGCACCGGTGACTACGGCGACTACCTGCCGAACGCTCAGGGTGAGGACGTCGTCTCGGGCATCCGCAACACGCTCTCCCTCGCCGACTTCGAGAAGCTCGACCCCGAGGCCTACGCCGAGCTCCGGCTGGCGATGCGCCGGCTGGAGACGCACTACCGCGACCTGTGCGACATCGAGTTCACCGTCGAGCGCGGCAAGCTGTGGATGCTGCAGACCCGGGTCGGCAAGCGCACCGCCGCCGCGGCGTTCCGCATCGCGACGCAGCTCGTCGACGAGCACCTCATCACTCTCGACGAGGCGCTCGAGCGGGACACCGTCGAGCAGCTGAGCAAGCTGATGTTCCCCCAGTTCGACGCCGCCGCGGCTCGCACCCTGCTGGCCAAGGGCATGGCGGCCTCACCGGGCGCCGCTGTCGGCGAGGCGGTCTTCGACTCGCACACCGCGCAGGAGTGGGCGGCGGCAGGCAAGGACGTCATCCTGGTCCGCCGCGAGACGAACCCCGACGACCTCGGCGGGATGATCGCCTCGGTCGGCGTGCTCACCTCGCGCGGTGGCAAGACGAGCCACGCGGCCGTCGTCGCCCGTGGCATGGGCACGACCTGCGTGGTGGGCGCCGAGAAGCTCGAGGTCGACGGGGTCAAGCGCGAGATCCGGGTCGACGGCAAGGTCGTCGTCCATGAGGGCGATGTCATCGCGATCGACGGATCGACGGGGGAGATCTTCCTCGGCTCGGTCCCGGTCGTGCCCTCGCCGGTCGTCCGCTACCTCGAGGACGGCCTGGAGGCCGCGCTCTCCGAGGTCGCTTCGGACGACGAGGAGACCGCCGAGCTCGTCTCGGCGGTCGACCGCGTCCTGACCCACGCGGACTCGGTTCGCCGGCTGCGCGTTCACGCCAACGCCGACACCCCGGAGGACGCCCGCCGGGCACGCGGCTGGGGGGCGCAGGGCATCGGACTGTGCCGCACCGAGCACATGTTCCTCGGCGACCGCCGGGTGCTCATCGAGCGCCTGATCGTCGCCCAGGAGGATGCCGACCGGCATGCGGCGCTCGACGCCCTGCTGCCGCTTCAGCGAGAGGACTTCATCGGGCTGCTCACCGAGATGGACGGGCTGCCCACCACGATCCGCCTCATCGACCCGCCGCTGCACGAGTTCCTGCCGGACCTCACGACGCTGTCGGTCAAGGTCGCGATCGCCGCCGAGCGCGGCGAGAAGGGACCGGAGGTCGAGCGGGACAAGGTCCTGCTGACCGCCGTCGAGCGGATGCACGAGGCGAACCCGATGCTCGGTCTGCGCGGAGTGCGGCTCGGGCTCATGGTCCCCGGCCTCTTCGCCCTGCAGATCCGGGCGGTCGCCGAGGCTGCTGCCGCGCGGATCAAGGCGGGCGGGAACCCGCACGCGGAGATCATGATCCCGCTCGCGGCGAGCATCATGGAGCTGCACCTGGTGCGGGACGAGGCCGTGGGCGTCCTCGCGGCGGTGGCGAAGGAGCAGGGTGTCGAGCTGCACATCCCGATCGGCGCCATGATCGAGCTGCCGCGTGCGGCGCTCACCGCCGACCGGATGGCCGACGTCGCCGAGTTCTTCTCCTTCGGCACCAACGACCTCACCCAGACGACGTGGGGCTTCTCCCGCGACGACGTGGAGGGCGCGTTCTTCGCGGAGTACACCGACAAGGGCGTGTTCAGCGTCTCCCCGTTCGAGACCATCGACCGGCAGGGCGTCGGGCGCCTGGTGAGGATCGCCGTCGAGGAGGGCCGGGCCACCCGCCCGGACATCGTCCTCGGCGTCTGCGGCGAGCACGGCGGCGACCCGGAGTCCATCCACTTCTTCCACTCGGTGGGCCTCGACTACGTCTCCTGCTCGCCGTTCCGCATCCCGATCGCCCGGCTCGAGGCCGGCCGTGCGAGCGTCGTCACGGGCGGTGGCGACACCCGCTGACACCGACCCCGGCGATGCCGGAAGAGCCCGGGTGACTGCCGAGACACCCCGAGCGCCTCCCGATAGCCGGTCGCGACGGCCCGGACCGCTGACGGCGGCCCGGGCCGTCGTGCGCCCGCCCGCGTCGTCCCACCCTCGCGCGCTGGATCGCGACGTCGGAACGCCCGGACGGCCCCCCCCATTGGATTGCGATGTGATTCTGTCGTGATCTTGACCTGCGGTAGGTGGTGCTGGACTGCGCTGGCGCGGGGTGCCACAGCGAAGCCTGGAGCTTGCGTGCGCCGCCACCCAGTGCCGGCACTGTGCGGGGAGCGCAACCTACCGGCTGACGGCCGAAGGCGGCGCACCATGGGTCGTGTGAGCCACGCGAAGTCGCGCACAGATGGTAGGAGCTGGCCGATGGCACGACTGACCGACCCGAAGGTGGTCGTTCGCCCACGCACCTGCGAGGGCACCGAATCGGAGAGCGCGGGGCCCACAGCTGCGGGCGCGTCGGCCACTACTGGTGCCCGCACTCCCGTCAGGATGAGCCTGTGAGTCAGCGCCACGTGCGGGACTCGAAGACGGCGTCACGGGACACGGCGATTCCGGGCCGCTTCGGATTGGGGGATGAGATCTGTGCCGACTCGCCTTGATGCTCAGTCGCCCCGGATGCCTGACCACGCTTGGCGCTCGGAGGCGGAGGGGTCCTTCCTGGCGTGGGATGAGGTGACTCGCGTTCTCACCTACAACCCGCCGGCCCAGCGGCCCGAGTCAGGGTGGGCGATCCAGGTCGGACCGGGCTCGCGCCACGCCGCCCGAGTCGTTCGTGTCCGCGGCAGCCTTCCTCATGGCATGACCGGCTTCGCCGTGAACCGCCTCGACGTGGACCATCTTGCGTTCCTGGCGGGCAACGGCTCCGTGCTGACGCCGGGCTTGCCGACTGGGGCAGCCGAGGTCTTCTCCGGCTGGTACCCACCCGCTGCGGTTCGCGCGCTGGCCGAGACTTCCGGCCTCGCATACGCAGAGGACACCGTGATCGACTGGGCTGACCTGCTCACCCGGTACCGCGGCCTTGTTCCGGGGGCGCGATGGCTGTCCCGCAGCGCGACCGCCAGCGCAGTCCTCTACACAGCGTTCGGCGTTCTCTTCCTGGTGAGCGGACTCGCAGGGCTCGTGATGGCCGTCGCCGGGGAGCGCGCTGGCATGGTCCTCGCGGCGCTGGGAGTGCCGACCGGCGTGTTCCTCCTGTGGGCGGGGCTTCGGTTCAGCTACCGCTTCACCAGGCTCTGGGCACGACGGCGCGGCGAGGGCCGCAACGTCCCCCCGATGACCTCCGGCGCCGGCGGGACCTGACTCACGTCCCAACGTCTCGAGGCGGGGCGCCTCCCACGGGGGCGACCTTCGCGGGACCGCGATGTGGAGATCAGCGACGAGGTGAAGTCGGTGGCGGTAGGTCCGAGAGGCGACGGGCCCGGCGTGCGCAGCCACATGCGTATCGCACGGGGGGCACACCCCGCCAGCAGTCATCTCCCGCGGAAGAGGAGGTGTGAAGCGGTGGAACTTCCCGTGGGGCGACGTGCAGCGGTAGCGCTGGCGTCACGGTGCCGGAGGTCGGCCGTAGAGCCCGTCCCGGCTCACCCGGAACCCTGCGGTCACGGTGTGGCCGAGCCTGGGGCACGGCGGCGCTCCGACCGTCGAAGGTCGAGCACACCACGTAGTGTGCCCGCTCTGAATCACACCGCAATCCAATGGGGGGCGGACGGCACCGATGAGCCCGTGAACAGCAACCGCAGCCACGATCCGCATTCTTCTTTCCCGGAGCGGCCGCACAGTCAGGGAACCCGTGCACTCGGGGTGCGAGGCTCACCTGTGCTGTCGCATCTCTGGAATGCGGACGTGTCCCGGACGTTTCGCCATTTCTACCCGGCGGCGCAGTAGAAACGGAGAGATCGCACGGGCGCCACACCGTCCCCCGCAGCCGCGCTCAGTCGCACACGATAGAAACTGACCCTTCCGGGTGATATCCCCAGCTCGTGCCCGTTTGGCGCCTATTTCACCACAATGCGCCGGGGTCGCCCCATATGATCGGAATCGTGCCCAACTTCTGGGCACGGGCGAGGCGATGACACTTTCGGTGACCACGGTCGCCAGGGCCGGGAGCGAGCCAATGGCGAGACCGGCGCTTCCGCATGTCTTCAAGGGGAGTTCTCCATGAGCAAGAAGTCTTTGGCGCGCCTGACCGGATTCCTGGGTGCGGTCGGCGTGACCGCGGCCCTCGCGGGCTTCGCCGTCGCCGGGACGGGTGCCTACTTCACCGACACGAAGGCCGGCAACCTCAACGCCACGTCCGGGCACCTGACCCTGAACGTCAGCGACACCTACCTGTCGATGTCCGACCTCATGCCGGGCGTCGACAAGACCCAGAACATCGACTACAACGTCGACAGCTCGGGCAAGGCCGACGTCTGGATCGTGTTCGACCCGAC
>JBBRGX010000004.1:0-50737 GCA_038223605.1 Actinomycetales bacterium | reverse complement strand
CTGAACCGTCAGTAGGCGCCGGCGGGCCGCAGGACGGCGCGGACCGTCTTCCACAGGATCATGACGTCCATCGCGACCGACCAGTTGTCGACGTAGCGGAGGTCGAGGCGAACCGACTCCTCCCAGCTGAGGTCGGAGCGGCCCGACACCTGCCAGAGGCCGGTGAGGCCCGGCCGGACACGTAGGCGGCGATAGGTCGCGTCCTCGTAGCGCGCGACCTCTTCGCCGAGCGGCGGGCGCGGGCCGACGAGCGACATGTCGCCGCGGACCACGTTCAGAAGCTGCGGCAGCTCATCGAGCGAGTACCGCCGCAGGACCCGGCCGACCGGGGTGACCCGGGGGTCCTCACGCATCTTGAAGAGCACACCGGCTCCCTGGTTCTGCGCGCGCAGCTCGGCGAGCCGACGGTCGGCATCGGCGTACATGCTGCGCAGCTTCCACATGGTGAACTCCTGGCCGTCGACACCGACTCTCGTCTGGCGGTAGAACGCGGGGCCCGACGAGGTGAGCCGGACCGCCAGAGCAGCCACGGCGACGATCGGGGTGACCGCCAGCAGGAAACTCGTCCCGGCGACCCGGTCGAGCATCGTCTTGACCAGGAGCCGCCCCCGCGTCGCGCCGACCTCCACCTCGAGCAAGGAGAGTCCTGCGGTCGGCCGGACCGTCAGTCGCGGCCCGGCGATCTCGACGAGGTCCGGGACGACGATGAGCTGCGTACCGACGCGGTCGAGGGCCCACGTCAGACGCCGGAGTCCCTCGCCCGACAGTCCGGGCCCTGCGACGACCACCACGTCGATGGCGTGGTCGACCGCGACCTGGGCCACGTCGGCGACGGCACCCACCACGGGGTGCCCGCCGACCGTCCGAGATGTCCCGAGACTCGGCAGGCAGACGCCGGCGACCTGGAACCCGTGGTAGGAGGACGACGCCAGGTCGGAGGTGATCCGCGTGACATCGCTCCGGTCACCGACGACGAGCGTGCGCTTCATCGCAGCGCCGTCAGCGCGCGCCCGGTGCAGGAAGCGCCGGTGCAGGTAGCGCACGCCGGCCGTACCGAGGACGACGACGGGGATGCCGACGAAGACGAGGAAGCGCGAGATCTCCGCCTGGCTCGAGTAGGAGACGGCCATCACCGCGACCGCTGCGACCGCGCCGGCACGCATCAGTGCCTGGAACTCCTCCGGGCCGTCGCCCAGCCACCGGCTCTCGTACCCGCGGCTCAACGCCACCAGGGCCACGAAGCCGAACGCCACGCCGACCGACACGGCCAGGCTCCTGGGCTCGATCCCGTACACGGAGGCAGTCAGGGGCAGCGCGATGAGGAAGGAGGTCAGCGCATCGAGCAGGATCGCGCGGCGGCGGTAGACACGCGCGACGGTCGTCCAGCCCTGCAGGCGGCGCGCAGGGTCGTTGAAGGTCGTATGGCGGACGACGACCGGCTGGGTCGAGGCCCACGACCGTCGGGGCTCGCTGGCCACGCCCCGACGCTCAGAGCCCTGCTCGTTCTCCAGGCCGCGTTCGATCGCGAGCGACATCTCAGGCCTCCTTCACGGGCTTGAGGGCAACCTACCCCGCTTGCGTTGTCCAGCGATGCCCTGTTTGTCCGATTTCACCCGCTCGGAGGAGCCACGTGGGCAATCGTGTCCAGATCGTGACCTGGCGGTGAACACCCGGCAAACCGCAGGCGATGTCCATGACACAACGCCACGGGTGGCGGCAGCTCAGTCCGCCGTGTGGAACCGCAGCTGCGCCGCGGCAAGGCCCTGCCGCACGACCATCTCGACCGCGTCCGACGCCGCGTCGACGAGCCACGGGACGTCGCGCCGCTCCACGCTCGAGAAGTCCTTCAGGACGAAGTCGGCTGCCTCCATCCGACCAGGAGGCCGGCCGACGCCGACCCGCACCCGCAGGTAGTCCTTCGAGGACAGCGAGGCGGAGATGCTGCGCAGCCCGTTGTGGCCGCCCTCGCCGCCGCCCGACTTGAGCCGGACGGAGCCGAACGGGATGTCGAGGTCGTCGTGCACGACGATCACTCGGTCGATCCCGACGTCGAGGTACCGGACGAGTCCGGCGACGGGTCCGCCGGACAGGTTCATGAACGTGAGGGGCTCCGCGAGGAGCACCTGCGGCCCCGGTGCGCCGCCCGGCAGGACACCGAGCCGGACGTCGGCGACCCGCGCCCGGACACGGTGCGAGGTGAAGGCCGCCGACCCGCGTCGAGCGAGCTCGGCGACCACCATCTGGCCGACGTTGTGCCGGTTGCCGGCGTAGGCCGGCCCGGGGTTCCCCAGCCCGACGACCAACCATGCAGCCGACATCCTCGTTCCCTTCCCGGTACCTCGCTCGGCACGCGCACGCAGTCCGCGCAGCTGCGCGCCGCCGGAACGCAGGACGGCCCTGGCGCGAGCGCCGGGGCCGTCCTGACGTGTCATCGCTGACTTACAGCTCGGCGTCCGCCGCCGCTGCTGCCGAGGCCGAGGCGGCCGACTGCACGGCGGCCTGCTCCTGGACGGCTGCATCGTCGGCCGCGCTGGACTGCGGGGTCGAGATGGTGACGATGACGATGTCCCCGTCGCCGGCGAGCGAGGCGCCGGCCGGGAGGGCCAGGTCGGAGGCGCGCACCTGGGCACCGCTCTCCAGTCCCTCGACGTCGACCTCGATCGACTCGGGCAGGGACGTCGCCTCCGCCTCGAGGAGGACGGTCTGCGTCTCGACGACGTGAATCGTTCCGGGGACCGACTCGCCGACGACGTGCACGTTCACCTCGACGGTGACCTTCTCGCCCTTGCGGACCACGAGGAGGTCCAGGTGCTCGATGACGTCCTTGATCGGGTCGCGCTGGATGTCCTTGGCGATCGCGAGCTGGATCTTGCCGTCGAGCTCGATCCCGAGCAGGACGTTCGACTGGCGGAGCGCGCGGGTCGTCTCGCGCTCCGGGAGGGCGACGTGCTGCGGCTCGGCGCCGTGCCCGTACAGGACGGCGGGGATCTGGTGCGCGCGGCGGGCGCGGCGGGCAGCGCCCTTGCCGAACTCGGTTCGGGCGACGGCGGTGAGCTTGACCTCGGACACGGATGACTCCTCTTCGATGCGCTGTGGCTGGCCGGCCGGGCGACGGCAGGTTCAGGGCTGCGGTGGCCTCGGCGCGGGACAGCGGGCGCACAGGAGGCGCACCGCGTCGATCACGGAGTCATCGACGGTCCTGGTGAGGCCCGTGGGCCCATGTCCGTCCGATGTCCCTCGCCGAGGCAACCGGGCTACTCTACCCGCCCGGCGGCTCCCAGGGGAACGCCGGGACCGGGACCAGGGCTAGGCCCAGGCGTGCCGGACCGTGAGCTGGACGCGAACGTCCTGCTGACCGGGCTCGAGCGGCGCGGACCCGGCCGCCTTCTCGGCCCGGAAGGCGAGCGCGACGCCGGCGGGAGCCGACTCCTCACGAACCTCCAGCACCTCGCCGAGAGCACGAGCCGCAAGCGTGGCGATCTGCCGGGCAGCGCCGACGGCCTGAGCGAAGGCGAGCTCGCGGGCCGTCGCGGTCGCGGGGGCGGCATCACTGACGTGGAAGGCGATGCCCTGCATCCGACCCGCCGGACCGGCGGCAGCGAGCGCCCCGCCCGCGAGCGCCCCCGCTGTCGCGGTCCCGGGCACCCGCACCTCGAGCGCGAGCGTCACCGTCGTCCGGGCGGCCCGCACGACGAGGCCATCGGCGCCGGTCTCGCCAGGATCCGTCCAGCTCGAGGTGCCGACCGTGCGCAGGTCGGAACGGTCGGTCCCGGCCGTGAGGAGGTGGTCGACCATGTCCTGCAGAGCGGTCGCGGCGCCATCGAGGGCCCGGGTCGGCAGGGCATCGGTCACCTCCGCTGCCAGGGACAGCACCGCGACGTCGGGGACGACGGTGACCACACCCGTCCCGCTCGTGGTCACGCCACCTCGAGGCTCTCGCTCAGCGCGACCGCCTCGTTCGGCGTCCAGCCGGTCCATCTCAGGACGCGCCCTCGAAGAGCGAGGTCACCGAGCCGTCGTCGAAGACCTCGCGGATGGCCCTGGCGAGCAACGGGGCGATCGACAGGATCGTGAGCTTCTCGAACTGACGCTCCTCGGGGATCGGCAAGGTGTCGGTCACGACGACCTCGCGCGCCCCGCACTCCTGCAGCCGCTGCGCTGCCGGGTCGGAGAGCACGCCGTGGGTCGCCGCGACGATGACGTCCTTCGCGCCGGCGGCGAGGACCACGCGGACCGCCTCGGCGATCGTGCCGCCGGTGTCGATGAGGTCGTCGGTGAGGATGGCGGTCCGGCCCTCGACGTCACCGACGACGCGGTTCGCGACGGCCCGGTTCGGCTTGGTGATGTCACGCGTCTTGTGGATGAACGCCAAGGGGCAGCCACCGAGCTTGGCAGCCCACTGCTCGGCCACCCGGATCCGACCGGCGTCGGGCGAGACGACGGCGACGTTCGTCGGGTCGACGCGGGTGCGGACGTAGTCCACCAGCAGGGGCATCGCCCAGAGGTGGTCGACCGGGCCGTCGAAGAAGCCCTGGGTCTGCGCCGCGTGCAGGTCGACGCTCATCAGACGGTCGGCGCCGGCAGTCTTGAAGAGGTCGGCCATGAGTCGGGCCGAGATGGGCTCGCGGCCGCGGTGCTTCTTGTCCTGGCGGGAGTAGCCGTAGAAGGGCTGCACGACGGTGATCGTCTTGGCGGAGGCCCGCTTCAGGGCGTCGACCATGAGCAGCTGCTCCATGATCCACTTGTTGATCGGTGCGGTGTGGCTCTGCACGACGAAGGCATCGGCACCGCGCACGCTCTCACCGAAGCGCACGTAGATCTCACCGTTGGCGAAGTCGTAGGCCGTCGTCGGCACCAGCTCGACGCCGAGCTCGCGGGCGACGTCGTCGGCGAGCTCGGGGTGGGCCCGGCCCGAGATGAGGACGAGCCGTCGTTCACCGTCGTTCGACGTGAGTCCGGTCATCACCGCTGGTGCCCTTCGACGGAGGTGGGGATCGTCTCGCCCGCGTGCTCGGGCGATGAAGGATGGGTGGCCAGCTCGGCCATGGCCTGCGGGGAGAGCGCGAGGTCGTCGTCCTGGCCCAGCGCCGCTCGGGCCGCAGCGGCCGAGGCCGACCCGGGCCGGCGGCGCATCACCCAGCCGTCGATCGTGCGCTGCGGCGAGGTCGTGACACCGAGCGAGCCCGCGGGGACGTCACGTCGGATCACGGAGCCCGCACCCGTGTACGCACCGTCACCGATGACGACCGGGGCGACGAGCGCGTTGTCCGAGCCGATCCGCACGTGCGAGCCGACCGTGCTGCGGTGCTTGCTCACGCCGTCGTAGTTGACGAAGATCGTGCCGGCACCGATGTTGCTGTGCTCGCCGATCGTGGCGTCGCCGACGTAGGACAGGTGCGGGACCTTGGAGTGCGCCCCGATCGTCGTCGCCTTCGTCTCGACATAGGCGCCGATCTTCCCGTCGGCTCCGAGGTCCGTCCCCGGCCGAAGGTAGGAGAAGGGACCGACGAGAGCGCGCTCCCCGATCCGCGAGCCCGCCGCATGGCTGCGCACGACCTGCGCGCCGGCCTCGACGACGACGTCACGCAGCGTGGTGTCGGGCCCGATGACCGCGCCGGCGGCGACGCGCGTCGTGCCGTGCAGCTGGGTGCCCGGCAGCAGCGTCACGTCCGCCTCGAGCTCGACCTCGACGTCGACCCAGGTGGTGGCCGGGTCGAGGACCGTCACGCCGGCGAGCATCCACTCGGTGACCAGCCGGCGGTTGAGCTCGGCAGCGAGGGTCGCGAGCTGGACCTTGTCGTTGACGCCCTCGACGAGCACCGGGTCGTCGACCTGGAGCGCGCGGACGGACCCGCCGGCAGCGCGGGCGATCGCGAGCACGTCCGTGAGGTAGAGCTCGCCCTGCGCGTTGTCCCGGCCGATCCGGGCGAGCGCGTCCCGGAGCACCGCTGCGTCGAAGACGTAGACGGAGGAGTTGATCTCGGTGATCGCCAGCTGCTCCGCGTCCGCGTCCTTCTGCTCGACGATCCCGAGGACGTCACCGGTGTCGGGCGCACGGACGATCCGGCCGTAGCCGGTCGGGTCGGCGACCTCGGTGGTGAGGACGGTGACGGCGTTGCCCTCGGCGACGTGCGCGTCGAGGAGCTCGGCGAGCGTGGCGCCGTCCAGGAGCGGGATGTCGCCGGCGAGCACGACGAGCGGCCCGTCGATCACGTCCGAGAGCCCGGCCAGCGTCCTCACGGCCGGCTCGCCGGCAGCGACCTCCGTCTGCTGCGCGACGGCAGCGGCATGGGCTGCAGCGTCGAGGACGGTCAGGGCGCACTGGACGGCGCGCCCGGTGCCAGGGATCTCGTCCTGGTCGACCACGAGGACGGTGGGGTCGATCTCCAGGGCATGGGCGGCGACCCGGTCGCGCTGATGGCGCACGACGACGGCGAGACGGCCCGGCTCGAGCCACTGCGCTGCGGTCATCGCGTGCCCGAGCATCGAGCGCCCGGCCAGGGTGTGCAGCACCTTCGGCGTCGCCGATCGCATCCGGGTGCCCTCCCCGGCGGCGAGGACGACGACTGCGGCAGGGCGAGCACCGGGCACAAGGACTCCCGTCGGATCGGGCGGCGACGCGCAACCTTCGCTGAGTCGGGCGCGCAGCCACTCTACCGTCGGTCGGGGTGCCGCCATGCCGTGCTCGGCCGCCCGTTCGCCTCGCGAGCGGTCATCGGTGCTGCTCCGCCCCCAGGACTCGAACCTGGACTGCAAGGCTCCAAAGGCCTGCGTGCTGCCATTACACCAGGGCGGAACGGCCCGATCGGCCCGTGGGAGGCGTCGTGCGGGCAACGTCGGGCCCAGTCTGCCAGCAGTCCACGGCATGATGGTCCGATGGCCTCCTCCCGACGCACGACCCGCGCGCGGATGACGGGCGCCCAGCGACGCGAGCAGCTGCTCGACGTCTCCCGGCAGCTCTTCGCCGAGAAGGGCTTCGAAGGCACCAGCGTCGAGGAGATCGCGGCCCGCGCCGACGTCTCCAAGCCCGTCGTCTACGAGCACTTCGGCGGCAAGGAGGGCGTCTACGCCGTCGTCGTCGACCGCGAGATCCTGGCTCTCACGGGGGCGCTGACCGACGCGCTCGAGGCCGGCGGGCACCCCCAGGTGCTGCTGGAGCGGACGGCGCTCGCCCTGCTCGACTACATCGACCACTCGACCGACGGATTCCGCATCCTGGTGCGCGACTCGCCCGTGACCCAGACGACGGGGACCTACTCGAGCCTGATCGGTGATGTCGCGATGCACGTCGAGCACCTGCTCGCCGACCAGTTCTCGCGCCGCGGGCTCGACCCGCGGACTGCCCCGATCTACGCGCAGATGCTCGTCGGGATGGTCGCGCTGACCGGACAGTACTGGCTCGACGCCAGGGCGCCGAAGAAGGCCGACGTCGCGGCCCACCTGGTCAACCTCGCCTGGCACGGGCTCTCGGGCCTGCAGAAGTCACCCATCCTGCGCGGCAACGCGTGACGGACGAGGTCGACCGCATCATCGAGGCATGGCAGGCGGAACGGCCCGATCTCGATCTCGCCCCGCTCGCCGTGCTCTCGCGGGTGAGCCGGCTCTCCCGGCACCTGGCGACCGCACGCGCCGGCGCCTTCGACCGGCATGGCCTGGAGCAGTGGGAGTTCGACGTCCTGTCCGCCCTGCGCCGCTCGGGCCCGCCCTACCACCTGTCCCCCGGCGCCCTCGTGACGCAGACGATGGTGACGAGCGGCACGATGACGAACCGGATCGACCGGCTGGAGGCGAGGGGCCTGGTGCGACGCTCGCCGGCGCCCGACGACCGTCGCAGCGTGCTGGTGCGGCTGACCGATGACGGCCGCTCCCGGGTCGACTCCGCCTTCGAGGACCTGCTCACGGTCGAGCGCCTGCTGCTGACCGACCTGAGCGAGGACCAGGCCGCTGCGCTGGCCACGCTCCTCCGGGCCGTCATGTCGCGGTTCGACGCCTGAGGCTCCGGCCGGCGCTCAGCCGGCGTTCTCGGCCGTCTCCAGCCAGGCGTCCTCCAGCGAGGCCCGTTCCTCGGTGAGCGCACGCAGCTCGGTGTCCAGGGCCAGCACGGCCTGGTGGTCGGCGGCGACCGCTGCCATCCGCTCGTGCAGCACCCGCTCCAGGTCGGCGATCCGCGACAGCCGGCGCTCGATCCGCGCGACCTCCTTGCGGGCGGTGCGGACCTCGGCGGCCGAGGGAGCGGCACCGGGCTGCACCGGGTCGTCGGACGCCCGCCCGGAAGCAGGCTCCGCACGCGCGGTCTCGGTGCGCGCGGGTTCCGCGCGCAGGGCGGCACGACGAAGGGCGAGGTACTCCTCGACCCCACCCGGCAGGTCACGGAGCAGGCCGTCGCCGAGCAGGCTCACATGACGGTCGCAGACGCGTTCGAGCAGGTAGCGGTCGTGCGAGACGACGATCAACGTGCCGGGCCAGCCGTCGAGGAGGTCCTCGATCGCGGCGAGGGTGTCGGTGTCGAGGTCGTTCGTCGGCTCGTCGAGCAGCAGCACGTTGGGCTCGCCGACGAGCAGCCGGAGCAGCTGGAGCCGGCGACGCTCACCACCGGAGAGATCGCGCACCAGCGTCTGGGCACGCTCGCGGACGAAGCCGAGCCGTTCCACGAGCTGGGCAGCGGTGACCTCCTTGCCGGCGACGGCAACGGCAACGGTGCGACGCTCGCGCTCGACCACCTCGATGACGCGCAGGTGGGCGACGTCGTCGAGCTCGCCGATGTCCTGCGAGAGCGTGGCGACGACGGCCGTCTTCCCGCGCTTGACGCGCCCTGACGTCGGCTCGAGGCTGCCGTCCAGCAACCGGAGCAGCGTGGTCTTCCCGGCACCGTTGACACCGACGAGGCCGATCCGGTCGCCGGGGCCGAGCCGCCAGGTGAGATCGTGCAGCAGGACCCGCGGCGTGCCGTCCGCCATCGGGAAGGAGACGGTGACGTCCTCGACGTCGAGCACGTCCTTGCCCTGGCGCGCCGTCGCCAGACGGGTGAGCTCGAGGGGGTCCCGGGGCGGGGGCTCGTCGGCGATGAGCGCTGCTGCGGCATCGAGCCGGAAGCGGGGCTTGGTGGTGCGAGCAGGGGCGCCCCGGCGCAACCAGGCCAGCTCCTTGCGGAGCAGGTTGTTGCGCCGGCTCGCCGTGCCGGCGGCGTTCCGTTCCCGCTCGGCGCGAGCCAGCACGTACGCGGCGTAGCCGCCCTCGTAGCCCTCGACCGCGCCGTCCCGGCCGGTGACCTCCCAGGTGCGGGTGCACACGGCGTCCAGGAACCAGCGGTCGTGGGTGACGACGACGAGGGCCCCGCCGGAGCCCCGTCCGGAGAACCGCGCGACGAGGTGCTCGGCGAGCCAGGCGACCCCCTCGACGTCGAGGTGGTTGGTCGGCTCGTCCAGGAGCAGCACGTCGTGGTCGGCGACGAGGAGCGCTGCGAGCCCCACACGCCGGCGCTGACCGCCGGACAGCGAGGTCAGGGGTGCGTCGAGGGGCACGTCGGCCAGCAGTCCGGCATGGATCGCGCGGATGCCTGCCTCCCCGGCCCAGGTGTGCTCGGCGTCCGCCCCGTGGACGGCGTCGAGGACGGTCGTGCCCTCGGTGGTGAGGTCGCGCTGGTCGAGCATCCCCACCCGCAGCCCACCCGCATGGGTGACCCGCCCGGCATCGGGCTCCTGGGTCCTGGCGAGCAGTCGCAGCAGGGTCGACTTGCCCGCACCGTTGGGGCCGACGACCCCGACGCGCATCCCGGCGTCGAGCCCGAGGCTCACCTCGTCGACGAGGGTCCTGGTCCCGACCGTGAGGCGGATCGCATCGGCTCCGAGCAGATGGGCCATCAGATGATGCGCGCCCCTGGCACGGGACCATGCGCACCGAGGACCTGGTCGGCCACCCCGGCAGCCGTCAGCGCGGCCTGCAGGGCGAGGGCGTGCTGGGCGCTGCGGCCGAGCACGGCGACCGTCGGGCCGGAGCCGGAGACGACGATGCCCAGGGCGCCGGCCTCCTCGGCGACCCGCGCGGTCTCGACGAGCTCGGGGGCGAGGTCGATCGCCGCCGGTTCGAGGTCGTTGCCCAGTGCCCGGCCGACGAGGTCGGGGTCGCCCGTGCGCAGCGCGGCGAGCAGGTCGCGATCGGGGGTCGGGCTCGCGACGACCAGCGGGTCGGCGAGCGCGTCGAATCGTGCGAACACCAGGGGCGTCGACAGGCCTTCGTCGCGCAGCGCGAGCACCCAGTGGTACTGGCCGCGGCTCATCGCAGGGCTCAGGACGTCCCCGCGCCCGGAGCCGACCGCCGTGTGCCCCAGGAGCGCGAACGGGACGTCGGCCCCGAGCTCGGCTGCGAGCTCGCTCAGCTCCTCGCGGCTCAGCCCGGCGCCCCACAGGGCGTCGCAGGCCAGGAGGGTCGCTGCGGCGTCGGCAGAGCCCCCGGCCATCCCGCCGGCGACCGGGACGCCCTTGTGCACGTGCAGGTGGACGAGGGGTTCGAGGCCGACGGTGTCGGCGAGGAGCTGGGCCGCCCGCCAGGCGAGGTTCGTCTCGTCGACGGGGACGCGCTCGGCCTGGGCACCGGTCACCGTCAGACGCAGCTCCGGGGACGGGGTGGCCGTGACCTCCTCGAAGAGGGAGACGGCCTGGAAGACGGTCGACAGCGGGTGATAGCCGTCCTCGCGGCGACGCCCGACGCAGAGACTGAGGTTGATCTTGCCGGGCGCTCGCACCCGTACTCCGACCCCGGTCATCCGTCCACTCTCGCACGGACCCGGGAGGTGGCGCTCATCGGGGAAGCTGTTCGGCGATGCGCGCGAAGTCGGTGACGGTCAGCCGTTCGCCACGCGAGGTCGGGTCGACCCCGGCGGCGACGAGCGCCTCCTGAGCGGCAGCGGAGGACCCCGCGAACTCGGCGAGCGCCGAGCGGAGCATCTTCCGCCGCTGCGCGAACGCCGCATCGATCACCGCGAAGACCTGCTCGCGAGTCGCCGTGGTCGAGGGCTGCTCGCGCCGCTCCAGGGCGACGAGGGAGGAGTCGACCCGCGGGACGGGCCAGAACACCGCCCGACCGATGGACCCGGCCGGGTGCGCCGAGGCGTACCAGGCCGCCTTCACCGAGGGGATGCCGTAGGTGCGGGAACCGGGACCGGCGAGGAGGCGGTCGGCGACCTCGGACTGGACCATCACCAGCACCCGCTCCAGGGACGGGAAGCGCGCAAGGAAGGTGAGCAGCACCGGGACGGCGACGTTGTAGGGCAGGTTCGCGACGAGGGCCGTCGGCGCCGGCCCCGGGAGGGTCGTGACCATGAGGGCGTCGGCCGGGACGACGACCAGGCGATCGGCAGCATCGGGCATCCGTTCGGCGACGGTTGCCGGGAGCTGCGCTGCGAGCAGCGGGTCGATCTCGACGGCGACCACGTGCGCGCCCGCCTCGAGCAGGCCGAGGGTGAGCGAGCCGAGGCCGGGACCGACCTCGACCACCTGCTGCCCCGGCGTGACCTTCGCGCTCCGGACGATCTTGCGGACCGTCCCGGAGTCCACGACGAAGTTCTGGCCCCAGCTCTTGGTCGGGGTCAGACCCAGACGCCCTGCCAGGTCCCGGATCGCTGCCGGGCCGAGCAGGGCGTCTGTGGTCATGCGGGGAGCCTAGGGGCGCGCGGGCCTCGTGCGCTGCGCGCGACCGGCGTCCGGCTCAGCGCAGACCGAGCTTGCTGGAGCACGCCGGCCACTGTCCCCAGCCGGAGCGGGCCTGCAGGGCCTGAGCCCGCTGGGTCTGCTCGGCTGCGGAGGCACTCGTGGGCACTCCGCTGCCACCCATCGCGCGCCAGGTGCCGACCGAGAACTGATAGAGGCCGTAGTACAGCCCGTTGGACGAGACGGCGAGCGGGTTGCCGCCCGACTCGCATCGGGCGAGGGCAGCCCAGACGTCACCGCCGACCGCCGAGGCACCGACCGCCGCTGCCGGGACCGGCGGCTTCGGCCTGGTACCGACCTGGACCACCTTGGTGACCGGCTCCGTGGTGCGGGCCTGCGAGAGCTGGACCCTCGACTCCTCGACACCGTCCACGCGCACGACTCGCGACACCGTCGTCAGCTCACCGTCGACCCCGGCCGTCGCGGTCCGGCTGACACCTGTCGTCAGGCTCGCCGTCTTCTGGCTCGTGGTCTCGAACGGGATCGGGGTGACGGTCGCCTCCTCGGTCGTGGCCACGCGCTGCACGGTGACGGTGACGCGGCCACCTGCTCCGTCGAGCGCGACGGCGACCCGGTCCTGCGCACCGAGCGTGATGCCGGCGGCAACGAGGGCACCGTCGACGTCGTGGATCGAGTCGACGGCGCGCGTCGCACCGTCGGCTGAGACGTCGACCGTCCCGTCGACCGCGAGCCGGAGCGGCAGCTCGGGGCGGCCGTCGGCCTGCGAGCGCCCGGCGACGATGCTCACCGAACCGCCGCGCGCGGAGAGGGTGCTCAGCGCCTCGTCGGCCGCAAGAGCAGTGGTCCACACCGTCTTGGGCGTGCCGTCGATGACGACGTCGACCTGGTGGCCGTGCCGCACGACGACGGTGTCGCCGTCCTGCAGACCGGCCGTCGAGGCGGGGGTCACGGAGTCATGGGTGCCGAGGGCGAGCTTCTTGGCGTCGAGGACGCCCTGGACGCTCCCGGCGAAGGTCGACAACCGGGTGATCTGCCCGTCGACGTCGAGCTCGACGGTCTTGTGCGCATGGGCGACGGCGGCGGTCCCGCCGGCGAGGACGAGGGCGAGCGCCGCGGTGGCCACGGGGAGCAGGCGGGGCCTGGTGCGTCGGGGGGCGGTGCTGCGGGAGGGGCGGAGCCGCTGGAGGGCGGCACGGAAGGAGGTACGGGCGATCATCGGGTTCCAGACGTCGAGCTGTCCGGGCACAGGGGGGGTGCGCGTACGCCTCCGGCCGTCCGGGCACCCGGGGGGGGTGCCGAGCCGGCCGGTCCGGGATCCCTGATCCGGCCGTCAAGGCCGCCCCTCGCCATCGGGGGCCGACCCGCTCGGTGGCCGTCAGATCCGGCCGTCATGACCCGGAGCTGGCGCCCAGGTCAACGAGCGACGGCGATCGTAACCTTTTCGTGACCTGATGCCAAGCCCGGTCGAGCGATGGCCGTCGTGGTCGTCAGTACCAGTTCTTCACCTGGAAGGACGCCCACGCCCCGCACGGGGTCCCGTAACGACCGGCGATGTAGTTCAGTCCCCAGGTGATCTGGGTCGCTGGATTCGTCTGCCAGTCGGCGCCGACGCTCGCCATCTTCGAGCCGGGCAGCGCCTGCGGGATGCCGTAGGCGCCGCTCGAGGTGTTCGCCGCGTTGACCCGCCAGCCGCTCTCCCGGCTCCACAGCGCGTCGAGGCAGGCGAACTCGCCCTCGGACCAGCCGCGCGCGAGAGTGAGCTGGAGGCCGACGGCACGAGAGGTCCCCGGCTCCACCGGCGGTCCGACGGGAACGGTCGGCGCGACGCGGGTGCCGACCTTGACGACCTCGTCGACCGGAGCGAGGACCTGGCTCTCGGCGAGGACCGAGCGGCCGACCTCCACCCCGCCGGCGCCGGAGCGGTAGGACTCGAAGGTGACCACATGAGAGCCGGCACGGCCAGCGACGGACACGACCTCCGTGCCCTTGGCGAGGGTCGCGTCGTCCCGACGGACGGTCGAGAAGGGGACCGGCGTCGCCTCGGTGGCGATCACCGTGGTGACGCGGGTGACCAGCACGACGAGACCGTCGACAGCAGGGGCGTCGAGCGGGACGGACACCAGGTCGTGCTCGCCGAGGACCACACCGGCCTCGGCGAGGGACTCACGGACGGTCACGCCGGAGGTGAGCACCGGGAGGGTCGCGCCGTCGACGGCGACCCGCACGGTCTTCGGGGTGGAGACGCGCAGCATGTCCCGCCCGAGGGCGGAGCCGCGCGAGGCGGAGGTCAACGAGTCGGCGCGCAGACCGAGGTCGGCGACGACGTCGCCGACCGTCTGCCCGGTCGTCCAGACCTCGCGGTCCACGCCGTCGACCTGGACGTCGACCTGTCGGGCGTGCCGGACCACCACGAGGGTGTCGTCGGAGACCGCGGAGTCGAGGCTCGGCACGACCACGTCGCGCGCATCGACCGTGATCCCCTGGGCGGCGAGGACGTCAGCGACGCTGCGCCCGAACGCGGTGACCGAGGAACGGGAGCCGTCGACCTCGAGCACGACCTGCTTGTGCAGGGCTGCGAAGCCGCTCGTCCCGGCAACGACGGCTGCGAGCACCAGCGCCTGGGCGACCAGACGCCCGTCCCCCGAGGGGCGACGCAGGGTTCGACGAAGCACGCAAGGATCCGTCCGTTGACGACAGGGCACTCGACGGTAACCGATTCGTGACCTCCACCGATAGGCGACCGAGGTCCCGATCACCCGTGCGCCGTCGCGTACCGGGACGGAACGGACAGTCGTTGGGGCTCGGATCACCAGGGACCGTAGAGCTCGTCGCTCGTGCGCCAGACGCGTGAGCAGAGCTCGGCCAGCTCGAGCCCGAGCTCGGCGGCGACGCCGGCGGCGGTGAACGGGAGCAGGTAAGGGGCGTTCGGCCGGCCCCGTCCGGGGTGCGGCGGGAGGTAGGGAGCGTCGGTCTCCAGGAGCAGCCGGTCGACCGGCGTGAGATGCAGCGCTGCACGCAGCCCGCTCGAGGAGGGATAGGTGACCGGACCGGCGAACGACAGGTACCAGCCGTGCCCGGCGCAGACCTCGGCGAGGGCTGCGTCACCGGAGTAGCAGTGGAAGACGGTCCGCTCGGGGGCGCCGTCGGCCAGGAGCACCTCGATCACGTCCCGGTGGGCGTCGCGGTCGTGGATCTGCAGGGCGAGGTCGAGCTCCTTCGCCAGGGCGATGTGCGCCCGGAACGCCTCGCGCTGCACGGCGCGGCCCCGCTCCCCCGCCCGGAAGAAGTCCAGACCCGTCTCACCGATCACCCGGATCCGCGGGTTGCCTGCCGCGAGCGCCGCCACCCGGGCGATCGCCTCGTCGAGCGGCACCTCGTGATGGGGTCGCGGATCGGGGGCGAGCCCGTCCGGCGCGATCTCGTGCACCCCGGCGTGCAGGACCGCCTCGTTGGGGTGGATCGCGAGCCCGCCCAGGAGCTCCGGGTGCGCGGTCACGGCCTGGTCGGCCCAGTCGAGGGTCGAGAGCTCGCAGCCGATGTGGACCAGGCGGGTCACGCCGACGGCCGCCGCCTCGGCGAGGAGGGCGTCGACGCCCAGCGGAGCCTGGGCGTCGCCGACGGGCTCGGCGTCAGTCGCGTCCCGGCTCTCCCGCGCCCGCCAGCCGGCCGCGTCGGTCGTCGCCAGCACGCTGTCCAGGTGCGTGTGCCCGTCCACGAGGGGATGCGGGAGCGGTGGCGGTGGCGACGGCCACGACGTGTCGCGGCGACGACGGCTCACTGCTCGGTCGGCTCCTCGATCCGCGGGAACAACGAGTCGCCCTTGGTGACGATCGCACCGACCGGGAGCAGCCCGAACGACGAGGCGGACGAGACCGGCTGCGCACCGAGCGGCCCGAGCACGGGCTCGGCGCCGAGCGAGGACCACAGCTCCTGCGCTGACCTCGGCATCACCGGGTGCAGCAGGACGGCGAGGCAGCGCAGGGCCTCGGCGGAGGTGCGCAGGATCGCGGCGAGGCGCCCGTCCGTCGGGGCGGTGCCGTCGACGATCTCGCTCTTGGCGACCGACCACGGCGCCTGCTCGGTGAGGTAGCCGTTCGTCGCCTCGACGAGCGTCCACGTGGCCGCGACGGCCTCGTGCAGAGCGAGGCGGTCGATGGCCTCCTCCGCGGCGGCGACCGCGCGAGCGGCGACCTGCTCGAGCCCTGCCTCGGCAGGACCGGCATCGCCACCGGCCGGAAGCACGCCGTCGTAGTACTTGCCGACCATCGCTGCGACACGGGAGGCGAGGTTCCCGAAGCCGTTGGCGAGCTCGGCGGTGTAGCGCGCGTGCAGGTCCTCCCAGGAGAAGGAGCTGTCCTGGCCGAAGGGGATGGCGCGCAGGAAGTAGTAGCGGAACGCGTCAGAGCCGAAGGCGTCGATGATCTGGCTCGGGGCGATCCCGGTGAGCTTGGACTTGCTCATCTTCTCGCCACCCACCAGCAGCCAGCCGTGGGCGAAGATCTGATGCGGCAGCGGCAGGTCGGCCGCCATGAGCATCGCCGGCCAGATCGCCGCGTGGAACCGCAGGATGTCCTTGCCGACAAGGTGGACGTCAGCGGGCCAGGTCCGCGCGAAGAGCTCCTGGTCGGCCGGGTCGTCCGAGCCGAGGCCGACGGCCGTCGCATAGTTGAGCAGGGCGTCGAACCACACGTAGAGCACGTGCTCGGGGTCCCAGGGCAGCGGGATTCCCCAGTCGAAGGTGCTGCGCGAGACCGACAGGTCCTGCAGGCCGCTCGCGACGAAGCTCATGATCTCGTTGCGCGCGCTGGCCGGCTGCACGAAGGTCGGGTTCGCCTCGTAGTGAGCGGTCAGCCGCTCGGCGTAGGCGCTCATCCGGAAGAAGTAGTTGTCCTCCGCCACGAGCTCGACGGGCGTGCCGTGGATCGGGCAGACCTGCTGACCCTCGTGCTCACCGACGCCGGCGAGCAGGTCACCGGGAAGCTTGTACTCCTCGCAGCCCACGCAGTACGGGCCTTCGTAGGAGCCCTGGTAGATGTCACCGCGCTCGTACAGGTCCTGGATGAATCGCTGGACGCGCTCGACGTGCCGGGGCTCCGTCGTCCGGATGAAGTCGTCGTTCCGGGCGTCGAGCGTGGACAGCACGGGCTTCCAGGACTCCTCGACGAGCCGGTCGGCCCACTGCTGCGGGGTCACGCCGTGCGCCTCGGCCGTGCGCATGACCTTCTGGCCGTGCTCGTCGGTCCCGGTGAGGAACCAGACGTCCTCCTGACGCTGCCGGTGCCACCGCGTGATCATGTCGCCGGCCACCGTCGTGTACGCGTGCCCGATGTGCGGTGCGTCGTTCACGTAGTAGATCGGGGTGGTCAGGTAGAAGGCCTTGGCGGCTGGACGGTCGGGCATGCGCCCATCGTAGGGGCGGCTCAGAGCTCGCCCATGCGGCGCAGGGCCCGCATGCAGAGCCAGCCGAGCGGGATCTGCAGCCAGTACGTGGCCACCCGGAACACCGTGACGGCCGAGGCCGCGACACCGGGGTTGACCCCAGCGGAGGTGAGCAGGGCGATGAGGGCGACCTCGATCCCGCCGATCCCGCCAGGGGTCGGGACGGCCCCGCCGGCGGTGTTGCCGGCGAAGTAGATGATCGCGACCTGCACCAGGCTCAGGTGCACCCCGAAGGCCACGAGCGAGGCCTCGAAGGCCAGCACCCAGCCGACGGAGAGCAGGACGTTGCCGAGCAGTGCGACGGTGAGCCTGACCGGGTGGCTGACGACCTCGAGCAGGCGCGGCCAGGTCTGACGGACCACCGGGACGGTGCGGCCCAGGAGCCACCGGCGCGTGAGGGGGACGCTCAGCGCCGCCGCGATCAGGGCGGCCACCGCGACGATCACCCACCAGGTGGTCGCGCTCGGCACGAACGACGAGGCCTCGTCGGTCCCCGACACGAGGGAGAGGACGAGCAGGAGCAGGACGGTGACGACGAACTGCGAGACCTGCACCAGCGCCACCGTCGCGAGGGCGAGGGAGGTCGCCACGCCGCGCCGTGTGAGCATCCGCAGGTTCAGCGCGCCGACGCCGATCCCCGACGGCGCGGCCACCGCGACGAACGCGGCTGCGCCGTGGACGAGGGTCACGATCCCCATCGGGACCTTGACCGGGGAGAAGCCGCGGACCGCGAGCGCCGCGCCGTAGAACGTCGTCAGGCCGAACCCGAACGACGCGAGCGCCCACCGCCAGTCGCTCCGCTCGACGGCCGCGAGCACCTCGGTGAGGTTGACCCTGGTGAGCACGAAGACGACGGCGAAGACCGGAAGGACGACGGTGACGAGGGTCGCGAGGCCGAACCGGGTCAGCTGCTCGGGCTCGAGGTCGGCCTCCGGGAGCCGCGCGGCGAGCGCTGCCCGCAGCGCAGGGAGCAGGTCACGCCTGCCCCTGAGCTCCTCGCGGGTCCCGGCGGGAAGGACGACCGGCTGCAGCAGGGCACCGAGGGCGACCAGGTCCTCCTCCGGGAGCGCAGCGGTGGCGGACGCCAGGGCCCGCTCCGGGCCGACGCGCAGGGCGAGCGTCGTCAGCATCTGCGCCAGGTCGATCCGCCGGGCGAGGTCGGCGGAGGCGACGTCGCCGACGTCCCAGCCGGTGAGCCAGACCTCTGCCGACCGGACCTGCACCGTGCGACGGCACAGGCCACGGTGGGTGATCCCCACGCGATGAGCGGCCAGGAGCTGGGACCAGGCATCGGCGAGCTGCTCGTCGTCGGGCTCGGCGTCGTCGGCCGGCGTCGCCTCGGGCAGGGGTGCCTCGACCAGCAGCATGGAGTCCTTGGCCTCGGTGACGGCGAGGACGAGCGGTGTGCGCACCCCGGCGACCCGTGCTGCGTGGCTCAGCAGCGCGATCCGCTCGGCCGCCTGGCGCAACGAGACGTAGGCGCGCCCCTCGATCCCCCGCAGCCGCAGGGAGCGCCAGAGCCTCGTGACGGAGCCGAGGACCTGCCGGTCGCCGTCGAGCACGACGAGCCGCAGCGAGCGCCCGTCCCCGTCGCGCAGGTCGTAGTCGCGGTGCCCGCCGTCGTCGGCGATCCGCTCCAGGTGGACCGGCTCGATCCCGGCCCGTCGGATCCCCGCCACGAGGTCCGGTCCGTAGGCCCGGTCCGAGCGGACGCCGGCCGCGTACCTGACGAGGGCACCCGCCGCACGACCGAGCAGCACCGCTGCGGCCGCGCCGAGCAGCGACACACGGCCCGCGAGCAGCAGGACGAGCAGGGTCACGGCGACGGCGTTCCACGACCACGCGACGGTGCGCCGGGTCGAGCGCGGCCCGGCGACCGTGAGGAGTGCAGCGAGCGCTGCCCACGCGACGGGCACGCTGACGCTCGCACCGGAGGCGCCGACGACGGAGAGTCCGCTCGCGAGCCGGACCGATGCGCTCGCGTTGATCGCCGCGAGCAGCCCGAGCGCGAGGCCGGCCGCGAGGACCGCACCGGCGACGGACTCCAGGACCAGTCGCCCCGATCGCCGGACCACCAGCTCGAGGAGCACCCCGGCGGGGAGGACGACCACGACGACGGCGGCGAGGACGGCGATCGGGAGCACGAGCACCCGGCTGAGGAGCGTGTCGAGGACCTGCGCGTCCTCCACGACCCCGTTTGTGGTGCCGTGCGCGAAGACGGCGAGCAGCAGGACAAGACCCACCCCGGCCGCGGAGAGCACGACGTCGACGAGGTCCTCGCCGCTGTGCAGCCTCGCCCGCGGGCTGTCGACGATCGTCACGTCGGTCGTCACGGGCATGGAGCGGAGTCTAGGTACCGCCGGTCGGCCTTCGGGGAGGTCAGCGGGCGCGTGCAGCGAGCGCCGCCTCGTAGAGCTCGCGCTTGTGCACCCCACCGGCCTCGGCGACGGCAGCGACCGCCTCCTTGAGCCGCTCGCCGGCGTCCGCCCGGGCCAGCACCTGCGGGACCAGGTCGGCCACCTCGGCCTGGACGGGCTGCGCCCCGCCGACGACGACGCAGATCTCCCCGCGAGGCTCGGAGGTCGCCCACTCGGCGAGCTCGCCGAGCGGACCGCGGACGACCTCCTCATAGGTCTTGGTGAGCTCACGGCAGACGGCGGCCGGGCGCTGGCGGCCGAAGGCGGTGGCCATCGCCGCGAGCGTCGCGGCGAGCCGGTGCGGAGCCTCGAAGAAGACCATCGTCCGCCGCTCGGTGCCGAGCGCAGCGAGCCCGGAGGCGCGCTGACCCGGCTTGCGCGGGAGGAAGCCCTCGAAGCAGAACCGATCCGTCGGCAGGCCGCTGAGCGCGAGCGCCGTGAGGACGGCGCTGGGTCCGGGGACGACGGTCACCGGGAGTCCGGCGGCGACCGCCGCACGCACCAGCGGCAGGCCCGGGTCCGAGACCGTCGGCATCCCCGCGTCCGAGACCACGGCGACGGTCCCGCCGGCCCGGACCACGTCGAGCAGCTCGGCGATCCGCGCCTCCTCGTTGTGCTCGTGATGGCTGAGCACCCGCCCCGCGATCTGCAGCCCGAGCCGATGGGCCAGCGCGTGCAGGCGCCGGGTGTCCTCCGCTGCGACCACCTCCGCCGTCATGAGCAGGTCACGCAGCCGTTGCGAGGCATCACCGACGTCGCCGATGGGGGTGGCAGCGAGCACGATCCGGCCGGTGGTCACGCGGCCAAGGCTACGACGCCGCGTGACCTCCGGACCGGAGCGAGCGTTCTGCACGGTCCGACCGTCTAGCCTGTCGCCGTGCGCCCTGCCTCCGTCCTGAGCGAGCACCGCCTGCGCGGATGGCTCGCCGCCGCCGCCGTCACGGGCGTCGCCGCCGCAGCCCGCCTCCCGGCCCTCGGCCGTCCGCATGCGCTCGTCTTCGACGAGACCTACTACGTGAAGGACGCCTGGACGCTGCTCCACCTCGGCTACGAGTCCCAGTGGCCGAAGGACCCGAACCCGGCGTTCGAGGCCGGGGACGTGCACAGCTACCTGACGTCCGCGTCCTTCGTCGTGCACCCGCAGGTGGGCAAGTGGCTCATCGCCGTCGGTGAGCAGCTCGTCGGCGTGCAGGACGCGGTGGGCTGGCGCATCTCCACGGCCGTTGCCGGGATCCTCGCGGTCCTGCTGCTGACCCGGATCGCGAGGCGTCTCTTCCGCTCGACGGCCCTCGGGGCGCTCGCCGGTCTGCTCCTTGCGGTCGACGGGCTCGCCATCGTGATGTCCCGCACCGGCCTGCTCGACAACTTCCTCATGGTGCTCGTCCTCGCCGCGTTCGGCGCCCTGCTCCTGGACCGCGACCGCACCGCCGAGCGGCTGGCGCGGCTGACCGGGCCGCCCCGGGCCAGGAGCCGGTACGGGCCATGGCTCGGGGCCCGGCCGTGGCGACTGCTCGCCGGGGTGCTGCTCGGTCTGGCGATCGGCACGAAGTGGTCGGCGCTGTGGTTCATGGCGGCGTTCGGCCTCGTCGCGGTCGCCTGGGACGCGTCGGCGCGGCACCGGGCCGGGGTGCGGCGGTGGTGGCAGGGCATGCTGCTGCGCGACGCGGGCCTCGCCTTCCTCTGGCTCGTCCCCGTCGCCCTGCTCACCTATGTCGCCACCTGGGCCTCATGGTTCGCGACGGCGGGCGGCTACGACCGCCAGTGGGCGGCCACGCACCCCGGGGAGGGCATCGGCTGGCTGCCGCAGGCCCTGCGCTCCTGGTGGCACTACCACCAGGAGATGTGGAACTTCCACACGCATCTCGACTCCCCCCACGCCTACGCCGCGCACGCCTACAGCTGGCTCATCCAGTGGCGCCCGACGTCCTTCTACTACGAGACGCCCGAGTCGGCCCAGGCCGCCTGCGGCGCCGATCGCTGCTCCCAGGCCGTGACCTCGCTCGGCAACCCGCTGATCTGGTGGCTCGGCACGATCGCGATCCTCGCCGCCCTCTGGTGGGTCGTCCGGCGACGCGACGGGATCGCGGCCGTCGCCCTGACCGGCGTCGCGGCGGGCTGGCTGCCCTGGCTGCTGTTCCCGGACCGGACGATCTTCACCTTCTACGCGATCGTCCTGCTGCCCTTCCTGGTGCTCGTGCTCGTCTGGGCCGTCGACCGCTTCCTCGAGCGGCCCTCACCGGCGAAGACCGGCGCCGCCGTCGCGGCCGGCCTCCTGATCCTTGCCGTGAGCGTGTTCTTCTGGCCCATCTGGACGGCCGTGACCGTGCCGTTCCGCTTCTGGCAGCTGCACATGTGGCTGCCGAGCTGGGTGTAGCGCGGGTCAGCACCCCCCCAACGGGACGACCCCGCCGGACCTCGCCTTGCGGCGGGTCCGACGGGGTCGTCCACGGGTGGAGCTGAGGGGATTCGAACCCCTGACCTTCTCATTGCGAACGAGACGCGCTACCAACTGCGCCACAGCCCCAGAGCGGGTCCAAGGCTAGCATCCGTCCGCGGGTGCCCGCCGCATCGAGGACGCGAGCCGGGCGCTACTCCCCCGCGGCGCGACGGCGCGCGAGGATCGCGTCGAGGGCGAGCCCCCCGGTGGTCGGTCGCGGCTCCGCTGCATCGGCGACGACGACGGAAGCGGGGGCAGCCATGGGCTCAGGGACGGGGAGCGGAGCGGGCTCCTGGCGGCGCACCGACGGCTTGAGGGTGTAGGCGGGCGGCGGGACCGGGACGGGGACCCAGGTGCCCACGCCGCTGTCGACGACGCCGTCGCGCGCATCGGCCCCGGCCTGCGGGCTCCCGGCACGCTCGCCGGAGACCTCGACCCGCAGCGAGGGGGCGACGCGGGCCGGTGCAGCGGCGATGCGGTTCCCCGCAGCGACGATCACCTCGGTCACGGCGTCCGACGGGTGCACGGCGCGGCCGACGACCGTCGGCGCCGAGGACTGAGGTCCGGCGGGCCGCTCGGCCACTCTGGCCGGCGGCACGAGCGGGGACGCGACGTCGCCTGCGGCCCAGGCCGCGTCGGCGCGGCGGCCGGAGACGACCGCTCGTCGGCCGAGACCGACGACGGCGACGAGGAGCACGGACGGGACCGTGGCGAGGAGCAGCCCCGCGGTCCCGAGAGCGACGGCGCCCCAGCCGGCGGCGGTCGCGAGCAGCAGGACGGCGGCGAGGAGCGCGCGACGACGGGCCGCGGCGGCCCGGCGAGCGAGCGATCCGGCTCGTGCTGCCCGGGCTGCGGACGTCCGACGAGCCGCGTCGGCGCTGGCCCGGTCGGCTGCGGCATGCGGTCGGTGCATCGACCCGTCCTCTCGTCGTCGTGCCGGGTGCAGGAGCACCCGCTCCGGTGGGACCGCCGCCGATCGCCCCAGCGCTCCTGCCGCCCGCGAGACCTCCGCGATCCGCAGCACCCTCAGGTGCTCCGAGAAGCGGTCGTCGGCCCTCGCGTCCAGCAGCTGCTGCCGGTGTCGCAGATGGTGCGGCACCAGGTAGGCGATCCACAGCCCGGCCACCGCGATCACCACGAGGCCGTCGAGATCCACGGGACGACGGTAGGCGCCCCGGTCAGCCCCTGCCCGGAGGGTCGGCGGTGTGTCGGCCGGCGGTCGCGGAGAGCCATCGCGAGAGGAGCCCGTCGGGGACCTCCTCTCGCGTCACGGCGAAGCAGCGGTGGTCGCGCCAGTCCCCCTGGATGTGCAGGTAGCGCTGACGCACGCCCTCCTCGCGCAGGCCGAGCTTGGTGACCACCCGCAGGCTCGCAGCGTTCTCCGGTCGGATCGCGATCTCGATCCGGTGCAGCCCGACGGGGCCGAGGCAGTGGTCGACGGCCATGGCGACGGCGGTCGGGACGATCCCCCGCCCGGCGACGTGCTCGCTGACCCAGTAGCCGATGCTCGCCGAGGACGCCGAGCCACGCTGGACGGCGGAGACCGTCAGCTGGCCGACGAGCGCATCGCGGTACCCGATCACGAACGGGAGGGCGGAGCCGGCGCGTCCCTGGGCCGAGAGCGAGCGGACGAACTGGCCCATCGTCGGCGGCGGCTCGAGCACGGGCGTCGGCGACGTCGCCTCCCACGGCGCGAGCCATGCGGCGTTGCCGGCCCGCACCGCGAGCCACGCCTTGCCGTCGCGCCGCCGCATCGGACGCAGCACGACGTCGCCCGAGCGCAGCACCGCCGGCCAGCCCTTGGCCATGTCAGCCGTCCAGCACGAGGCAGGCGAGGGCGTCGCCGGCGCGGACCCGAGTGGTGTCCTCCCCCACGACGGCCATCGCGTTGGCGGTGGCGAACGCACCGAGCGAGATCTCGTCGGGGTCGCCGATCGGACGGACGACGTAGCCGTCGGTCGGCGAGCCCGTGACGTGCGCCGGGACGAACTGGCGCCGGCCGGCCGGGGACGCCCAGGGCATCGCCGCGGCAGCGCGGACGGACGGCCGGAAGAGGTCGGCGTACCCGGCCATCGTGCGCAGGGCGGGCCGGACGAAGACCTCGAAGGAGACCATCGCGGCGACGGGGTGCCCCGGCAGCGCGAAGACGGGGATCCCGCCCACGCGGCCGACGGCGAGCGCCGAGGCGTGCCGTACGTCGCCGTCGCTGTCCTCCGCCCGGATCGTGCCGAAGCCCTGGCGGTGGCCAGGGGTCATCGCGACCTGGTCGAAGCGGACGGTCCCGAGCGGAGCGAGCACGTCGGTGACGGTGTCCCACGGCCCGGAGCTGAGCCCGCCGGTGAGGATGATCAGGTCGGCGCGCACCAGCTGGTCGGCGAGCGCCTCGCGCAAGGTCAGGCGGTCGTCGCCGACGGGGCCGACGCGCACCGGGACGGCACCTGTCTCCCGGACGGCCGCAGCGAGGGCGATGCCGTTGACGTCGTGGATCCGTCCGGCGGGCCGTGGCCGCCCAGGCTCGACGAGCTCGTCCCCGACGGTGAGGACGACCACCCGCGGCGCCGGGTGCACGCGCAGCCGCCCGCGTCCGAGGGCTGCCGCCACGGCGAGGTGCCGGGGTGCGAGCCGGGTGCCGACAGCGAGTGCCGCCGACCCGGCCCCGACGTCCCGACCGGCGGGACGGACGTGCTCACCGACGGTGATCGTTCCGCGGATCGTCACGTGGGCGCGTCCGCGGTCGGTGCGGTCGAGCGGCACGACGGCATCGGCACCGGAGGGCAGCGGACCGCCGGCGGCGACGAGCGCCGAGGTGCCGCGAACGAGGCGCAGGGGTTCGGCGCTGGTCACCGGCACGTCGGCGATCACCGGGAGCCGGGTCTCCTGGGTCATGGCGTCCGGCTCGCCGACCTGCGCCGGCTGCGGGAGGTCGGCCGAGCGCACGGCGTATCCGTCGCAGCCGGCGACCGCCCAGACGGGCACGTCACGCGGGGCGACGACGTCCTCGGCGAGCACGCATCCGTCCGCATCGGCGAGGACCACCTCGAGGGGCGCGACGGGACGTGCGGAGTCCAGGACGGCTGCGAGGTGCTCAGCGACGGATCTCATGGCAGTGACATCATCGCAGCGCACCGCAGCGCATGGCAGCGCCGCGTCGCCGGGGCGCGCGGATCGGTGCCGCGGCCACGGTCCAGCCGACCGACCGGTGGACAGTGGTGGGACGGCGTTGCCCTGGTCGCCATCGGCCCGCCCCGAGCGCGGTGCGCCGGCGTTGAGGATTTCTTTGCGAGACTGTGGCCATGAGCAGCCAGGACCAGCCGTACGTCGCCTTCGATGCGGGGAGCGAGATCCCCGTCGTGAAGGACGAGCTCCGGCGGGCGATCCTCGCCGAACGCGAGGTCCGCAGCACGCGGGACCGCGAGCTCACGGCCGCGGACTTCGCCCAGGTCGTCGGGGACATCCCGGTGGTCAGGGCGGCCGGCTGCGTCGCGGCCTACGCTGCGCGCGACGCGGAGCCCGGGACGACGCCGTTGCTCGACCGCCTCGCCCAGCGTGGCGCCCGGGTGCTGCTCCCCGTGCTCGGTACGGGTCTGCAGCGCCAGTGGGCCTACCTGACGTCGACTGCCGAGCTCGAGGTCAGGGCGCCGGGCCGCCCGCCCGAGCCCCCCGGCCCCACGCTGGGCGCCGAGGCGCTGGCTGCCGCCGACGTCGTGCTCGTGCCTGCACTCGCCGTCGACACCTCGGGTGCTCGGCTCGGCCACGGCGGTGGCTGGTACGACCGCGTCCTGGAGCATGTGCGCCCCGGTGTCCTGGTCATCGCCATCGTGTTCCCCTCGGAGGTCTACGACGCCGCTCACCTCCCCCTCCCGCAGGAGTCGCACGACAAGCAGGTGGACGCCGTCGCGACGACCGCCGGCTGGCGCCTGCTCGGGCGCGCCGGGCTCAAGCACTGACCATCAGCCGCGGGTCCGGCGCACCCGCGGCGGGGTGGCGCGCCGGACGGTGGGAGACTGGTCCCAGACGCATCAGATCTCTGGAGGACCGCCCGTGCCCACCTACTCCTACTCGTGCACCGTCTGCGGACATCGGTTCGACGCGGTGCAGGCGTTCACCGACGACGCCCTGACGGCCTGCCCCGTGTGCAGCGGTCGCCTGCGCAAGCTCTTCGGGAACGTCGGCGTGGTCTTCAAGGGCTCGGGCTTCTACCGCACCGATGCTCGCGCCGAGAGCACGAAGGCCGGTGCGCGCAGCTCGTCGACCTCCGCGGCACGCGAGTCCGCCGGCAGCACGTCCACCGGCGAGGGGAGCGGAGGCTCCTCCGCTGCCGGGCCGGCGGGCGGGTCCGGGGACTCCGGCGGCTCGACGAGCACGACGAGCAGTGCGCCGGTCACGACCTCCTCGGGGGCGGCCCCCGCTGCGGGCGGCTCGACCGGTTCCGGCAGCGCGGGCGCGAGCACGTCCTCGACGAGCTGAGCGCAGCTGGGGACGAGGTCCGTCCCCAGCCGTTCCGGGCGCCGGACCCAGCCCCTGGCCGCCGCGTCTAGCGTCCGGCGGGTGCACCGACTCCTGGCCCTGCGCCTCGTGGCCTGGCGCTCCCGACGCCTCATGCGGGCCCTGCTCCTGGCCCTGCTCCTCGGCGTCGCGGTGCGCCTCGCCGCGCCGCCCCCGTCGCCCACCGCCCCTGTCGTGGTGGCGGCCAGAGCCGTGGGCGCTGGACAGGTGCTGACGGCCGACGATGTCCGCACCGTCCGGCTGCCGTCGGCCGCAGTGCCGAGCGCGGCCCCGGGCACGATCTCCGCCGTCCTCGGCCGGCGGGCTGTCGTCGACCTCCCCGTCGGGCTCGCGCTCGTCCCTGAGCTGCTCGCCGACGGACGGTTCGACCGTGAGCCACCGCCGGGGACCGTCGTCGTGCCGGTGAGGCTCGACGGCGCCGCGGCGCTGCGACTGGGGGACAGCATCGAGGTGGTGACGGCTGCATCCTGCAACGAGTCCTCGGAGCCGCTCGCCGTCGCGGCCCTCGTCGTCGGGCTCGGTCTCGGTTCCGGCGCGGCTGCCGCTCAGGTCGCCGATGGCGGGATCGGGGTAGGCCTCGGGCTCGGCACCACCGGCGCAATGCGTGCCGATGCCGAAGATGACGTCCTGATAGCGGTATCACCGGTCAGCGGGCGAAGAATCGGGGAGATTGTCGGCATTTGTCGACTCGGGGCACTGATCGTGCCATGATCTGGCGCTGCGGGCACGCCCGCAGCATGACCGTCGGCCGTCCTCTCGGCCGCCTTCATCCTTGTCCTGGAGGACACCGTGCTCGCTGGTTTCAAGAGCTTCATCATGCGTGGGAACGTCGTCGACCTCGCGGTCGCGGTCGTCATCGGAGGCGCCTTCGCCCTGGTCGTCAAGGGGCTCATCGATGGCATCATCACGCCGCTCCTCGCCGCCCTCTTCGGTCAGCCGAACCTCGACTCGGTCGGCGCCTTCCAGCTCAACGGCGCGGACTTCTCGATCGGCCTCGTCCTGACGCCGCTCGTGAACTTCCTCTTCGTCGCCGCAGCGATCTACTTCTTCGTGGTCACGCCGCTCAACGCCCTCGCCGCGCGCCGCAAGGCCGGCGAGGTCGTCGAGCCCGAGGCTCCCGCTGCCGACGTCGCGCTCCTCACCGAGATCCGCGACCTGCTGGCCCGCAGCAACGCCTGAGCCGCACCACTCGGCCGGGTCCGACGCCCAGGCGTCCGGCCCGGCCGACGCGCGTCCTGGCCCTGCTCACCAGTGCGGTGGGACCTCGCGCAGGAAGCGCTCGTCGTCCGAGCCCGGGGGCTGATCGCCCCAGGCGACGTCGAGGTCGTCGGGGGTCCGCCGGTCGGACCTCGGCTCCGGGGACGGCGGAACCGTCCCCCCGACAGCGCGGCGGTGCTTGCGCCGGGGGCGGGGCTCGACCGAAGCGCCCTGGGCGCCGCCCTGCCCGGGTTCGCCCGTCGTCGGCCCCGCGTCCGGAGGTCCCCCCGGAGTCGGGTCGCTGCTCACCGGGACCGCCGCACCGCACCGTTCACGGTGGCGTCGATCCGCGAGCCACGACGCTTGAGGCCGAGCTCGGCCCGCAGCGCTTCGGCGAGCTCCTCGTCGTCACGTTCGACCCCGTCGCTGCGCAACCAGGTCACCAGGTCGTCGAGCTCGTCGTCGCTGTAGGCGCGGATCGGGAGCCCGCGCCGTACGTCCGGCCGCGTCACGACGAGCATCCCCTGGGTCCCGGCCGAGCCGGGCAGCCGGGGCGCCGACGAGGTCCGCGGGGTCGCGGGACCGGCGGTGGACCGCTCACCGGGGACCTCAGAGCCCGAGGCGTTCGCCGCCCGGGTCCGCGGGCCGGTCTCCGCCACGGTCTGCGGCCCCGATCCTGACGGCACCTCGATCGCCGGCCCGTCCTGCGCGCCGTCGAGATCGTTGCCCTGCGCCACCTCGCCCTGCGCGGCCACCTCGGTCTGCGCGGCCACCTCGGTCACCTGGATGCCGTCGGTCCCGCGCGTGGGGTCGAGCGACTCCCCCGGATCCCCGTCCGCCAGATCGGGCTCGTCGTCGTCCTCGTCGATCCGCACCGGAGCCTCGACGAGGCCAGGGCCGCGGGCTGCGACGCGCGCGGCGGAGGCCTCCAGGACGGCGGCGCAGACCGCGTCCGCCTCACCCTGGGGGTCGAGGAAGGCAGCCGTCGACCAGATGTGCACCACGGTCCAGCCCAGGGCCTCGAGCCGTTCGGCGACCTGCCGGTCGCGCACGCGGACGCTCGGCTCCCCGACGTACGCCTCGTCATCGGTGAGCACGGCGACGAGCATCTCGCCAGGGACGTCGGGGTGCCCGACGACGAGCGGGATCCGGGGACCGCCGTCGACGCCGTGATCGAGGTCGACCACCAGCCCCGTGCGCCACAGCCGCTCCGCGAGGTCGAGGATCAGCCGATCGTGACCGGAGCGGAGCTCGGGTGACGGGCGCCCGCCGGCGACCCGCGGCCTCCTCGCGCCGAGCATCGCGAGCAGGTCTCCCAGGAGCTGCGCGCCCGGAGCCGTGAGCCGGGTCTGGTCCAGGTCCGCAGCGGTGAAGCAGCTGACGACCGTCAGCCGGCGCCGGGCCGCGCCGAGCGCCTGGAGCAGGCGCCCGTGCCCGCCGTCGACGCTCAGTGCCCCGAAGCGGTGCAGCACCCGCCCGTGCGGGGTCCGCCCGAAGCCGATCGACAGCAGGATGGCCTCGCGGTCCAGACCCTCGGCGCTCGTCACGTCCGCCACGACGAAGGGCTCCGGGCGATCCGCCCGGAAGAAGTCCTCGAGTGCCGGGTTGTCCCGCACCTGGGCCAGGACCGCCTCGCGCACGCGGTCGGCGTGGGCCGTCGAGACGGTGACGACCGCAAGGGACTCCTCCGGCCTGGCGAGCGCATGCTCGACGACGAGGTCGACGACATGGTCGACCTCCGCCCGGGTGGCCTCGACGGTCCCGGACGGGCCGGGCATCCCGGTGCCGTCCACCACGTCGAGCCGCAGGAGGGACTCCGTGGTCGGCAGCGGCGTCGCGGTGACGTTCTTCGCGTAGCCGTGCGCGGCGAGGAAGGCCGTCAGGTGCGGGTCGCGTCGGGAGGCGGCGACGTGCAGCGCCACGACGGGCAGCACGGCGATGAGCGACTCGAGCGCCGTGCCGGAGGCGCACCGCGTGTCGCCGACGACAAGCACCTGGCGACCCCGCGCGAGCGCACCGACCACGGTCTCCATCGGCAGGTGGGCGGCGGCGTCCAGGATGACGAGGTCCTCCGTGCGCGTCGGCGGCAGGACGTGCGGGACCAGCATCGGACCGACGACAAGGCAGGGTCGCAGGTGACGCGCCACCTCGGGGTAACGCTCCACGGCATGGCGCAGGCTGGAGAAGCGGTCCTCGACGATCTCGGCGAAGAGCGCCTGGGTCTGCACGTCGGAGGACCGCAGCCGCAGCCGCAGCGCCTCGCGGGCGCTCGCCCGGTAGACCAGGGCCCGATCGGCCAGGTGGCGCATGTCCAGCGCGCGGAACTCCGCCGTCAGTCGCGCGAGGGCCGCCCCGTCGTAGCCGGCCATGCCCGGGTCCTGGCGCAGGATCTCCTCGAAGGCGGCGCTCCACCAGGCCAGGTCGAGCTCCGCGGCCACCACGCCAGCGGGGACCCGCCTCGCCGTGAGGTCGTCGAGCAGGTCACCGAGACCCCGCTTGCGCAGGTCACGGAGCAGGGCGGTGCGCTCGGGCAGGGAGGCGAGGGCTGCCTGCTCCGCGAGCAGCCGACGCAGGCGGTCGAGGAGCGCTGTCCAGCTCAGCTCAAGCAGGTCGCCGCCGGCTGAGGTCCCCGCGAGGGTGCTCGACAGCGCCTCGAGGTCAGCCCGCACCGTGCGGAACCCGTCCTCGATCCCGCTCAGGCCCTCGGGCACCCGCGGCCAGCCCCCGGCCGGGCAGTGCGCACGCCAGACCTCGCGCTGGGCCTGGACCTCGACGAGCGCCTCGTGCAGATCGGCGACCGGACGGCCGGGGCGCACCATGTCCTTGGCCTGGCGGCGCAGACGACGGCGGACGCCTCCCGGCATCTCGACGTCGTGCGCTGCCCGCCACGCAGGGGTCGCCGTCGCTGCCACCAGGTCGGCTGCCGAGCGTTCGAAGACGAGCGGCTGGAAGAGGTCGAGCACACCGCGCACCCCGGCGAGCATCTCGAGCTGCTCGCCCCACTGCGCCGGCGTCAGGGACTGGTTCAGCCCGGTCGCCTCGGCGACGGAGGCGGTCTGTACCTGCAGCTCGGGGACGCTGGACAGCAGTCGACCGACCCGGTCGAGGCAGGCGCGCGCCCGCTCGGGCGTGAGGAGGTCGGCGCCGAACCAGGAGGTCGTCGTCGTGCTGTCCGCGAAGGCGCCGAGCCCCGCGACGGTGACCAGGTCCGTTGCGGCCTGGGCTCGACGCTCCGCGGTGAGCGATGCGGCGACGGCGACGGGCAGCCGCACCGTCGTCCGCGGCGCAGGGCGGGAGGCGGTCAGCTTGGCCAGTGCCTGGAGCGCGTCGTAGGCCGAGCAGGACCACGGCTCGCGGCGGGCGTGCAGGGCCTCGACGTAGGAGTGCAGCCTCGCCCGCCGGTCCAGCAGCTCGCGCTGCACGATGCCGATCTTCTCGGCGTCCACCCGGAAGGGCTCACCCGTCATCGCACCGAGAAGGCGCTGGCCGGCCTCGGCCCGCCAGCCCGAGCCCGGGGCGACGTCGAGGAGCAGGTCGGCCAGCCCGAGGTCGGCCAGCCGGCCGGTGAGCGCCTCGGCGGCCCTGCGGTGCCCGGCGACGTAGAGCACGGTGCGTCCGCTCGCTGCGGCGTCGGCGACGACGGCAGCGAGGGTGCCGGCGACGTCGGCGCCGGCCGGCGCGTCGAGCAGGACGTGGTGCCCGGCGGCGATCACGTCGAGCACATGTGCCTGCGCCGAGTCGAGGTCGCCGACCCCGCGCTCCTGCTCGAGCGGGCGGTCACCGGCCAGCTGTGCCGGAAGGGGCTGCGTGAGGGCGGCGGCGGCACGATGGTCGCCGGCCACGGCGGCGATCACCTCGTGCTCGCGCATCACGGGTGCCAGGGCGTCGAGGTCGTCGACGAGCGTCTGCTCCGGGTGGACGAAGGTGCCGACGACCACGCGGTCAACGAGCGAGAATCCGTCGAGCACCGCTGCCCCGAGCGAGCCGATGCGGTCGAGCGCCGGGCGCGGGTCGAAGCCCGACGCGGTGAACGCCGCCCTGGCGAGCGCGGCCGGGTCGAGGAGCGCGCCACGGCGGCGCAAGGCGGAGGCGAGCAGCGGGTTCACCTCGAGCGAGGGCTCCAGGAGCAGGTCGTAGTCGGCCTCACCTCGTCCGCGGGGAGTGATCGCCACAGGGCGCAGCAGGATCGGCGCGCGCATCCGGCGGCCGGTACGGGTCGATGAGGCCAGGGCACGAGCCTGCTCCGTCGAGACGGTGTCGTCGTCAGCCTCGCTGTGCTCGTCCTCGACCCAGGAGGCGATGCCGATGGCGAGGAAGGCGGACGCCAGGCCGTAGCGCAGCGCATGGTCCTCTGCCTGTGCCCCGACGGCTCGCGCCCGGCGCTTGGCCTGGACGAGCGCTGAGCCCTCCCGGACGAGGTTGCTCAGCCGCGTCGGCCGCCCGGCGAAGAGCTGGGCGGTCCCGGAGGGGTGGGCTGCAGACAGATCCAGCTGGGCCTCGCCGAGCCGGTCGACGTCACTGAGCGCTGACGTGCCGGAACGGACGACGAGATCGGCCCGCCAGACCTGCAGCGCACGGTCGACGAGGTCCCTGGTGCTGGCGACGGGGACAGCGACGGGGCCCTCGGGCCGGGACTCGTCGGGTCCCGTGCCTGGAATGAGCGCGGGAATCACATCTGCACGCTAACGGCAGCACGCGGCGAGCCGGGGACAACGCGCCGAAGCCCGAGCACTCGGGCCGCGCGCTGCGACCATGCGGACGACGGATGACCCGACGAGAACGGCCCACCGGGCGAAGAACGCCGGGCGGGCCGTCTGGACGAGAAGACGGTGCGCACCGCGCAGGGGGCAGGCGATGCGCACCGTCAGAAGTAAGTGTGACGTCGGGAGGCACCCCCGTCAAACCCGCTGGTGGACGGGAGAAAGGTGAGGGCGACGGCGCCGAGGTGGGCGGACGAGATCCCGGCGCCACCGGTGCGGCCCCGACGGGCGACGCGAGCGGGAGCCGAGCTCCGGACCGTTGTCGCGGGCCTTGGGCATGGAGCGCAGCACCGGGTCGGAGCTGCCGACGTTCGCGGCATGCACATCGGCCGTGGCCGTGGCAGCGACAGCGACAGGACAAGGGATCGACCTCAGGCACCGACGCCCTCGCGCCAGATGGGGAGCCCCTCGCACCAGATGGGGAGCACCTCGCCCTTCATCCCCGGCCGAGACCTGCCGATGAGCAGTCATGAGCTGTCAGGCGACCCAGGCACGGCCGAGCGAGTTCTGGCGACGCCACCGGCGTTCGGGGATCGTGCTGTCCTACGCGCTGCCGGCCGCCGTGACCGTGCGCATCGCCATGCGGCCCTCGGCGCCGCACTCGGGCGTCATCCTGGCGATCTGCGCGGCGGTCGCCGTCCTCACCCCGCTGCTGCTGATGGTCCCGCTCGACCGCCTCGTGGCGACTCGCCAGGTCCATCGCCTGTTCTACGCCTGGGAGCTGACCGGGATCGTCGTGGTCTCCGTGGTCATGGCGCTCGACGGTGGTGCCGAGAGCCCCTACCGGGCGCTCCTCTTCGTTCTCATCGCCCATGCCGCCCTCGCCTTCCCGCCCGTCGGCACCATCGGTGTCGGGCTCGGCTCGGTCCTGGCGTTCGCGATCGTCGGCCTCGTCGGCCCGAGCGTCGGGGCGGCCGACGCCGTGTTCCTCACCGCCGCCCTGGTGATGACGACCGCCGTCGCCGCGATCGCCTCGCAGAACTACCTCAGCCTCAACCGTCGGATCAGCGAGGTCGCCAAGGAGGCGACGAGCCTCGCCGAGCACGACGGGCTGACCGGCTGCCTCAACCACCGGGCGTTCTACGAGCGGGTCAGCCGGGCCATGCTCGTGAGCGCGCCCGAGGCCAAGCTCAGCGTCCTCGTCCTGGACGTCGACCACTTCAAGGCGGTGAACGACGAGTTCGGGCATCCTGTCGGTGATCAGCTCCTGGCCGAGCTCGGCGCGGCGTTGCGGGGCGCCTGCCGCGCCGGCGACGTCGCCGGCCGCGTCGGGGGCGACGAGTTCGCGCTGCTGCTCGTCGGGGCCGACGAGCGCGCGGCACGGCTCACGGCCGATCGGCTGCGCGCGCGGATCGCCGACGGTCTGCTGCCGCACGGTGCCACCGTGACGATCGGTGCGGCGACGGCGCCGGCCGGGACCTCGGAGCTCGCCCTGATCGCCAACGCCGACTCAGCGCTCTACGCCACCCGACGCAGCGAGCGCGGGAGTCCCGCTAAGGACGAGGTTCGGTCGCCAGCGCGTCCATGATCGGCTCGAGGGCTGTCCACCACTGGTCGAACGGCCGGTTGACCGACATGTCGACGAGGTCGGGCATCGTCTTGAGCGGGATGGTCGCGAGATGGCCGTCGGTCAGCCCGACGAATCCCCACTCGCGCTTGCCCGCCTCGATCTGACCGGAGAGCCAGTCGACGCAGTACGCAGCGAGCCGCGTCGCCTGGACGCGGTCGAAGGGCGTCGGGTTCCCGCCCTGCTGCAGGTGCCCGAGGACCATCGGCCGGACATCGAACGCGCCGCCGGACTCCTCGGTGAAGAGCTGGCACATGAAGTCGGTGGTGTACCCCGAGCTGACCGCCTCGTTGCGGATCGCCAGGTGGAAGCGCCGGCCGGCCGCGAAGCTCGCCCTCATCTCGGCGACGTCGGCCGAGAGGTCGGCGAGCGTGACGCCCTTCTCGTGCAGGTACGCGCGCTCCGCGCCGACGGACAGGGCGCCGACGAGCGCGAGGTAGCCGCAGTAGCGGCCCATCACCTCCACGACGAAGCAGCGACGTGAGGCCATCGCCGACTGCTTGAGCCGGTCGACGGCGCTGACGATCTCGCACAGCGCGGTGTCGGCTCCGACGGACATCTCCCAGCCCGGGAGGTTGTTGTCGATCGTCGCCGGCAGGCAGATGACGGGGATCTGGAAACCGGGGTACCGGTCACGCTCCTGGAGCATCCGGTAGGTCGCCTCATAGGCGCGGTGGCCGCCGATCACGAGCAGGGCATCGATCCGGTGGTTCTCCAGCGCGCGGCTGACCGCGTAGAACTGCTCGACGCTCGGCACCCCACGGCTCGTGCCGAGCTCGGCACCGCCGATCGCGACCCAGCCCTCGACGTCGCCCCAGGTGAGCTCGCTGACCTGGCCGTCCATCAGGCCCTGGAAGCTGCCCTTGACACCCAGCATCGTGTGCCCGTTGGAGATGCCGAAGCGCACGGCGGCGCGGACGGCGGTGTTCATCCCCGGCGCGAGCCCGCCGGCGTGCAGGATCGCGATACGCGAGCCGGTCCCGGTCTGCGTCGGCGCGACCTTGGCGATCCCCCGGAACACCCGGACCATCTCGGCGAACGAGGCGCCTCGGCCGGCCATCGCGCCCTCGTAGTCGCCGGCGTCGACGAGGCGGGTGATCTCCTGGGTCGCCTCGACCGCCGCCATCAAGGGGGTCCGGTGGACACGGTTGTTGCGCACCCCGATGAGCTGCGGCTCGTGATCGGGGCCGGCGGTCACGACCTCGAGCGCCGCGGCGTGCCCGAGGACCGTCGGCATCCAGCGGTCGTAGGCGCTCGGTGCCCCACCGCGCTGGACGTGACCGAGGATCGTCACGCGGGTGTCCTCGCCGAGCCGGTCCTGGAGCAGGTCGCGGACGTCCTGGCTGGTGATGGGGTTGCCGGCGCGGTCGCGCGCCCCTTCGGCGACGACGACGATGCTGTCGCGACGCCCGGCGGCGCGGCCTGCACGCAGCCGCTCGCAGAGCTCGTCCTCCCAGCCGTCCGGCGGCGGGTTCTCCGGGATCAGCGCGTAGTCCGCGCCACCGGCGATCGCACTCATCAGCGCGAGGTAGCCGCAGTGGCGGCCCATCACCTCCACGACGAAGGAGCGCTGGTGGCTCGCCGCCGTGCTGGCCAGGGCATCGATCGCCTCGAGGATCCGGTGCAGCGCGGAGTCAGCCCCGACGGTCATGTCGGTGCCGACCATGTCGTTGTCGATCGAGCCGACGACCCCGGCGATGATCAGGTGGCCGTGGTGCGCGGCCTGCTCGGTGGTGATCTCGCCCAGCTCCACGAGCTCGGCGAGCAGTCCCGACCACTCGCTGCGGAACAGGTCCGTCCCGGTCAGCGAGCCGTCGCCACCGATGACGACGATCCGGTCGATGCCGTGCAGCACCAGGTTCCGGGCGGCCTTGAGCCGACCCTCACGCTGGCGGAACTCCGTTGACCGCGCGGTGCCGATCACGGTGCCACCGCGGTGCAGGATCGATCCGACCGAGCCCCACTCGAACTTCTGGATCCGGTCACCGCCCTCGACGAGCCCCTGGAGCCCCTCGTAGACCGCGTACACGTCGGCGCCGGCGCCGATCGCGGTGCGGACCACGGCGCGGACCACGGCGTTCATCCCCTGGGCGTCGCCACCAGAGGTCAGCACGGCGATCGCGGTACGGGGGGCGGGGCTGGCGGGCTCGGTCGACGGGTCCATCGCTCATCTCTCGGTCAACGGTGGTTCGCGCACGAGCCTACGGGCCGGACCGTGAGGACGGGCAGGCCCATCGTCGGGGACCCGTCCCCTCCGTGTGCGCGCGGACCACCACCGCCGAGCGCGCTGCTCGCCGGTGGCGCGCACGGGCCCGACCGGTCAGTCGCGGGGCTGCACCGGGCCAGGCGTCTCGTCGGAGGAGGCAGCGGTACCGTCCGAGGGATCGCGGAGGTCCCTGACCTCGTTCTTCAGGATCCTCATCGACTGACCCACGCTCTTGGCGAGGTCGGGGAGCCGCTTCGCGCCGAACAGCAGAAGCACGACGAGGAGCAGGACGAGCAGGTGGAGGGGTTCAAGGCCGTTGCGCAGCATGGGGGCCTCCGAGGCAGGTGGGACGGCCGGACCGAGTGAACCGTACGGGCCGATCCTGTGACGAGCGACCGCGCTCGTCGGGCGGCTGATGACCAGGACAGGTGAGCAGCCCCGGCGGCCGGCGCGAGCGCACCACTCAGCCGCGTGAGGCGATCTCGCCGAGGATCTCGGCGAGCTCCGTCGGGCGCGACCACATCGGCCAGTGGCTCGTCGGGAGGTCGACGTAGGTGACGTCGCGCAGGTCGGCGAGGCCGCCGAGGAAGGTGTAGCCCGCCGCGATGGCCTCGGCGTACTCGGCGGAGGAGAACCCGGTGCAGATGACCGTGCTCGGCACGTCGAGCCGGGCGGGGTTCGTCAGGACCGGCCCCTCGCGCAGCGCGCCGCCGGGCTCCGGTACCGCGCGACGGCGGAAGGTCGCGAGCTGCTCCGGCGTCAGACCGTCGAGATTCTCCTCGGCGGCGAGGACCTCCGCGCTCGGCAGCGGGACCTCGACCGCGCTGAGGCCGGCGTCGAGCGGGCCGTTCGCGGCACCCGTGTCGACGTACACCACCGCCGCCAGGTGATCCGGCAACCGGTCGCTCACCGCGTAGCCCACCCCACCGGCACCGCTGTGCACGGCAAGGACCACCGGGCGAGGAGCGGCGAGCACGGCAGCGCACACGGCGTCGACGTGATCGGCGAAGGTCACGGCGGATCGGTCGGCGTCGACCGACTCCAGCCCGGGCAGGGTGAGCGCCCTCGCGTCGTGACCGGCCGAGTGGAGCGTGCCGAGGACCTCGTCCCACGCCCACGCGCCGAGCCAGAAACCGGGGACGAGGAGGATCGGGGCGGTGTCCATTCGGCGACGATAGGCCGCGGCACCGACAGCCGGGGCGGAGGGCCGCCCAGCCGCCGTTCGGGGAACGTCGAGCGCGCCGCTCGGCAGGGGTGCCGTCAGCCGTTGATGTACGCCGTCAGGTGGTCGCGCTCGGCCTGGAGCTCGGCGAGCCGGTGCTTGACGAGGTCGCCGATGCTGACGATCCCGACCAGCTCGCCGTCGACGAGGATCGGCACGTGCCGGATGCGCTTCTCGGTCATCGCTGACATGAGGTCCTCAACGGTGTCCTCGCGCGTGCAGGTGAAGACCCCCACCGTCATGATCGTCGACACGGCCGCGTCGAGGACGACGTCCCCGTCCGTCGGGAGCCGGCGCACGACGTCGCGCTCGCTGACGATCCCGGCGACGTGCCGGCCGTCCTCGGAGACCACGAGTGCGCCGATCCGGTGCTCGCCGAGCAGCGCGAGCAGCTCACGAACCGTCCTGTCGGGGGCGATGGTGACGACCGTGTCGCCCTTGCGCCGCAGCACCTCGGTGATCCGCATGGTCAGCGACCTCCAACACAGACATGCCGGGACCGCACTGTCGCCGGCTGAGACAACGACCGTACGGCACGCTCCCCCGCCCGGTACAGACCCGGGCCGCGCCGTCAGATCTCCGGGTCCACCCGCAGGACCGTCGCCATGCGGTGGGCTGGGCAGCACTCCCGACTCACCCGAGCGGGGCGAGCAGCTCCCGCACCTGGTCACGGGTCGGGACCCGGCCGGAGAGCAGCACCTGCTCGTCGACCACGAGCCCGGGGGTGCGCATGATGCCGTAGGACGCGATGTCCGCATAGTCGGTGACCTTCTCGACGCTCGCCTCGAGCCCGAGCTCGGCGAGGGCCTCCCGGGTGACGCGCTCCAGGTTGACGCAGTTCGCGCAGCCGGAACCCAAGATCTTGATCAGCACGTTCTCTCCTTAAGGGGTGGTCACGCCAGGACGGCGTTGAACAGGTAGCCGACAGCCAGGATGCCGACGGCGACGACAGCGACGAAGGTGGCGATGAGGCGCGGCTTGATCACCCGGCGCAGCAGGATCATCTCCGGGAGGGACAGCGCGACGACGGCCATCATGAAGGCCAGCAGGGTGCCCATCGGCAGGCCCTTGTCGTGCAGGGCCTCGACGAGGGGCAGGATCCCCGCCGCGTTGGAGTAGAGGGGGACACCGATGAGCACCGCGACGGGGACGGCGAACGGGTTGCCGGCCCCGGCGTACCGGGCGAAGAGGTCCTCCGGCGCCCAGCCGTGGATCGCCGCACCGAGGCCGATCCCGACGAGCAGGTAGGGCCAGATCTTCCGCAGGATCGAGCCGACCTCCTCCACGCCCATCCGGATCCTGTCGTCCCAGCTCAGGGCGAGCGTCGAGTCGATCAGCCGACCACGAAGGCGGGTCTCGAAGACGAAGGGCTCGACCCAGCGCTCGGCGTGCAGCCGACCGAGCACGAGCCCACCGACGATCGCCACCGTGAGGCCCGCGCCGATGTACAGGAGCGTCGGTCCGATCCCGAACAGGCCGAGGAGCAGGGCGATCGCCACCTCGTTGACCATCGGTGAGGCGATGAGGAAGCTCATCGTCACGCCGATCGGGACGCCGGCGGCAACGAATCCGATGAAGGCGGGGACGGCCGAGCAGGAGCAGAACGGGGTGATCACCCCGAGACCGGCCGCCAGGACGTTGCCCAGGCCCTCGCGCCTGCCGCCGAGCAGCGCGCGGGTGCGCTCGACGGACATGAACGAGCGCAGCACGGTGACCAGGAAGATGATCCCGGTCAGGAGCAGGCCGATCTTCACGGTGTCGTAGAAGAAGAAGTGGACCCCTGAGCCGAGCCTCGACCGGTCGTCAAGGCCGACGGCCCGGTAGACGAGCCAGTCCCAGAAGGGCTCGTTGAGCACGTACAGCGCGACCCACACGACGCCGGCCCCGGCGAGCGCTGACCACCGACGCTGCGGGGTCCCGGTCGCGACCCGCTCGACGAGGCTCACGGAGCGACCCCGACGAGGGATCGGGCGGAGGAGGCGAGAGCGGTCGGCAGGGCGGCGGCCAGCACCTCGTGCGCATCGGCCGCAAGGGTGTAGTCGACCCAGCGGCCTCGGCGCTCCGTGGTGACGAGCCCCGCCTCACGCAGGACCTTGAGGTGATAGCTGAGCAGGTTGGCGGCGATCGGGACGTGGGCCTGGAGGTCGCAGACGCAGTGCGTCCCGTCACCGAGCCGGTCGAGAACGGCCCACCGGACCGGATCCGCGGCAGCGGTCAGCACGGCGAGGGCACGCTCGGCACGGTCGGGTCCCGATGGCCCGGTCGGCCTCGGTTCAATCCGTATTGATTCAGCCACGTTTGAACTGTAGGCCACCCCACCGAGTGGTCGGGGTGACGAAGGTCACCGCCGACGAGCCGCCTCAGGCCTCGACGGTCACACCTCGCCAGAAGGCGAGCCGTCCTGCGATCTGGCTGGCCGCGACCGAGGGCTCGGGGTAGGCCCAGGCGACGTCGGAGCCCGACGGGCCGGCACCCTCGACCGACCAGTAGTGGGCCTCGCCCTTCCAGGGGCAGGTCGAGCGACGGTCGGAGGCGACGAGCATCTCCCACCGCACGGAGTCAGCAGGGAAGTAGTGGTTGCCCTCCACCACCACGGTGGCGTCGCTCTCGGCGATGACGGTGCCGTTCCAGATCGCACGCACGGTCGGGGTCCTCTCGTCGGTCGGGTGGTGACAGAGGGAGAACCCCGCAGGGGCTCCCCCGCATTCCGGTGACGCCACAGGAGTGCGACCGACCGCTCGAGCAGTGGTCCGCAGGTGCGTTCAGACCCTGACGACCGCCCGTTCACGGGCCCGCTCACGGCGAGGACTCAGGAGCCCCCACGAGGACACCGACGTCGAACCGGACGACGTGGGGACAACCCTCACGCCTCTCCTGCGTCGCTCCGGGCCAGGTGCAGAGACGCGAGCTCGGGTGGCAGCAAGGACAGCCCCGGCCCACCCGCGCGGACCCAGGCGCGCAACGCGCCCGTCGCCTGGTCCCCGGCGAGCCCGGCGAACCACTCCGCTCGACCCACCGCGCCCGCGGTGGCGCACGGCCGGACCACGACCACGTCGCCCCGCTCGCACTCGTCGAGGCAGTCGACGAGCGTGAGGCGCACCTCGTCGGCGGCGTCCATCGCGCGGAGCCGTCCGAGCTGTCCGCCCGGCGAGGGGTCACGGTCCCCGAGGGTCTCGCCGACGCAGAGACGGCAGGCCCGCAGCGCCGGGATCCGCCGCGACGCGCCGCTCACGCCGGGGTGCCCGCACCGCCGCTGCATGCAGCCCCTGGCTCGGGGGTCTGCTCGCCCTGGACGTACTTCGTCAGGAAGGTCTCGACGCGTGGGTCGTTCGCCTTCTCGAGCTCCAGCTGGATGCCCCACGCGGAGAGCACGACGGGCGACCTCAGCCCGGGGAACGGGCTGAGCAGCACGTACGCCCGCCCGCGCGCGAGGGCGGTGAGCGAGTCGATCTCGCCCTGGTCGAGTCCTGGCCGGTAGGCGATCCACACCGCGCCGTGCTCGAGGGAGTGCACAGCACTCGCGGTCGCGACGGGCTCGGTGTAGACACCGCAGTTCTGCGGGACCGGGTCGTGGTCCCCGCCCACCGGTGGCAGCAGCGTGCCGGCCGCCTCGGTCGGGGTCGGCTCGGGCAGCGCATCGACGTGGTTGGCCGACAGGCCGGTCTCCTCGGCGACCCCCGGGATCGGCCGGGTGGCCGCCACGGCGACAGCATCCTGCCTGCGACTCTCGTTGAGGAGGACCGCCCCGGAGACACCGACGAGAGCGACGACGGCCACGACCGCCCCGGCGACCACGAGCCGGCGCGTCCGGCGCTCCTTGGCGACCTGCTGGGCGCGAACGCCGGCGAGCTCGGCTGCGCGCGCCGCCCTCGATGCCTTGCTGTCGACCATGGTCCTCCTCCGACCTGCTGCCTGCTCGCTCGCCGCATCCCACCCCGGGGAGACGGTGACGCATCGTAAGCACGGATCGCCGACATCTCGCCCTGGCGGCGGCAGGCTTCATCGAATCTTGATCCGGTCTCGACGAGGACTTCGCCGCCGCCCGACAGGCTGGTGACCCACCGTCGAACCAGGGGATCACCATGAGCATCGACCTCGAGCGCTGGCCGGGCGCTCCGGCACCGGAGCAGGCCGCAGCGCGCTCGCCGACGGACCGGTTCTGGGGCGCCGTTCATCGCCTGCGGCACGAGGACCGCGTCATCTTCACGATGATGCTCGTCTCGGCGTGCGTGAGCCTGGTCGCCTCGTTCGTCCTCTCGATCGACGCTGTGCTCCTCGCCGCTGACCCGGGGACGGCACTGAGCTGCGACCTCAACGCCACCCTCAGCTGCGGGACCGTCGCCGAGGCATGGCAGGCGCACCTCTTCGGCTTCCCCAACGCCTTCCTCGGCCTGGTCGCGGAGCCCGTGGTCATCACCCTGGCCGTCGCGGCCCTCGGCGGGGTGCGGTTCCCCCGCTGGTTCATGGCGTCTGCCCAGGCCGTGTACACGCTCGGCGTGATCTTCGCGTACTGGCTCTTCAGCCAGTCGATGTTCGTCATCGGCGCCCTGTGCCCCTGGTGCCTGCTCGTGACGGTCTCCACGACGCTCGTGTTCGTCTCGCTGACCCACGTGAACATCCGGGACAAGAACCTCTACCTCCCGCGCCGCGTCCAGGCGTGGGCGGCAGGACTGATCGATGCGGATGCCGACGCGTTCGCCGTCGCGGCCTGGCTCGTGTTCCTTGCGGCAGCGATCCTCGCGAAGTACGGCACCGCGATCTTCGCCTGACGAGCGGGTGCCGACCTCAGTCGACGCGGACGGTCCCCATCATCCCGAGGTCCTCGTGGTCCAGGACGTGGCAGTGGTAGACCGTCGTCCCGGAGAACCTCTCGAAGGCGATCCGCACGAGGACCTCCGTGCCGGCGGGAACGTCGACGACGTCCCGCCGGTCGACGCCTGGCGCGGCGCTCCCACCGGTGCTGAGCAGCTGCATCGGCCAGACGTGCAGGTGGAAGGGATGGTCCATCGCCGTGGCGTTGCGCAGCGTCCACTCCTCGACGTCGCCCAGGCGCACCTGCTGGTCGACCCGGTCGGAGTCGAAGGCTCTGCCGTCGATGAGGTACCGCATGCCTCCCCCGCCCATGCCCATGCCCATCGTGAGCTCGAGCGTGCGGCGACGGGCGACGTCGACGGCGCGCAGATCACGCGGGAGCGGCCCGACCGCCGGTTCACCAGGCTCCGGCTGCTGCGTCGCTGAGGCATCGGCACGAAGGGTCAGGAGCGTCGCATCGGTCTCGGCTGTCGCCGCTCGACCCCTCATCCCCATCTCGGGCGCTCCCCGGTCGTGAGCACGCGCGGTGAGGACAGCGCCGGCGGTGGGGACCGTGACGTCGAGGGTGGCCCGGTTCCCCGGGGCGAGCAGCAGGCGCTCGCGCGGCTGCGGCTCGGCCGGCCGCCCGCCGTCGAGTCCCCGCACCAGCATCTGCTCGCCGCCGAGGTCCAGGTCGAGGTACCTGCTCGTGCAGGCGTTGACCAGGAGCAGGCGGTGGGTCGCTCCGGCCCGACCCGCGAGGACCGACGCCGGCCGGCCGTTGACCAGCACCGTCTCGCCGACCCGTCCATGCCTGCGCTCGGCGCGCGAGACGTCGGCGATGCGACCGCCGGCGAGCGTCACGTCCGACACGACGAGCACGCGGGGCCGGACCTGCGCCCAGGACTCCGCGTCGACGACGATCGCGCCGTAGAGGCCGCCGAAGACCTGGTCGGCCACCATCCCGTGGTGGTGCGGGTGGTACCAGAACACGCCGGTGGGGTGGTCTGCCGGCAGCTCGATCGTGTAGTCGAAGGACTCACCCGGATCGATCCGCAGGAACGGGTTGTCGCTCGACCCGGCCGGCGAGACCTCGAGCCCGTGGGTGTGCAGGTTCGTCGGCTCGTCCAGGCCGTTCGTCAGGTGCACGCGCAACCGGTCTCCTGGCTGCAGATGGAGCGTCGGGCCGGGGACGGTGCCGTTGTACGTGAGCATCCGTACCGTCGCGCCGTCGATGACGACGTCGGCCTCGGCGACCAGGAGGTCGAGGTCGAGAGTGCCCGCGACCGAGTCGATGACCTGGGGCTCGACGAGCCCGCGACCGCCGGCAGCGGACCGGCCGGGCGGCGACGCAGCAGCGCCCGCCGGTCCGAACGGTGGCCACCCCTGGGTGGCCAGGCCCGTCGCGCCGATCGCCAGGCTGCCGGCACCCAGCAGGCCGATCCGGATCGCCTGCCGGCGACTGAGGGGCTCGCCGCTCACCGGCCCTCGAGCGCGCGCAGACGCTCCTGGAACTCGGCCGTGTCGATCTCCCCACGGGCGTAGCGCTCCTCGAGGATCGCCCGCGCGCTCGAGGGGTGCGTGCCGACCGGCGGGGGTGCGGCCGGGCCCGGCCCCGGGACCTGCCCTGCGGACCCCGGCCCTGCGCCCTGGCCACCGGAGGTGAGCCGGACCACCACGTAGACCAGGAGCCCGATCCCGACCACGACGAAGAACCACAGCAGCCACATCCAGCCGAACCCCATGCCGTACCCGTCCCGCATCACCACGACCACCCCGTTCTCGTTGACGACCTCAGCCCACGATGGCCCCCGACCCTGAGAGGTGGACCACCGCTTCCATGAAGAAGCTCTGAAGATCGCCTCCGCCGTGGCCGGCCGTGCAGGTCACCGCGCCGAGCCTGCTCGGTCTCAGCCGCCGTCCGGTGGGGTCGGAGGCAGACGCAGCGTGAACGTGGAACCTGCGCCCGGGCCCGCGCTGGCCGCGGACAACGTGCCGCCGTGGGCGCGGGCGATGGCGAGCGCGATCGCCAGCCCGATCCCCGATCCCCCGTGCGCCCGGTCCCGGGCGTCGTCGACCCGGTAGAACCGGTCGAACACTCGCGGCAGGTGCTCGGCCGCGATGCCCTCGCCGGTATCGAGCACGTCGAGGACGACGCCGGCGGCGCTCGCGCTCACCACGAGCCGGACCTCACCACCCGCCGGCGTGTGGCGTCGGGCGTTGTCGAGCAGATTGGTCACGATCTGACCCAGCCGATCGGCGTCGGCGACCACCAGCGCGCCCGCGTGCGAGTCGACCACCAGATCGACCCCGCGGTCGGCAAATCGCCCCGAGGCCTGGACGGCGGCGTCGCGCACCACCGTGTCGAGGTCGACGATCCGTCGCTCGAGGGTGAGCCGTCCCTCCTCGGCCGTGGTCACCAGGGCGACGTCCTCGCTCAGCCGGGCCAGTCTGCCGACCTGCTCGCGCAGCATGGCGATCGTCGGCCCGTCCGCGATCTCGACGCCGTCGGCGATGGCCTCGAGGTACCCCGCGAGCACCGAGACCGGGGTGCGCATCTCGTGCGCCAGGTCGGCGAGCATCCGGGTGCGCGTCTCCTCGGTGTGTGCCAGGTCGGCGGCCATGGCGGTGAACGCCTCCGCGATCTCGTCGAACTCCGGCCCGATGCCCGGCGGCGCGACCCGGACGTCACGCTCTCCGTCGGCGACCCGACGCGCGGCGACCCCCAGCGGGGCGAGGGAGCGACGGATCCGCCCGGCCAGGACGAGGCTGACGGCGGCCGACGCCGCGAGCGCCGCGACCAGGGCGAGGGAGAGCGAGAGCGCGGTCGCCGTCGAGTAGGCCCGTTCCGCGTGCTCGGTCGCGCTCTCGGCCGTGCCGGTGATGCGCTGCATGTGCTCATGGAACAGCGCCGGACCGACGACCGATCCGACGGCCCATGCGGTCGCGCCGCCCACGAGGACGACGGCGACGATCGCGAGCAGCAGACGGGTGGCGAGGTCGGCCCTGGCGATCCTGGCGAGCCCTCCGGTCATCGCCCCGCTCCGAGCCGATAGCCGTAGCCCCTCACCGTCTGCACGAAGACGGGTGCCGCAGCGTCGTCGCCGAGCTTGCGGCGGACGTGACCGAGATGGACGTCGACCAGGTGCGGGTCGCCGACCCAGCCCTCGCCCCACACCTGCGCGATGAGCTGCTCCCGCGAGAACGCCCGCCGCGGGTTGCGCACCAGGACGGCGAGGACGTCGAACTCCGTCCTGGTCAGCTCGACGGGGTTCCCGTCGACCGAGAGCTCACGGGCCGACAGGTCCATCCGCAGCCTGCCGACCTCACTCACCTCGCCGTCCCCCGGCTCGACGCGGCCGCCGGCCATCTGGCGCGGACGGCGCAGCATGGCCTGCACCCGCGCGACCAGCTCGCGGGGGCTGAACGGCTTGCTCAGGTAGTCGTCGGCACCGACGCTGAGCCCGATCAGGCGATCGATCTCCTCGACCCGCGCGGTCAGCATGAGGACGTAGCACTCGCTGAAGGTGCGCACCGCGCGGCAGACCTCGACCCCGTCGGCACCGGGCAGGCCGAGGTCGAGCACGATGACGTCCGGCGGGACGGCCCTCGCCCGCGCGATCGCGACGGTGCCGTCCGCGACCATCTCGACCTCGAAACCCTCCCGCGCGAGGTAGGAGGCCACGAGGCGCGCCAACGGCTCCTCGTCCTCGACGACGAGCACCCGGGTGCGAGCGGTGGTGCCGGGCAGCGGAGGGGCGGCGCTCATGACCCCATCCTGAGGCCTCGGGCCCGGATCGACCGTTGACGCCCCCCTGGCACCCGGTCGCAACCTGGGGCAGGAGCCTCGTCGACGGCCTGCCCACCGCCCCCGCAGCACTCCCCGGGCTGCCTGGCTCGATCGAGCTCGGCGCCTTCTCGATCTCCCTGAACGTCGCGGACCTCGCGGCCTCGCGAGCCTTCTCCGAGAAGCTCGGCGTCGAGGTGACCGGCGGAGGGACGGCGTCCTGCTCCCTCATCCTCACGAACGGCGAGACGCCGCTCGGCCCGGTCCGCTGGATGGTCGAGCGGACGGTGCGCACCGTCACGTCGGCACCTGTCAGGTCCCCGCGGCGGACGCCGAGCGCGTCGTCGGCCAGACCATCGAGATCGGCCGAGGACCACGCCGTGCGCACCGTCACCCTGCGCGCGGAACCGATGGCACGGATCACCGGGCTTGACCGCTGCGGACGCATCGGTCCGGACCCGGACCGGCTCAACCTGACGGGCTGAGCATCACGACCAGGTCGCTGCCTTCCAGTCGACGACCTCCAGCGGCACGACGAGCACCGGTCGGTGCTGGTGGTGGCTGAGCCGCAGCGCGACGGAGCCGTCGACCACCTCGCGCAGCCGGGCGCCGGGCCCGGGGGCGCGGGTACCGACGACGAACGCCGAGGCGTCGACCGCGCGCGCGAGGTGGGTCAGCGCACGGTCGGGACGCCCGGCGAGGTAGCGGAAGGTCCACCGGACCCCCGAGCCGTCGAGCACACCCGTCAGGTGGTCCTCGATGTGCCCCCGCCGTTCCTGCCACTCCTCGTCCAGCCCGTCCGGATCGATCGGGACGTGCCGCACGCTGCCGTCGGGGAACTCCTCGACGACGATCCGGGACTCGTCGACGAAGGCGCAGTAGAGCATCGGCGCCCCCGCCGCGAGCGCCCACCTGGCCGCCGTCAGCGCCACGAGCGCCGGCTGCCCCGGCACGACCTCCATCACCAGCGGCCTGCCGGCCGGGTCGACCATGCGGTCGGGACTCGGCTGCGGAACTGTCCGGTGGACCATGGGGATCGCCCTTCTGACAGGGGCCTGTGCCTTGATCCTCAGGCTAGCCGCGCACCCGGCCGGAGCGAGCCTGATCGCTCAGACATCCCGCCGACGCAGCAGCACGGCCACCGCGTCACGGCATCGCGGGGCCGGCCGCGCAGCCGACGGACGACGCGGGTCCGGAGCAGACCCCTCCCGATCGCGGGAGCCCGGCGCTGTGAGACCTCGTCGACCGGGAGGTGCTCCACCAGGAAGGTCATGGTCTCGTGCATGCCACGCCACTCGTCTCACCCGCGGACCGGGCCCGCCCGGCGCGAGCGGGGGGCGCTGCGCAGCGCGACGGCGAGCGCGGCGACGACGAGCAGCGTCGCCACGGCGAACGTCAGGCGCAGGCCGACGGCGACGGCGCCCGGGAGCGCGGTGGCGACATCGGCGGACCCCGAGCCGATCGCGAAGACCGCACCCATGACGGAGGCACCGGTGAGGAGCCCGAGGTTGCGCGAGAGGCTCAGCAGCCCTGAGGTCACCCCCCGCTGGTCGGCCCGGACCTGCGACATGACCGCGGTGTTGTTGGCCGTCTGGAACACCGCGTAGCCCGCAGTCAGGAGCACCAGGGGAAGGACGTAGCCCGGCACCCCGGCTGACGACGAGGTCAGCGAGAGGGCGAGCGCGGCCGTCACCATTGCGGCGAGCCCGGCCGTCATCACCCGCTGCGCCCCGATGCGGTCGACCACACGCCCCGCCGGTACCCCGGTCAGCGCCGTGACGAGGGGGCCCACCGACAGGACCAGCCCGACCAGGGCAGGGCCGAGCCCGAGGGTCCGCGCGAGGTAGAACGGTCCGACGACCAGGGTCGCCATCATCACGGTCGCGACGAGCGCGCTCATCGCGAGGCTCCCGCTCAGGGCCGGGTCACGGAACATCGTCAGCCGGACGAGAGGCGCCTGCGCTCTCCTCTCGGCGCGCAGGAAGAGGCCGGCGCCGACCACGGCGGCGGCGAGCAGGGCCACGTTGAGGGGGCCGACACGACCGTGCCCCGTCGTCATCGCCATCGCGTAGGCACCGAGAGCCAGCGCGAGGAGCACGGTGCCCCTCGCGTCGAAGGTGACCCGATCCGGCAGCGCCTCGCGCTCGTCGGCCGGGAGGAAGCGATGGGCCAGGACGAGGGCGAGCACCCCGAGCGGGACGTTGAGACCGAAGATGGCCCGCCAGCTCAGCAGCGAGATCAGGACACCCCCGAGCGAGGGACCGAGTGCCGTCCCGATCGCCGACATCGTCCCCAGCAGCCCCATGGCCGCACCGGACCGCGCTGCCGGGACCGTCTGACCGACGAAGGCAAGGGTGAGCGCGAGCATGACAGCGGCGCCGAGCCCCTGGATCGCGCGCGCAGCGATGAGCACCGTGAGGCTCGGCGCCGCTGCACCGAGCACCGAGGCCGCCGTGAACACGCCGATCCCGGCCAGCAGCAGCCGACGTCGACCGACGAGGTCACCGAGGCGCCCGACACTGACGACGACCGTCGTGATCGCGAGCAGGTAGGCGAGGACGATCCACTGGACGGACTGGAACGGAGCGGCGAACACCCGGGCCAGGGTCGGCAGGGCGACATTGGCGCTGCTCGTGCCGAGCGAGGACAGCAGCATCGACAGCGACAGGCCGGCGAGCGCCCACCGCTCCGGCGCCCTGCTCACCTCGTCACCAGGAGGGACCGGGGCCCGGCTCAGCCGGGGCCGCAGAGCCCGCTGGTGCGTGGTCGGCTCCGGGACCGGGGACTGCATCGAGGTCTCGCGATCAGCTGTCATGTCCACCAGGCTCGGCCGAGTCTCCCCGAATGACAACGGAGTTTGCCGTTTCCGGGAAGCACCGGTAGACAAGGGGCATGGACGACTCGGCGGCGATCGCCGCGACCCTCGACCAGGTGGGCGGCCGCCTCAAGCGACTGCGCGCCCAGCGGGGCATCACGCTGACCGCGCTGTCCGAGTCGACCGGCATCTCGACGAGCACGCTCTCGCGACTGGAGACCGGCCAGCGCAAGGCGAGCCTGGAGCTGCTGCTCCCGCTCGCCCAGGCCTACCGCGTGCCGCTCGACGACCTCGTCGGCGCCCCGGAGGTGGGCGATCCTCGGCTCCGCCTCAAGCCTCGCCGGGTCAACGGTCGGACGGTCGTCCCCCTGACGCGTCAGCCCGGGGGCATCCAGGCGTGGAAGATCGTCATCCCCGCCGCCGCGTCCGTCCCCGAGCCCCGGGCCCACGAGGGGTACGAGTGGCTCTACGTGCTCTCGGGGCAGATGCGCCTCGTCCTCGGGGAGCACGACCTCGTCCTCGGCCCCGGAGAGGTCGTCGAGTTCGACACGCGCGTGCCGCACTGGTTCGGGAGCACCGGCGAGCGCCCGGCCGAGGTGCTCAGCCTGTTCGGCCGGCAGGGCGAGGGGATGCACGTGCGGGCGACGTCACGCAAGGACCCGGCGGACTGACGACCGGCCGACCCGTCCTGCGGGCGCGCGATGGTGAACTACCGTCTCCCCATGCGCGCACACACCGGGCCCCGCCTCACGGACGACTGCGGCTCCGCTGCCTCGGGGGCTGTCCGGCGCCCGGTCGATCCGGGCAGCGCCCGTGCGTAGAGGCATCGTCCGCGCCGGGCTGGCCGCACTGCTCTTCGGCGCATCGACGCCGTTCGCCGCCCAGCTGGCACGCGAGACGAACGCCTTCACGCTCGCCGGCCTGCTCTACCTCGGCGCCGCACTGGCGATGCTCCCCACGAGCCTTCGGCACCGGCCCGACCCCGCCTCGCTGCGCCGGGGTGCGCGACGGCTCACGACGGCGGTCGTGGTCGGCGGCGCGATCGGCCCCGTCTTCCTCGCGTTCGGCCTGCAGCACACGACGGCGGCCAGCGCCTCCCTGCTGCTCAACCTCGAGCTCGCCTTCACCGTGCTGCTCGCCTCCGCCTTCTTCCACGAGCACATCGGGCCGCGCGTGGCGGTCGGCGCCACGCTCGTCGCGTCCGCGAGCCTGCTGCTCACCGGCCCGGGAGCGACGACGGACCTGCGCATCGGCGCCCTCCTCATCGCCGCCGCCTGCCTGTGCTGGGCCGTCGACAACAGCGTCACTGCCGAGCTCGACGAGCTCGCACCAGCGCACATCACCCTGGCCAAGGGCCTTGTCGCCGGGAGCGTCAACACGGCCATCGGCCTGAGCATCGCTCCGCTGCCCTCGCTGCCCCACCTCGGGGCCGCGCTGCTGGTCGGGGCGCTGGGCTACGGGCTCTCGATCACCTTGTGGGTCTCCGGCGCGCGCGACCTCGGAGCAGCCCGCGCGCAGGTCGTCTTCGCGAGCGCACCCTTCCTGGGTGCCGTCGTCGCCTGGACGGTCTTCGGCGAACGAGTGACGATCGAGGCCGTCGGTGCCCTCGCCCTCGCGGCGACGGGAGTCGCCCTGGTCTCGCGTTCGGACCACTCGCACGGCCACGTCCACGAACCGGTTGAGCACGACCATGAGCACGAGCACCCGGACCCGCACCACACGCACGAGCACGAGTTCGCCGACGGCTTCGTCGGCCGGCACCAGCACCCGCACGCCCACGAGCGGCTGGAGCACGCCCATCCGCACGTACCCGATCTGCACCACCGGCACGCGCACTGAGCCGAGCGACGGACGGACGCGCCGCGGCAGCGTGGTGACGCTCAGCGCACGCGCGTGGTCTCGTCGGCCCCCATCGCCAGCTCGACGC